>JAZKGR010000001.1:0-17467 GCA_040385775.1 Pseudomonadota bacterium
TAGTCGTGGCACAGCGGCTCGCGTTTTTTGGCCTGGTAGCCGGCCATGTCGGCCAGGCTCAGCTTGCCGGGATTGGTCGGGTGGCCCTGCACCTTGGCCACGATGGCCTGCGCCACCTCACCTTCGAGCAGGGCTTTGGAGCCGCCGGCGGCGATTTTTTTCAGCACATCGGCCAGGGGCAGGTTGCGCAGCAGCGTGCCGGTGGCCAGCGGCTCGCCGTTGGCCTGGTAGAAATAGGCGAGAGCGGTGGGGTCCTTCTTCAGATGCTGCTCGGTTTTCAGCAGGGTGTTGAGGCGCGCGCTGACCCTGAACCCGCCCTCGGCCAGCGTGATGGCCGGCGTGAAGAGTTGCGCCCAGGGCAGCTTGCCGTGCCGCTTGTGTGCCATCTCCAGCATGCGCACCGTGCCGGGCACGCCGACCGAGCGGCCGCCGACCACACCGTCGATGAAGGCCAGCGGTTTGCCATCGGTGCCCAGGAACAGCTTTTCATCGGCAGCGCCAGGGGCGGTCTCGCGGCCGTCGAAAGCCTCGACCACCTTGCCGTCGGAATGCAGCAAAAACGCGCCGCCACCGATGCCGCTGGACTGCGGCTCGACCAGCGTCAGCACCATCTGCACCGCAATCGCCGCGTCGATCGCCGAACCACCGGCCTTGAGCACCTGGTAGCCGGCGTCGGTGGCCAGCGGGTTGGCGGCAGCGACGGCGAACTTGCTGGTGGCCCAGCCCGGCTTTTCGGTGTAGCCCGAAGCGCCCTCGGGCTGCTGCGGCACGTTGTAGGCCAAAGGCGGCGTGCTGCTGCAGGCGGCCAGCAGCACGCTGGCCGCCAGTGCGCAGGCGGCGAGCGGAAAGGATGTGGGCGTGAAGAGGGCTGGGGTGGTCATGGGCGGCGCTCCGGTGATGATGCGTGCCATGTTAAACCTCGCTTGCCCGTGCGAAGCGCCGGCGCGACCGGCGCGCTGCCCATGATTTGTAAGCAGCTGAAAAAAAGCCGACTTGCCCCCTTGTGGGTCAAATCGGCCTGCAGCCCCCGGCGGTCGGGAGCATATAGCTATCAATAAGATAGCGAGAATGGTGCTTGCTTAACGCGGCGCCAGGCGAATCGCGCCGTCGAGCCGGATCACTTCGCCGTTGAGCATGTCGTTTTCAAAGATGTGCTGCGCCAGCTTGGCGTAGTCCTGCGGCGTGCCCAGGCGGCTGGGGAAAGGCACCGACGCGGCCAGCGAATCCTGCACTTCCTGCGGCATGCCGAACATCATCGGTGTGCCGAAGATGCCGGGGGCAATCGTCATGTTGCGGATGCCGTTGCGCGCCAGGTCGCGCGCGATCGGCAAGGTCATGCCGACAACGCCGCCCTTGGAGGCGCTGTAGGCGGCCTGGCCGATCTGGCCGTCGTAGGCCGCAACCGAGGCAGTGGAGATCATCACGCCGCGCTCGCCGGTGGCTTCGGGTTCGTTCTTGCACATGGCTTCGGAAGCCAGGCGGATCATGTTGAAGCTGCCGATCAGGTTGACCATGATGGTCTTGCTGAACACGTCGAGCTTGTGCGCGCCGTTTTTGCCGACGGTTTTTTCGGCGGGCGCGATGCCGGCGCAGTTGACCAGGCCCATGAGTTTGCCCATGGACACGGCCTTGGCGACCACGGCCTGGCCGTCGGCTTCCTGGCTGACGTCGCACTTGACGAAGGCGCCACCTATGTCTTTGGCGATGGCCTCGCCTTTTTCAACCTGCATGTCGGCGATGACGACCTTGCCGCCCTTGGCTGCGAGCATGCGTGCCGTGCCTTCACCGAGGCCGGAGGCGCCGCCGGTGACGATGAATACTTTGCCTGCGATGTCCATGATGTTTCCTTGGGAGATGAGAGAAGAGGGGTGTAACGCGGTTGACGTGAACGTCAACGTCAACACGGATTATCAGTCATAAAAAAAGCCCGGCGGACCGGGCTTTTCATGCGGAGGGTCGCTTACTTGTAGCCAACCCGGTCCAGCATCTGCTGCACCTTGACCTGGTTTTTGGCGACCACGCCGAGCGGGATGGTTTCGGGCTTGAAGCTGGCGCCGCCCATGGCGACGATGGCCGGGTTGCTGGCGGTGACGCCTTTGGCGGCCGGGAACTCGTTGTTGCCGTTGGCAAAGTAGTCCTGCGCAAACGCGCTGGACAGGAACTCCATGAACTTCACGGCGTTGGCCGGGTTCTTGGCGTTTTTGGCGACGGCCGCGCCGGCGATGTTCACGTGGGTGCCCGACGTGGCCTGGTTCGGGAACATGACCTTGACCTTTTGCATCACGGCTTTGTCATCGGCCTTGTCGGACTTGATCAGGCGCGCGACGTAATAGCTGTTGGTGACGGCCACACCGCATTCACCGGAGGCCACGGCCTTGATCTGGTCGGTGTCGCCACCCTTGGGGGCGCGCGCCATGTTGGCGACCACGCCCTTGAGCCATTCTTCACCTTTGGCATCGCCCAGGCGTTCCACCACGGTGGAGAACAAGGACAGGTTGTAGGGGTGCGAACCCGAGCGGGTGCAGACCAGGCCCTTGAGTTTGGGGTCGGCCAGTTTTTCGTAGCTGTCGACATCGGCCGCCTTGACACGGGCCGGGTCGTAAACAATCACGCGGGCGCGGGTCGAAAAACCGGTCCAGGTCACGCCATCGGCGGTGGGCGCGGCGCGCAGGTTGGCCGGAATCGCGGCGTCCAGCACTTTGGACTTGATCGGCTGGAACAGGCCCTGGGCATCGGCCGAGGCCAGGCGGGCGGCGTCCACCAGCAGGATCACGTCGGCCGGGGAGGCCGCGCCTTCGGCTTTGAGGCGCGCCACAATGCCGGCGTCGTCGGCATCCACGCGGTTGATCTTGATGCCGGTGGTGCGGGTAAAGGCCTCATACATGCCTTCATCGGTCTGGTAGTGGCGTGCAGAATACAGGTTGACGACCTGCTCTTGAGCGCTGACGCTGCCGATGGCGCCGAACAGGGTGGTGGCTGCCAGGGCGGCTGCGGCCAGGGAAGATGCGGTTTTAGACATGAAATCGGGCTATGAAGTGGCGAATATGCAGATGGTAATACAAACAAGAATTGATCTCAATCACATAGTCAAGGGTGCCGCAGGGGCATGGGCGCTGGCGCTGGCTGTGTGTGGCGCGCCTTTGCGCATGCTGGGGTGCGCTTTGGCGCTGGTGCTGGCCGGTTGCGCCACGTCAGGACCGCCGGCGCCACCCCTTGCGCCCGGCGTCCAGATGCCCTCGGGCAAGCCGGTCAGGATCGGCCTGGCGCTGGGTGGTGGTGCGGCACGGGGGTTTGCGCATGTGGGGGTGATCGCCGCTCTGGAAGAGGCCGGCTTGAAGCCCTCGCTGGTGGTCGGCACCTCGGCCGGCAGCCTGGTCGCGGCGCTTTATGCCAGCGGCAAAAGCGGCGCCCAATTGCAGCAAACGGCCTTGAGCCTGGAAGAGGTTGCCATCACCGACTGGATGCTGCCGATTTTTGGCCGCGGCATGTTTCGCGGCGAGGCCCTGGGCCGTTATGTGAACGATCTGGTGGCGGGCCGCCTGATCGAAAACATGGCCATCCCGCTGGGCATCGTGGCGACCGACCTGAACAGCGGCCAGGCCGTGCTGTTTCAGCGCGGGGACACGGGGACGGCGGTGCGGGCGTCCAGCGCGGTGCCGGCGGTGTTTGTACCGGTCAAGATCAATGGGCGCGAATATGTCGACGGTGGCCTGGTCTCACCGGTGCCGGTGCGTTTTGCGCGGCAAATGGGCGCCGACCTGGTGATTGCGGTGGACATTTCCAGCCCGCCCGAGGCGAATCCGGCCGAGGGCACGCTGCAGATCCTGCTGCAGACCTTTGCCATCATGGGCAAAAGTATCAATCAGTACGAACTCAAGGACGCCGATGTGCTGGTGCAACCCTCCCAGGTCGGCCTCAAAAGCGCGGACTTCTCGGCGCGCCAGCGCGCGATTGACGCCGGACGCGCCGCGATGCAGGCCGCGCTACCGGCCCTGCGCGCCCGGCTGACGGCTTTGCAGCTGCGTTGATGCTCCTGTTTTGATAGCTGCTTGCCCAAGCCCGCTCGGGACTGGAGGCCAAAACAGGCAAAAAAAAGCCTGATCTTGCAATCAGGCTTTGAAGGGGTCCGTGAACTGATTTCTGGAAGGACCCGAGGAGACAACTGGCGGGGGCCTGACTTTGCAGGCCCCGAAAAAATCAGCGCTTTTTCGAAGCAGTCTTGGTCGCGCTCACAGCGCTGTTGGTGGCGGCGGTGAAATTGGCTTCGGCCATGTCGGTGGCTTGCTTGACAGCTTTTTGCATGGATTCGACAGCGTTGTTGGCGGCAGCCACGGCGCTTTTCATCACGGCAACGGCGGTCTCGGAACCGGCCGGTGCGTTTTTGGCGGCGCTGTCAACCAGGCCCATGAATTTGGCTTGGGCTTCAGCAGCCTGGCCTTCAAAGGACTTGCCGACTTCGGCGCCGGTGGCGGTGGCGATGTCGTACAGGTGACGGCTGTAGGCAGCGGTCTTTTCAGCCAGCGGCTGGAACAGGCCGGCTTGCAGGGCCAGCAGCTCTTGTGCGTCTTTGACGCCCATGAGGGATTGGGTGTGGTTGGCGGACTCGGCCAGAGCGGCTTTGGAAGCCTGGACATTGAGTTCAACCAGTTTCTCAACGCCTTCGAAAGCCTTGCTGGTCAGACCAAACAGGGTTTCGACGTTTGCTTTGTGGGAAGCCATGATTTGTTCAGCGGTCAACATATTTAAATCTCCAATATAGGTGGGTTAACGATTTCAACTAGTTGCGCTGCTGGACAATCTGCTGGCTTGCGGTTTGTCGATTGCTGCACTGCAACATAACTCAAGTATAGGGATTACCCGGTCGATTGCAAGCGATTTTTGCTGCAGTGCAGCATTTTAGGGATGGAGCCCTAGGCGGGGAGAGCTTGGCCCGTCAGTAACGCAGTTGCCCCTCGTTGTCGACGATGGCCATTTCGACGTACGACGAGCCGTTGTGCGATTGCGGCGAGTATTTCGCCACAAACCGGCCGAAGCTGATGTCACCCGTGGCCTCCATGGCCTTGATAAAGGAATCCGTGGTCAATGAACGGCCGGCTTTGCGCAATCCTTCGACCAGCAGCTTGGCATGCACAAATCCCTCGAACTGTGAAGCGGAGGGACGCGCGTCCGGTGTTTTCTCGCGCAGCAGCTTGAGATACTCCGCAACCACCGGGATGGTGGTGTTGCGCAGGGAAGGCATGATTTGCGTCAGGACAATCCCCCGGCCCTGTTCCTTCAGTTCGCGGTTGATCACGTCCAGGCTTGCGACGGAAAAACCGTAGAAGCCTGGCTTGGCGGCGGTCTGATGGACCGCCTTGATATAGGACGTGAACGTGGTGCCTGCCGTGCCGAGAACCACGGCCTGGGGCTGGGCCTTCTCGGTCGCCACTGCCGCTGCCGCAAAGTCCGGCTGGGCCGGGTCTATCTTTGTTTCAAGGACAAAGGTGATTTTTTCGAGGCTTGCCGCCTGCCGCAGCTCGGCGAGCAGGGTTTTGCCGAGACCGTCGTCCTGGTAGAACACCGCGATGCGGGAAATGCCCATTTGCTTGAGTTGCGAAATAATGCGCCGCGCTTCATTGGCGTAGCTCGCCCGCACATGAAACAGGTAAGGATTGAACTTGTCCCTGAAAGCAGAAGCGCCGGTGACCGGGCCAAAGGCGATGGTCCGGGTTTCGGCCAGCAGCGGCAAAATGGCGCCGGTCTGGGCCGTACCGGTGCTGTTGTAGATCATGAAGACGCCATCCTCCTCGATCAATTTTCGGGTGTTTTCAACAGCGCGCTTGACGTCGAAGCCGTCGTCGAGCGTGACGTAGCTGATCTTGCGGCCATGCACGCCGCCTGCGGCATTGACCGCCTCGAAGTACAGCCGTGAGCCCACGCCGTAGTCCGCAGTTTGCGGCCCCAGCGGGCCGCTGAGCACGGCAGAGGCGCCGAGCCGGATCTCGGTGGGGGTGACGCCCTTGTCGCCCGCGAATGCGCAGGCGCTGGTGGTGAGCATCAATGCAATGAAGATGGATCGAAACATGTCTGTCTCCTTAAAGTCGTTGACTGTGTTGCTTGTTATCTCTGCCGCCGCAATTGCATCGAAGCGTCGTTGACCGCATGGCGTTCCCGCTGGCCGGGGTGGCCCAGACTTGAGGCCAGACCCTGTGGCAGCACATCCCGAAACAGGCTGGTGAGTTGCTGCAACTTCCCGACCGCACGCGCTTCCCCCTGATCGCCTGCCAAAACCGCCATGAGTTCGCCTCGCAGTGCCCACAGGCCCTGGGCATCCGGCGCGTGCGCGATGCGCGACTTCAACCGGCAGGGCCTGTCCCCGGCGCCGGCCCCGGCGTCAAGGGCCGCAAGCATGGATACGCGTATTTTTTCGATAGCGGCCGCTTCGTCCGCGGCCGTGGGGCGCAGTGGTTTCAGGTCTTGCGCGCGGCCTGCAATGTGGGAAGTGAGCCAGGACATGGTGTGCACCTTGGTGTGATTGAAACGCGTGTCGTCATGGGCGAACCGGTCGTGAAATCAGGGAAACTTTTTCATTTGGTTATTAAAGATAGCTATTTTTTATAACCAAATCAAGAGACCATTCCCTTGTTGTTCACTAGGAGTTACCCTTGGACTACCGCGTCCGGGATGTTCCCTGTTCCCAGGCGGAAGAACCTGCCTGGCCTACCTGCCGCTGACCACCATGCAAGCTTTCTACGCTGATCACTTTGTGTTGCCGCTACCGGATGGGCACCGTTTCCCCATGGGCAAGTACGAGCGCCTGCGCAGCCGCGTCGCGCTTGAGTTGCCCCAAGTGCGGCCGGGTGTGGCGCTGCCCGTCAGCGACGGCGAACTGGCGCTGGCGCATGACCCGGCCTATATCCAGGCGGTCGTGAGTGGCAGCCTGAGCCCTGCCGCGATGCGCGAGATCGGCTTTCCATGGAGTCCTGCGATGGTGGAGCGCTCGCGCCGCTCGGCCGGCGCCACCGTCGCGGCCGCCCGCGTGGCCATGGGCCTGGGCGGCCGGCCGGCAGAAGGCATCGCCGCCAACATGGCCGGCGGCACCCACCACGCGTCGGCGGCCAAGGGCAGCGGATTTTGCGTGTTCAACGACGCGGCCATTGCGGCGCGGCTCATGCAAGCCGAACATGCGCGCCTGCGCCGCAGTGACCGCCATCCGCTGCAGGTGGCGATCATCGACCTGGACGTGCACCAGGGCAACGGCACGGCCAGCATTTTCAGCCGTGACCCGACCGTGTTCACGCTGTCCATGCACGGCCAGAAAAACTTTCCTTTCCGCAAGGAGGCCAGCGACCTGGATGTGGAGCTGCCCGACGGTTGCCGCGACGATGCTTACCTGCATGCGCTGGAGTTGGCACTGGACGAGCTGGACCGGCGATTCTCACCGGGCCTGGTGATTTACCTCGCCGGCGCCGATCCTCACGAGGGGGACCGGCTCGGGCGGCTCAAACTCAGCTGGGACGGGTTGGAGGCGCGTGACCGCCGGGTCTTTGACTGGGCTTTTCAGCGTCGCATCCCGCTGGCGCTGACGATGGCCGGCGGCTATGGTGTCAACATCGAGGACACAGTCCAGGTACAGGTCAACACTTTCCGGGCTGCGCTCGGCTACTGGGAACGCTGGCAGGCACTGTCTTGAGACGGGGCAGGGCGCTGGCAGAATAGCTGTATGAATTCCCCCCCTCGACCCCAAGCCGAGCCCCGCAGCGCCTACAAAGTCTTTCGCCCCATTGGCACGCGCTGGATGGACAACGATGTCTACGGCCATGTCAACAACGTCGTTTATTACAGCTGGTTCGACACCGCCGTCAACGGCTACCTGATCGAGTCCGGCGCGATCGACATCCATGAAGGCGCGGTGATCGGCCTGGTGGTCGAAACCCAGTGCAATTATTTTGCGCCGCTGGCCTTCCCCGACCCCGTACTGGCGGGCATTCGCGTGGCACATGCGGGTTCGTCCAGCGTGCGTTACGAGGTGGGTTTGTTTTCCGGCAAACCGGGTGACCCGTCAGCAGAGCTGACGGCCGCCAAAGGCCATTTCATTCATGTGTACGTCGACAAACAGACGCGCCGCCCGGTTGCCTTGCCTCCCCAACTCCTGTCAGTACTGGAAAAACTCAAGTGACCGAAACCCTGAATGCCGTGGATGCCGCCATTGACAGCCGCATGTCCACCCGGGCCTTTCTGCCCACGCCCGTCCCGCGCGAAACGCTGGAGCACCTGCTGGCCCTGGCCAGCCGTGCGCCGTCCGGCACCAACACCCAGCCCTGGAAGGTCTATGTACTGCAGGGCGCCAGCCGCGACGCCCTGGTGGGCAAGGTCTGCAGCGTCCACGACGCCATTCGCGCCAACCCCGACCTGGCGGCGCAGTACCCCGAGGAGTACCCCTACTACCCGGAAAAATGGGTGTCGCCCTACATCGACCGGCGCCGCGAGAACGGATGGGGCCTGTACGGCCTGCTCGGAATCGGCAAAGGCGACAAGGACAAGATGCACGCCCAGCATCAGCGCAACTTCAGGTTTTTCGATGCGCCGGTCGGGCTGATGTTCACGCTGGACCGCGTGATGGGGCGCGGCAGCCTGGTGGACTACGGCATGTTCATGCAGAACCTGATGGTGGCCGCGCGCGGCCATGGGCTGCACACCTGCCCGCAGGCGGCCTGGAATGGCTTTGCCAGCATCATCCTGCCGCATATAGGTGCTGGCGCCGATGAAATGCTGGTCTGCGGCATGTCGCTGGGCTACGCCGATGAAACCGCACTGGTCAACATCTTCCGCACGCCACGCGTCAGCCCGCAGGACTTCACCACCTGGCTTGAATAGAGCCCCTGCTGTCGCTCGGCCCCTGCTGGATTGAGACCCCGTGATCGCCCGCGCTTGGAGGTAAAGTCAGGGGTTCGCGCAAACGCGCATTTCCCTCCTATTTTTGAAAGACCAAACATGGCACTGACCACTACCCCCTCCGGCCTCCAATACGAGGATACCGTGCTCGGCACCGGCGCAATTGCGAAGGCCGGCCAGCACGTCCGCGTGCATTACACCGGCTGGCTTTTCAACGATGGCGTGCAGGGCGCCAAGTTCGATTCGAGCAAGGACCGTGGCGACCCGTTCGAGTTTTCGCTCGGCGCCGGCCAGGTCATCAAGGGCTGGGACGAAGGTGTGCAGGGCATGTCGGTGGGCGGTACGCGCCGCCTGGTGATCCCCGCAGGACTCGGCTACGGCGCCCGCGGCGCCGGAGGCGTGATTCCGCCAAATGCCACGCTGTTGTTCGAGGTCGATTTCCTGGGTTGATTTTTTTTGATTGCACGCGGCCCGGGCATTTCCAGAAATTCAGTTTTTTGGGATGAAGTGCAAGGCGCGCGGCGCGCAGGACACCGGAATGCACTTGGGTGCATGAGGATTCCGAGCACCGCGCAACGCCGCAATTCGCCCACAAAATGGATTTATGGGAATGCCCAACGATGATCATTACCAGTCTGCTTGACACCGACCTCTACAAGTTCACCATGATGCAGGTCGTGCTGCACCAGTTTCCGGGAGCTCAGGTCGAATACCGCTTCAAGTGCCGCAATGCCGGCGCGGCTGGCATCGGTGATCTGGCGCCTTACGTCCGCGAAATCCGGGAAGAGATACGCCTGCTGTGCAGCCTGCAGTTCCAGGATGCCGAGCTGGCCTATCTGCGGGCCATGCGTTTCATCAAGAGCGACTTTGTCGATTTCCTGGGCCTGTTCCGACTCAATGAAAAATACGTCAGCGTCAAGGCGCTGCCGTCCGGCGAAATTGAGGTGGTGATCGAGGGCCCCTGGCTGCACACCATCCTGTTCGAGATTCCGGTGCTGGCCATCATCAATGAGGTTTATTTCCGCAACACACAAAAGCTCGCCGACGTCACGGAAGGGCGCAAACGTCTGGACACCAAAATAGGGCTGCTGCAGGGCAAGGGGCTGGCGGAGCTGAAAATTGCCGACTACGGCACGCGGCGCCGCTTCGGCAAGGCCTGGCATGAAGAAGTGCTGCGTACCTTGAGTGCGCGTCTGGGGACAGGCCCTGCCGGGCAATTTGCAGGTACCAGCAATGTGTTGTTTGCGATGAAGCTCGGCTTGACGCCGCTGGGCACCATGGCGCATGAATACCTGCAGGCCTGCCAGGCGCTCGGGCCCCGCCTGCGCGACAGCCAGGTGTTTGGCTTCGAATCCTGGGCGAAAGAGTACCGCGGCGACCTCGGGATTGCGCTGAGCGATGTTTACGGCATGAGCGCCTTCCTGCGTGACTTCGACATGTATTTTTGCAAGTTGTTCGACGGTGCGCGCCATGACAGCGGCGACCCGTTCGAGTGGGGCGAGCGCATGCTGGCGCATTACGCCAAAAACCGGGTCGATCCGAAAACCAAGACGCTGATCTTCAGCGACGGCCTGACAGTGCCGCGCACCATCGAGCTGTATTCGCAATTCAAGGGGCGTTGCCAGCTGGCTTTCGGCATCGGCACCAACCTGACCAATGATCTCGGTTACGAGCCGCTGCAAATTGTCATCAAGATGGTGCGCTGCAACGGCCAGCCGGTGGCCAAGCTGTCGGACACGCCTTCAAAAAACATGTGCGACGACGAAAAATACCTGGCCTACCTGCGTCAGGTTTTTGACATCGCGACACCGGGATAATTGGGGTCGGGGGTTTGTCCCCCGGGTTTTGAAAACAATGGAGACACCATGAAAATATCGCGCTGGGTCGCCGTCGCGGCTTTGTTTTTTGTCTGGCCCGGTCTGGCGCTCGCAGCCGATTTCGACGGCAGCCAGTTGTCGCCGCTGTGGGGCGTGCCGTTTGCCGGCCTGCTGCTGTCCATCGCGCTGATGCCCCTGCTGATGCCTGCGTTCTGGCACCACCATTTCGGCAAGGTCGCGGCTGCATGGACGCTGGCGTTTTTCATTCCCTTTGCCGTGATGTTCGGGCCCTCGGTGGCCGGGATCAGCCTGGTGCATGCGCTGGTGGCGGAGTACATCCCCTTCATCATCTTGCTGACGGCGCTGTTCACGGTGGCCGGCGGCATTTTCATCCGCGGCAACCTGCACGGCAGTCCTGCGCTCAACGCCGGCCTGCTGCTGATCGGTGCGGTGCTGGCAAGCTTCATGGGCACCACCGGCGCCTCCATGCTGATGATCCGCCCCCTGATCCGCGCCAATGACAACCGCAAGCACAGCGCCCACATCGTGGTCTTCTTCATTTTCATCGTGTCCAATGCCGGGGGGTCACTGACGCCGCTGGGCGACCCGCCACTGTTTCTCGGCTTTCTGAAGGGTGTGGATTTTTTCTGGACGCTCAAGCACATCTTTCCGGAAACCCTGTTCCTGATCGGCAGTCTGCTGGTGATTTTTTATCTGCTCGACAGCTGGTATTACCGCAACGAAGGTGTGCAGCCGGTGGACCCCACGCCGGACACCCAGCGCCTGGGCTTCGACGGCGCTTTCAACTTCGGCCTGCTGGCGGGTATTGCCGGGCTGGTGCTGCTCAGCGGTTTCTGGAAATCCCCGGTGGTGTTCGACATCTACGGCACCGAGGTCGGACTGCCGGGCATGGTGCGCGACGCCGGCCTGATTGCGATCACCTTGCTGTCGCTCAAGCTCACCGCCGCGAAGGTGCACGAGGACAACCAGTTCTCCTGGGGCCCGATGGCGGAGGTGGCCAAGCTGTTCGCCGGCATTTTCCTGACCATCATTCCGGTGATTGCCATGCTCAAGGCCGGCACCAGCGGGCCCTTTGGCGCCGTGGTGTCCCTGGTCACGCGGCCGGACGGCCAGCCCGACCCGGCCATGTACTTCTGGGCCACCGGCGCGCTGAGTTCCTTCCTCGACAACGCGCCGACTTATCTGGTGTTTTTCAATACCGCCGGCGGCGACCCGCAAGTCCTGATGAACACACTGGCGCCGACCCTGGCGGCGATTTCCGCCGGCGCGGTGTTCATGGGCGCCAACACCTACATCGGCAATGCGCCCAACCTGATGGTCAAGGCCATTGCCGAGGACCGTGGCGTCAAGATGCCGAGCTTCTTCGGCTACATGGCCTGGTCGGGCGCGGTGCTGATTCCGCTGTTTGTCGTGATGACCTTCATCTGGTTCAAGTAGCCCGCCCGTTCTTCCTGTCAACAAGAGAGACACTCATGAGCAAACCCAAAATCCTCGTCGCCCGCGCGATTTTTCCCGAAGTCATCAGCCGCCTGGAGCAACACTTCGAGGTCGAGGCCAACCAGTCCGACGCGATCTGGTCCAAGGCCGAGCTGGCTGAAAAACTGAAGGACAAGGATGGTGCCTTCACCACCGGCGGCGACCGCATCGACGGCGAGGTGCTGGCTGCCTGCCCGCGCCTGAAAATCTGCGCCAACATGGCCGTGGGCTACAACAACTTCGACATTGACGCGATGACGGCAGCCGGTGTGCTGGCCACCAACGCGCCGGACGTGCTGACCGAAACCACGGCCGATTTCGGTTTTGCGCTGCTGATGGCAACCGCCCGCCGCGTCACCGAGAGCGAGCATTTCCTGCGCGCCGGCAAGTGGGGAAAATGGAGCTACGACATGTTCGCCGGCTCCGACATCCACGGCAGCACGCTGGGTGTGCTGGGTATGGGCCGCATCGGCCAGGGCATTGCCAAGCGCGGTGCGCACGGGTTTGGCATGAAGGTGATTTACCACAACCGCTCGCGCCTCGATGCCGCAATGGAAGCGGAATGCAAAGCCAGCTACGTCAGCAAGGAAGAGCTGCTGAAAACTGCCGACCACGTGGTGCTGGTCTTGCCGTACTCGCCGGCTTCGCATCACACCATCGGTGCGGCCGAACTGGCGATGATGAAACCCACCGCGACGCTGGTGAACATTGCGCGCGGCGGCATTGTGGACGATGCGGCGCTGGCCAAAGCCCTGCGCGACAAAACCATTTCTGCCGCCGGGCTGGACGTGTTTGAAGGCGAACCCAAAGTTCACCCCGATCTGCTGACGGTTCCGAATGTGGTGCTGACGCCGCACATCGCCAGCGCCACCGTGCCGACGCGCCTGGCGATGGCGAACCTGGCGGTAGACAACCTGATTGGCTTCTTCAAGGACAAAAAACCGCTGACGCCGCTGAACCTCGCGGTGCTGAACGGCTGAGGATCGGTCTTGACCGAACTGTGGCTCCTCATCGCGCTGGCGCTGGCCATTCTGGTGGCTGTGATCGTGTTGCTGGTCCGCAAGCCCGCGGTGCCCGACAGCGGCCGCGCCGAGTTGCTGGCCGCCAGTGAGCGGCTGGAGCGCGAGCTGCGGCGCGAGATCAGTGAGTCCTCGCGCGGCGCGCGCCAGGAGATGACACACAGCCTGGCGACTTTTCAGGAGACCCTGGTCAAACAGGCGGCAGAAGCGACGCGGACCCAAAACACGCAGATCGACGCCTTTGCCCAGCAACTGACGCTGCTGCAGAAAACCCTGTCCGACACCCTGAGCACCCAGTTGCAGTCGGTCAGCGAATCGAACGCCAGGCGCATGGTCGAAGTGCGCGAGACACTGGAGCAGCAACTGGCCCAGTTGCAGCAGACCAACTCGGCCAAGCTCGACGAGATGCGCAAGACGGTGGACGAAAAACTGCAGACCACGCTGGAGACGCGTCTCGGTGAAAGCTTCAAGCAGGTGGCCGACCGGCTCGAGCAGGTGCACAAGGGCCTGGGCGAGATGCAGTCGCTGGCGGTTGGCGTGGGCAGCCTGCAGCGCGTGCTGACCAACGTCAAGACACGTGGCGTGTTTGGTGAGGTCCAGCTCGAAGCGCTGCTGGAGCAGGTGCTGACCACCGAGCAGTATGCCAAGCAGGTCGAGACCAAACCGCGCAGCGGACAGCGCGTGGACTTCGCCATCCGCTTTCCGGGGCGTGGTGACGAGGGCTCACCGGTGTGGCTGCCTATCGACGCGAAATTTCCGCGCGACGACTACGAACGCCTGCTCGACGCGCATGAACGTGTGGACCCGGCCGCCGTGGAGCTGGCCGGCAAGGCGCTGGAGGCGCGTATCCGCAGCGAGGCCAAGTCGATTGCCGAAAACTACCTGGCCGCGCCGCACACCACCGACTTCGCCATCCTGTTCCTGCCGGTCGAAAGCCTGTATGCCGAGGTCTTGCGCCGGCCCGGCCTGATGGATGCGATCCAGCGCCAGCACCGCGTGACGCTGGCCGGACCGACCACCTTGCTGGCCATGCTCAACAGCCTGCACATGGGTTTCCGCACGCTGGCGCTGGAGCAGCAGGCCTCCGAGGTCTGGAAGGTGCTCGGTGCCGTCAAGACCGAGTTCGAGCGTTATGGCGAGTGGGTTGCCCGCATCAAGGAGCAGGTCGCCAAGGCGTCCGACACGCTGGACAAGGCCGACACCCGCGCCAAGCAGATGCGGCTGGCCCTGCGCAAGGTCGAGGCCTTGCCCGACGCCGAGTCCCAGGCGCTGCTGCCGCCGGTGCTGGATCCGGATGGCCTCGACGATTGAGCTGGGTTGCTCCCGTTTTGATAGCTGCTTCCTCCCGTGTGGCTTGGGCTGGAGCCCGATTTGATCACTATTCATGACACCTGAACTGGCCCGCCTGATCCTTGCCCAGGTGTGCCTGCATGCCTGCATGGCCGGCACCCGCATGGCCGCGCCGCTGCTGGCGCTGCGCGAGGGCTACAGTCCCGCGGCGGTCGGTGTGTTGCTGGCGCTGTTTGCGCTGACCCAGGTGTTTCTGGCGCTGCCGGCGGGCCGTTTTGCCGACCGCCACGGCCTCAAGCGTCCCATCGGCTACAGCGTGGTAGCGGCCATGATGGGTGCCGGCATGGCGGTCGCCTTCCCGGTGTTTCCTGTGCTGTGCCTGGCGGCGCTGCTGACCGGCGGCGCTACCGGCGTGGCGGTGATTTCGCTGCAGCGCCATGTCGGGCGCGCTGCCGCCGGGGCGCTGCAACTGCGGCGCGTGTTCAGCTGGCTGTCGATAGGGCCTGCGGTGTCCAACTTCATCGGCCCCTTCACGGCGGGCTTGCTGATCGACCATGCGGGCGCCATGCCCAACAGCACCACCGGTTACCGGGCGGCGTTTTTCCTGATGGCGGTGCTGCCGCTGGCCTGCTGGCTGCTGGTGCGGCCCACGCGCGAGCTGCCGCCGGTGGTCGTCGAGCCTGGCAGCGCGCCGCCCAGTGCCTGGGACCTGCTGCGCGACCCGCCGTTTCGCCGCCTGATGCTGGTGAACTGGTTTTTGGCGTCCTGCTGGGACGTGCACACTTTTGTGGTGCCGGTGCTGGGTTTTGAAAAAGGCATCAGCGCCTCGGTCATCGGCTCCATCCTCGGTGCTTTTGCCGTGGCTGCCGCCGCCATCCGCATGGTCATGCCGCTGCTGGCCGCGCACCTGCGCGAATGGCGCGTGCTGGTGGGCGCGATGCTCATGACCGCCGTGCTGTTCGGCGTTTACCCCTTCATGGGCACGGCGCTGGGCATGGGGGTGTGTTCGGTGCTGCTGGGTTTCGCGCTGGGCACGGTCCAGCCCATGATCATGAGCATGCTGCACCAGATCACACCCGAGGCCCGCCACGGTGAAGCGCTGGGTCTGCGCCTGATGGCCATCAACGCGTCGAGCGTGGTGATGCCCATGTTGTTCGGCACCCTGGGCGCGGTGATCGGTATCGCCGGCGTGTTCTGGGCCACCGGCGCGGTGGTCGGTGCCGGCGCGCGTGCCGCCTGGCTGTTAAGAGACTGATCCACCCGCATCGAGCGAGATGGGGCCCTTCAAGCAGGGGCCGCGGGTCCGGCTTCGCGGGCCCGCAGGCGCAGCGGCCCCCTCGGGGGGCAGAGCGCTACACGCAGTGAGCAACCGTGGGGGCTACAACTGGTAGAAGGTCTTGATCGCGTCCCAGGCCACTTGGGGATCGTCGACATATTCAAACAACTTGAGGTCTTCCGGTGAGATCGCGCCTTCCTCGATCAGTACATCGAAGTTGAGCAGCCGTTTCCAGTAATCCGAGCCGAACAGGATGATGGGCACCGGCTTGGCCTTGCGCGTCTGCACCAGGGTGATGACCTCGAACAGCTCGTCGAGCGTGCCGAAACCACCGGGAAACGCCACCAGCGCCTTGGCGCGCATCATGAAGTGCATCTTGCGCAGCGCGAAGTAATGGAACTTGAAGCTCAGCGAGGGCGTGACATAGGGGTTGGAGCTTTGCTCATGTGGCAGGGCGATGTTCAGGCCCACCGTGGGCACACCCATCTCATGGGCGCCGCGGTTGGCCGCCTCCATGATGCCGGGGCCGCCGCCGGTGCAGATGAACAGCTGTTCCTCCGGCGGGCGATGTTTGCTGTGGGTCGCCACCATGCGGCCGAACAGCCGAGCCTGCTCGTAGTAGTAGGCGTTGCGGACGTGACGTTCTGCCACCAGCAAAGCATCGTGTGCATGGCGTCGCGCCTCCGCGTTGCTGTCATCACTATTGATTTCTGCCAGATTCGCCTGTGCTGCAAGCAAAGAAGCATGGGCTGTTTCAGGTGAGGGAAAGCGCGCGCTGCCGAACACCACGATGGTGTTTTCAATGCCCTGGGCGACCTGCTCCATGTCGGGCTTGAGCATTTCGAGCTGGAAACGGATGCCGCGCGTTTCGCGGCGCAGCAAAAACTCCGGGTCGGCAAACGCGAGCCGGTAGGCGTCGGCCTGCAGCGGGTTGCCCTGGTCGGCATGTGTCTGCAATTCAGCCCAGGCATCGGCGAGCCGGTTTTCGTTGAGGTCTTGTGTGTTTTCCATGATGGCATTGTGTATGAAGGACGGAACGCGGTGGCGCTTGCAGGCGGCCCAAAGAAAAAGGCTCCACGAGGAGCCTTTTTTTCAGGGAGAGAAGCCGTCGCTCAGACGCGCTTGCGGTATTCACCGGTGCGGGTGTCGATCTCGACAACATCACCCTGGGCCACAAAAATCGGCACGCCGATTTCAAAACCGGTGGCCAGCTTGGCCGGCTTGAGCACCTTGCCGGAGGTGTCGCCCTTGACGGCGGGCTCGGTCCAGGTGATCTCGCGCTGCACGCTGGTCGGCACCTCGACCGAAATTGCCTTGCCGTCATAAAACACGACTTCGAGTTCCATGCCGTCCTGCAGGTAGTTCAGCGAGTCGCCCATGTTTTCGGCTTCAACTTCGTACTGGTTGTACTCGGCGTCCATGCAGATGTACATCGGGTCGGCAAAGTAGGAGTAGGTGCAGTCCTTCTTGTCGAGGATGACCTGGTCGACCTTGTCGTCGGCCTTGAACACCTGCTCGGTGTTGAAGTTGGCGATCAGGCTTTTGAGCTTCATGCGCACGGTGGCAGAGTTGCGCCCGCCGCGGCTGTATTCGGTCTTGAGCACGACCATCGGGTCCTTGCCGTGCATGATGACGTTACCGGCGCGTATTTCTTGAGCGATTTTCATAACAGTTCTTACTTGAGGCTGGGCCGC
>JAZKGR010000002.1:0-25998 GCA_040385775.1 Pseudomonadota bacterium
TCGGCGGTGATCTGCGACTGCATCGCGTGCAGGATTTCTTTCGGCGGTGTCAGGTCCTTGATTTCATAACGCAACACCTTCACGCCCCAGTTCAGCGCGGCTTCGTCAATGGCGGCTACCACCTGGGCGTTGATGATGTCGCGCTCTTCGAAGGTTTTGTCGAGCTCGAGTTTGCCGATCACGGAGCGCAGCGAGGTCTGCGCCAGTTGCGTCACGGCGACGATGTAGTTGGACGAGCCGTAGCTGGCGCGCATCGGATCGGTGACCTGGAAGTACAGGATGCCGTCGACCTGCAACTGGGTGTTGTCACGCGTGATGCAGACCTGGCTGGGCACATCAAGCGGAATCTCCTTGAGGGAGTGTTTGTAGGCGACGCGGTCAATGAAGGGGATCAGGAAATTCAGGCCGGGTGTCAGGCTGGCGTGGAATTTCCCCAGCCGCTCGACCACCCAGGCGTTTTGCTGGGGCACGACCTTGATGCTGCGCGCGATAAAAATGACGGCAATCACCAGTATGACGAGTGCGATTTCCATGAAATTCTCCGTTGAAACAAAAAAGGGCCGCTGCCATCAGCGGCAGGGGATATGAGGGGTCAAGCCTTGTCGACCACCAGGCGGTTGCCGTTGAGTTGCCGGACCTTGAACAGGCCGGGCTGAGGCGCGGCCTCGTGGTCTGCGAGTTCAACGGTCCACTGGGCACCGCGGTATTTGACGCTGGCAGTGGCGTCTTCATTCCATTGCTGCACATGGACGGTTTCGCCAATGTCCATCTGGACATCGCGGTTGGCATTGGCGGCGGCGGGCTGGGGGTCCTTGCTGCGTTTCCAGTGCCAGAGGGCAACCGCTCCACCGCCGACCACGGCAGAAACCACAATTTGCGCCATCACCGAGGCGCCCAGATGGGCGGCCAGCGCGCCGGCAATCATGCCCACGGCCAGCATCAGCAGGTAAAACGTGCCGGTGACCAGCTCCAGCGCGACGGCGCCACCGGCCAGCAACCACCAGATGGTTGATTCGCTCATGTCGAGTTCCTCCCTGCGTTTCGTAAAAGCCACATTTTGGGCCAGAAGCGTGATTTGGCAAGCTTAACCCGGTGCCGGCAAGGCCAAGCGGCCTCGGCCTTCACCAAATATCCTTACACTTCGGCCCTGATTCGATTTTTTTGGCAGTTCCAGGCAAAGGCCTTTTGATGAAATTCCGTTTTCCCATCGTCATCATCGACGAAGACTTCCGCTCCGAAAACACCTCCGGCCTGGGCATCCGTGCGCTGGCCCAGGCGATCGAAACCGAGGGCTTCGAAGTGCTGGGCGTGACCAGCTACGGTGACCTGTCGCAATTCGCACAGCAGCAAAGCCGCGCCAGTGCCTTCATCCTGTCGATCGACGACGAGGAGTTCACGCCCGGACCGGACCTGGATCCCGCCGTGCTCAACCTGCGCCACTTCATCGAGGAAGTGCGGCGCAAAAACCTGGACGTGCCGATTTACGTCTATGGCGAGACCAAAACTTCGCGCCACATCCCGAACGACATCCTGCGCGAGCTGCATGGCTTCATCCACATGTTCGAGGACACGCCCGAGTTCGTGGCGCGCCACATCATCCGCGAGGCCAAGAGTTACCTCGAAGGCGTGCAGCCGCCCTTTTTCAAGGCCTTGCTGGATTACGCCGAAGACGGCTCCTACTCGTGGCATTGCCCGGGGCATTCGGGCGGCGTGGCCTTTTTGAAGAGCCCGGTCGGGCAGATGTTCCACCAGTTTTTTGGTGAAAACATGCTGCGCGCCGACGTTTGCAATGCGGTCGAAGAGCTGGGCCAGTTGCTGGACCACGACGGCCCGGTCGGCGCGTCCGAGCGCAATGCGGCCCGTATCTTCAACGCCGACCACTGCTTCTTCGTCACCAACGGCACCTCGACCTCCAACAAGATGGTCTGGCACCACACGGTGGCGCCGGGCGATGTGGTGGTGGTGGACCGCAACTGCCACAAGTCCATCCTGCACGCCATCATCATGACCGGGGCGATCCCGGTGTTTTTGAAACCGACGCGCAACCACTTCGGCATCATCGGACCCATCCCGAAAGAGGAGTTCGAGCAAGCGTCCATCCAGGCCAAGATCAAGGCCAATCCGCTGCTCAAGGGCGTGGACGCCAAAAAGGTCAAGCCGCGCGTGCTGACCATCACGCAGTCCACCTACGACGGCGTGCTTTACAACACCGAAACCATCAAGGGCATGCTCGACGGTTATGTCGAGAACCTGCATTTCGACGAGGCCTGGCTGCCGCACGCGGCCTTTCACCCGTTTTACGGCAGCTACCACGCGATGGGCAAGAAGCGTGCGCGGCCGAAACAGGCCATGGTGTATGCCACCCAGTCCATTCACAAGCTGCTGGCCGGCATCAGCCAGGCCAGCCATGTGCTGGTGCAGGACTCGCAGACCGTCAAGCTGGACAGGCACCTCTTCAACGAGGCTTTCCTGATGCACACCTCGACCTCACCGCAGTACAGCATCATTGCGAGCTGCGACGTGGCCGCCGCCATGATGGAGCCACCCGGCGGCACCGCGCTGGTCGAAGAAAGCATTGCCGAGGCGCTGGACTTCCGGCGCGCCATGCGCAAGGTCGACGAGGAATACGGTGACGACTGGTGGTTCAAGGTCTGGGGCCCCGACAAGCTCGTCGACGAGGGCATTGGCCGTTCGGAAGACTGGATCATCAAGGGCGAGTCCAAAAACGCAAAAGCCGGCGTCAACTGGCACGGCTTCGGCAAGATGGCCACCGGCTTCAACATGCTGGACCCGATCAAGTCGACCATCGTCACGCCCGGCATGGACCTCAATGGCAAGTTCGCCAAGACCGGCATCCCGGCCAGCATCGTGACCAAGTTCCTGGCCGAACACGGCGTGGTGGTGGAAAAGACCGGGCTGTACAGCTTCTTCATCATGTTCACCATTGGCATCACCAAGGGCCGCTGGAACAGCATGCTGACCGCGCTGCAGCAGTTCAAGGACGACTATGCCAAGAACCAGCCGATGTGGCGCATCCTGCCCGAGTTCTGCCAGAAGTTTCCGCGCTACGAGAAGATGGGCCTGGCCGACCTGTGCCACCACATTCACAACCTCTACGCCAAGTACGACATTGCGCGCTTGACCACCGACATGTACCTGAGCGACCTGACGCCGGCCATGAAACCCAGCGACGCCTACGCCCACATCGCGCTGCACAAGACCGAACGCGTCGAGATCGACAAACTCGAGGGCCGCATCACTGTCGGCCTGGTCACGCCGTACCCGCCCGGCATTCCGCTGCTGATCCCCGGCGAGGTGTTCAACAAGAAGATCGTTGATTACCTGAAGTTTTCGCGCGAGTTCAACGCCCAGTGTCCGGGCTTCGAGACCGACATCCACGGTCTGGTTGAAGTGGAAGACGACAGCGGCAAAAAGCACTACTACGCGGACTGCGTGAAAGAGTAGGCGTAGGGCCGTCGGCTACGCCGCGTATCAAGGTGGTGTGGCCGGCATGTCCTCGCGCACCCGCAGGAAAGTGGCAAAGCGCGGGATACCGCTGCCATTGAGCCCGCGGTAACGGTACGTGACCCAGCTGCCGACCGGCGGTGGGTGTTGCCGCTCGGTGTCGCTGAAACCGCTGCCGAGCTTGAAGCGGCGCGGCGGCTTGCCGTCCATGCCGGGCGCCTCCACCCTCAGCGCGCCCAGCTGGCCGGCGTATTTGCCCTGTCCCGCGATATGCCCCAGTACACGCGCTTCGGCGTCGTCATGGGTTTTGACTTTCAGCAAATCATCATTGCGTAGCGCCTGGTACATCGACGCGCCGCGGTGCAGCATCAGGCCTTCGCCGCCCAGCTTCACGGTTTTGTCCAGCAGCACCTGCAGGGCGGCATGGCTGGCCACTTTCTGCTGGGCCACCGCCTGCACCCAGGGCTGGGCTATGCGGCTGACCACGCCATGGAGTGCCGGGATGCGCTCCGAAAACGGGCTGCCGTGGGCCGGCACATCAAACACCATGAATCGGATGCGGCGCCAGGCGGCATCGTCGGGCGTCTGCTGGCGCACGGTGGAAACCGCGTGTGAAAATTGCCCGCGTCCGGCCCACAACTCGCCGTCCAGTGCCGTGGCCGGCCAGCCGGCGGTGAACCAGGCCGGCGCGACGATGCGTTCGCCGCCGCGCGTGAGCAGCTGTTTGCCGTCCCAGTAGCCGCGCACGCCGTCGATTTTTTCGCTGACCCAGTAGTCCTGCAGAGCCATGCCGGGACGGTAGACATTGGCCAGCATCAACGGCGGGCGGCTGGGGTCCGCCGCAGTGGCGGCGTTGGCAAGGCTCAGGCAGGCGACAAGAAGCAGCACGCCAGCACACCGGCGCAGCTTGCGGGTCATCTGTAGGGACGGGCCAGGCATGGAGGGTGCTCGCTTGTCTTGCTGCTGCAACAGCAACAGTGTAAAAAGTCCGGTCGCGAGACGCAATGCGGGCATGACAGTCGCGACGCCTGAAAAAGATGAGGGGATCAACCGGGATGTACCAGGACAAGGGTTGGGGCGAAGCGCTGGCGGACGGCGACGTGGAAAGTATCGAACGGGCTACCGCGGCCGCGGTGTCGCCGCAGGCGCTCGAGGAAGTTCATGGCTGGCTGCTGGCCTTTGACAGCGGCACGGTGAACCGCGCCAAAAGCGCGGTGCCGCTGCGCCATGTCGCGGTGCGGGAGCCTGCGCCCCTGGTTGACCGGATCGAGGCGCGTTATGCGGTCAAAGGGATGCCGGCGCAGTTCCGGCTGGCGGCGTCTGCGTGCTTTGACGGGATGCGTGCGGAGCTGCAGCGCCGCGCTTACCGCGCAGAGCAGCCGACACTGGTGCAACTGGCGCCGGTCAGTTCGGTGCGCGCGGTTTCGGCCGGGACTGCAGATCTGGATGATGCGCCCGACGCGGCCTGGGCGGCCCTGTTCATGGGCGAAGGTTTTGATCCCGCCGACGGCCCCAGCCGTGTCGCCGCGCTGGGCCGCGCGAGCGGGTCCTTGTATGCCAGCGTGCGTGAGGGTGGCCAAACGGTGGCTGCGGGCGCGGGCGCGTTCTCGCATGGCTGGCTCAGCGTGCACGGCATGCGCACGGCGCCGGCGTGGCGCGGCCGCGGTCTGGCCGGACGCATCCTCGCCGCGCTGGCCGCGGCGGCCGTGGCGCGCGGCATGGAACGCTGCTTTTTGCAGGTGGAGGCCGGTAACCCGGCGGCGCAGGCGCTGTACCAGCGGGCCGGTTTCAAAACGGCCTGGCGATACGATTACTGGCGCCGGTGCTGAGCGCCGCACGTGGTTTGCTATTGATTCAATAGCTGGAGAAGACCGTCCTATAGGGGCTGAAGGCGGATTTCATCATTGAGTCGGGGCGCTGCAGCTGGCATTTCTGCCAAAACCTTCAAGCGTTATTGGCTTGTAGACCCCGTCCAATATGGATTTACAGCTATCAAAAAAGTAGCAAATCAGCCCGCATCGGCCGTCTCGCCGATACCACCGACGACCTGACTGAAGCCGCCGTCCACATAGGTGATCTCGGCGCTGACACCGGCGGCCAGGTCGCTCAGCAAGAAGGCGGCGACGTTGCCGACATCTTCAATCGTCACATTGCGGCGGATCGGCGCGGCCGCCGTGGCCTTGAGCATCTTGCCGAAGTCCTTGATGCCGCTGGCGGCCAGGGTCTTGATCGGGCCGGCGCTGATGCCGTTGACCCGCATGCCGGTGCCCTTGCTGCCTAGCGACTCGGCCAGGTAACGCACGCTGGCTTCCAGGGAAGCTTTGGCCAGGCCCATAGTGTTGTAGTTGGGCAGCACGCGCAACGCACCCAGGTAGCTCAGGGTCAGCAGCGCGGATTTGGGGTTGAGCAGGGGCAGGGCGGCCTTGGCCATGGCCGGGAAGCTGTAGGCGCTGATGTCGTGCGCGATGCGAAAGCTCTCGCGGCTCAGGCCGTCGAGGAAGTCGCCGGCAATCGCCTCGCGCGGCGCAAAACCGATGCTGTGCACAAAGCCGTCAAATGTCGGCCAGGTCTGAGAGAGGTCGGCGAACATTTTTTCGATTTGTTCGTCGCTGCCAACGTCGCAGTCAAAAATCAATGTGGAGTTGAAGTCGGCCGCGAATTCGGTGATGCGGTCCTTGAAACGCTCGCCAACGTAGCTGAAGGCCAATTCAGCGCCCTGCGCGTGGCAGGCCTTGGCGATGCCGTAGGCGATCGAACGGTTGGACAACACGCCCGTGATCAACAGTTTTTTGCCTTGAAGAAAACCCATCTTCTGCTCCAGTCTGTGCAAGTGAACCGGCAAACCCCGGCGCGTCCCTGGGGAAACGCTTGGGTACCGGCTTAAGTAGTGCAGAATTGTCGCATGAGGATTTTTGCGTGGTCGTGTTGTCTGCTGGGGCTTGTCCTCGGGGCAACGCCGTCCTGGGGCGCCCATGCGTACGCGCAGTTCGGCGACATCAAGTACGCGCCCGGCTTCACCCACTTCGCGTACGTCAACCCGGACGCGCCCAAGGGCGGAGAGATCCGCATGGTGCCGCCGACGCGGCCCACCAACTTCGACAAGTTCAACCCCTTCACGCTCAAGGGAACGGCGCCTTACGGTCTGGGCAGCCTGATGTTCGAGAGCCTGCTGACCGGCAATTCCGAGGAACCCACCACGGCTTACGGCCTGCTCGCGGAAGATGTCGAGGTCGCGCCCGACAAGCTGTCGGCCACCTTCCGGCTGCATCCCAGGGCGCGTTTCAACAACGGTTCGCCGGTGCTGGCCGCCGATGTGGTGCATTCCTTCAACACCCTGATCAGCAAACTGGCCGCGCCGCAGTTCCGCACGATTTATGCCGAGGTCAAAGGCGCTCGCGCCCTGGATGAACGCACGGTGCGTTTCGACTTTGCCAGCCCGAATGCCGAACTGCCCCTGGTGGTCGGCGGCATGGCGGTGTTCAGCCGCGCCTGGGGCGGTGGCAAGGCTTTCGACCAGATCATCAGCGAGCTACCGATTGCTTCCGGCCCCTACAAGCCGGCCAGCGAACGGCTGGGCCGCGACGTCACCTATGTGCGCGACCCGGCCTACTGGGGCGCGGAGCTGCCGGTGCGCAGGGGGCAATTCAACTTTGACCGCGTGACTTTCAAGATTTACCTCGACGAAACCTCGCGCTTCGAAGGCCTGAAGGCCGGCGAATACGACTTCATGCGCGAATTCAGCTCGCGCAACTGGGCGCGACAGTACACCGGCAAGCAGTTCGAGCGTGGTGAGCTGAAAAAGCGCGCGTTCGAGAACCGCAACCCCGGCGATTTCCAGGGTTATGTCTTCAACACCCGCAAGGACAAGTTCAAAGACGTGCGGGTGCGCCAGGCGATCGGCCTGGCCATGGATTTCGAATGGCTGAACCGCCAGCTCTTCTACGGCCTGTACACCCGGGTGCAGGGTTATTTCCCGAACAGCGAATTCCACGCCGAGGGCTTGCCCAAGCCGGATGAGCTGGCCTTGCTGGAGCCCTTGCGCGCCAAGCTGCGCCCGGAAGTGTTCGGTCCGGCGCTGATCTCGCCCAGTACCGCACCCCCATCCAGCCTGCGCGAGAACCTGCGCAAGGCGCGCGGGCTGCTCGCCGAGGCCGGCTGGACCTACCGCGACGGTGCGCTGCGTAACGCCAAGGGCGACGCCTTCACCATCGAGTTCCTCAACGACCAGCCTTCCCTGATCCGCGTCGCCACACCTTTCCAGGGCGCCCTGAAAAAGCTGGGCATTGAAATGCGTTTTCGCACCGTCGATTTCTCGCTGTCGCAGCAGCGCATGGACAACTTTGATTTCGAAATGACCACCCGGCGCCTGCCGGGCAGCACTGCGCCGGGCGGCGAGCTGTTCGAGCTGTTCGGCTCGAAGGCGGCCGAAACCACCGGTTCGGCCAACATCTGGGGCATCGCCGATCCGGCCGTCGACGCGCTGGTCGGCAAGGTGGTCAGTGCCAAAACGCGGCCCGAACTCGCCACCGCCATGCGCGCGCTGGACCGGGTCTTGTCGCACGGCCATTACTCGATTCCGCAGTACTACGGCAACGCCTTCCTGATCGGCTACCGCCCTGGCCCGTTTGTGCTGCCAGACACCATTCCGCCGTATTACCAGTCCGACGTCTGGGCCATGAGCACCTGGTGGGCATCGCCCACCAACAAGTAGAGGGACACCATGGCCGCCTATATCTTCAAACGCCTGCTGCTGATGCTGCCGACGCTGTTCGGCGTGTTGCTGCTGACCTTTGTGGTGATCCAGTTCGTGCCGGGCGGGCCGGTGGAGCAGATGGTGTCGCAGTTGCAGGGGCGCGACTCCGGCGGCGAGGGGGCCGCCGCCAGCGGTGCCGGCTACCGCGGCCGGCAGGGGCTGGATCCGCAGCGCATCGAGGAGATCAAGGTCCTTTACGGCTTCGACAAACCGGCGCACGAACGCTTCTGGCTGATGCTGAAGTCCTTTGCCAAGCTCGATCTGGGGCAAAGTTTTTACCAGCGCAAGGCGGTGTGGGAGCTGGTCAAGGAAAAGCTGCCGGTGTCCATCAGCCTGGGCCTGTGGACCTTTTTCATCAGCTATCTGATCGCTGTGCCGCTGGGTGTCGCCAAGGCGGTGCGGGCCGGCTCGCGTTTTGACTTCATCACCACGCTGTTTGTGCTGGTCGGTTATGCGATCCCCGGTTTTGTGCTGGGCGTGGCCCTGCTGGTGATTTTTGGCGGGCAACTGCAGTGGTTTCCGCTGCGCGGGCTGACTTCGTCCAACTGGGAGACCCTGAGCTGGGGCGCCAAGGTGACCGACTACCTGTGGCATATCACGCTGCCGGTGACGGCCATGGTGCTGGGCAGTTTTGCGGTGACCGCCATGCTGACCAAAAACTCCTTCCTTGAGGAGATCCGCAAGCAATACGTCCTCACGGCCCGCGCCAAGGGCCTGACCGACCGCCAGGTGCTCTGGAAACATGTGTTCCGCAATGCGCTGATTCCCATCATCACCGGTTTTCCGGCCGCGTTTATCGGCGCGTTTTTTACCGGTTCGCTGCTGATCGAGACCCTGTTTTCTCTCGACGGGCTGGGGCTGCTCAGTTATGAAAGCGTGATCCGGCGCGACTACCCGGTGGTGCTGGGTACGCTGTACCTGTTCACACTGATCGGGCTGCTGACCAAGCTGGTCAGCGATCTTTGTTATGTCTGGGTCGACCCAAGGGTGAAATTTGACTAGTTCACCACTCCCCCCCGAGGCGGCCGACGGCCGCTCCCCCCTCAAGGGGGCGCCGCTTGCGGACGAGCAAAGCCCGATCCACGGCGGCCCTGAAAAAGAAGGTCCAGTGTCGGCTTCACCTTCCCGGCGCGCGTGGCGCCGGTTCCGGCGTAACCCGCTCGGTTTCTGGAGCTTCGTCATCTTCAGCGTGCTGGTGGTGCTGAGCCTGTTCGCCGAGGTGTTGTCCACCGACAAGCCGCTGGTGGTGCGTTACGAGGGCCAGACCTATTTCCCGGTGCTGCGCGACTACGCCGAGAAAACCTTTGGCGGCGACTTCGAGACACCGGCGGACTACCTCGACCCCTTCATCCGCGAGCGCATTACCCAGGGCGGTAACTGGGCGATCTATGCGCCCAACCCCTACGGCCCGAAAACCCTCAACTACTTTGCGAAACTGCCGAATCCGTCGGCGCCCTCGCGCGACAACTTTTTCGGCACCGACGACCGTGGCCGCGACCTGCTGGCGCAGCTGATTTACGGCTTCCGCGTCAGCGTGCTTTTTGCGCTGGCGCTGACCGTGCTGGGTGTGGTGCTGGGCATAGTGACCGGGGCGATCCAGGGCTTTTTCGGCGGCAAGACCGATCTGGCCTTCCAGCGTTTTATCGAGATCTGGGGTTCCATGCCGGAGCTCTACCTGCTGATCATTTTCAGCGCGATTTTTTCGCCCAGTGTCGCGCTGCTGCTGATCCTGCTGAGCCTGTTCGGCTGGATGGGCCTGTCCGACTACGTGCGCGCCGAGTTCCTGCGCAACCGCCAGATGGACTATGTGCGCGCCGCACGGGCACTGGGCGTGGGCAACCTGCAGATCATGTGGCGTCACATCCTTCCCAACAGCATGACGCCGGTGGTGACCTTTCTGCCGTTTCGCATGAGCGCAGCCATCCTGGCGCTGACCTCGCTGGACTTTCTCGGGCTGGGCGTACCGCCCGGCACACCCTCGCTGGGTGAGTTGTTGTCCCAGGGC
This sequence comes from Pseudomonadota bacterium, assembly GCA_040385775.1. Classification (GTDB taxonomy): domain Bacteria; phylum Pseudomonadota; class Gammaproteobacteria; order Burkholderiales; family Burkholderiaceae_C; genus Polaromonas. The sequence goes on from JAZKGR010000002.1 coordinate 10,224, forward strand.
AAGGCCAACATCGACGCCTGGTGGATTTCGCTGTCCACTTTTGCGGTGCTGGTGCTGACCCTGCTGCTGCTGACCTTCATGGGCGACGCGCTGCGCGATGCGCTCGATCCACGGAAGGCCGAGAAATGATGGCCCCCACGCTCAGCACTGACGTGTCGTCGCTGCCCCCCGAGGGGGCTGTCCCGCCTTGGGGCGGCCCGGCGGCGGGACGGACGAACCCCACGCGCGGCGCGAGTCCGCTGCTGGACGTCAGGGATCTGCATGTCTCCTTTGGCGGCAAGGCAGTCGTCCACGGCGTCAACTTCAGCATCGCGTCCGGCGAAAAGCTGGCCCTGGTCGGCGAATCCGGCTCCGGCAAGACGGTCACGGCGCTTTCCTTGTTGCGCCTGGTTCAGAATGCCGAAATCACCGGTTCTGCACGCCTTTTTGGCCCTCAGCCCACGTCAGTCGGGCGTGATCTGCTATCAATTCCAGAGCGTGAATTGCGTGGCATCCGCGGCGAAGAAGTCGCGATGATCTTCCAGGAGCCGATGACGGCGCTCAATCCACTGTTCTCGGTGGGCGACCAGATCGCCGAGGTGCTGGAGCTCAAGCAGGCGTTGAGCAAACGCCAGGCCTGGGACGCCGCCATCGAGGCTCTGGCTGCCACCGGCATCCCCGAGCCCGCGCGCCGGGCCCGGTCTTTTCCGCACCAGCTCTCCGGTGGGCAGCGCCAGCGCGCCATGATTGCGATGGCGCTGGCCTGTCGGCCGCGCCTGCTGCTGGCCGATGAACCGACCACAGCGCTGGATGTCACGCTGCGCATGCAGATCCTGGAGCTGCTGTCCGACCTGCAGCGCCAGACCGGCATGGCGGTGCTGCTGATCACACACGACCTGAACCTGGTGCGCAAATTCGCCGACCGCGTCGCGGTGATGGAAAACGGGCATCTGGTGGAAGAGGGCGCGGTGGCGCAGGTGTTTGCCGATCCGCAACACGCCTACACACGCAAGCTGATCGACAGCCGGCCGGCGCGTGATGTGGTGGAGCAGGCGGCACCTGCCGGCGCGCCGCCGGTCATGCGCGCCCGCGGTCTGCGCGCGGCCTATGCCGTGAAAATTCCCGGCGTGCGCGGCTGGTTCCGCAAAGGCGAGTTTGTCGCGGTGAAGGGCGCTGACTTCGAGGTGAGGCCCGGTCGCACGCTCGGTGTGGTGGGTGAGTCCGGCTCCGGCAAGTCCACCCTGGCGCTGGCCGCGCTGGGGCTGATGCCGCACACCGGCGAACTCGAAGCCATGGGGCAGCGCTGGGGCGGCGATGCGGCCGGCAACAAGGCGATACGCCGGCGCGTGCAGGTGGTGTTCCAGGACCCGTTTTCATCGCTGTCGCCTCGCATGACGGTCGAGGAAATCGTTGGGGAAGGCCTGCTGGTGCATGAGCCCGGCTTGCCGCCCGCGGCCCGACGCGAGCAGGTGATTGCCGCGCTGGCCGATGTCGGCATGGGCGAGGCCCAGTTTCCCGGCTTGCTGCAGCGCTACCCGCATGAATTCTCTGGCGGCCAGCGCCAGCGCCTGGCCATTGCCCGCGCACTGATCGTCCAGCCGCAGTTGCTGGTGCTCGACGAGCCGACCAGCGCGCTCGATGTGACCATCCAGAAACAGGTGCTGCAGCTGCTGCAAAAACTGCAGCGTGAACGCGGCCTGAGCTACTTGCTGATCACCCACGACGTGGACGTGATCCGCGCCATGGCGCACGAAGTGATGGTCATGAAGGACGGCGAGGTGCTGGAAATCGGCCCGCTGGACCAGGTCCTTGAGCGGCCGGCGCATCCCTACACCCGAATTCTGGTGACAGCACAGGATTGATGGCAAAAATCAATTTTGGCGAATTTACCTGTTTAAAGCAGGTCAAACAAATTAATGATTTCGCTTCCATGAGCCGCCGCCGATGGCTTCGGGCATGCAAACTGCTTGCACACCCGGGCGCATCGGGGTAGAATATCCGCTTCACGACCAAATGGGCGGGTTTTCACCGCCCATTTTTTTTGGGCGTTTGTTTTTGCAAACTGATTTTTTTGAGAAGCTGGCAAAGCGACATCAGCACTGAATGGCATTACACGAAACGATTGAGCAGACCGTCACGGGACTGGGTTACGAACTGGTGGACATCGAGCGTACCAGTGGTGGCTTGCTGCGTGTGACGATTGATCAGCCCCAGGTCGAAGGCGCGCCGGAACAGTTCATCAATGCGGAAGACTGCGAAAAGGTCACGCGCCAATTGCAGTTTGTGCTTGAAGTCGAAGGCGCTGCCTATTCCCGGCTGGAGGTCAGCTCGCCGGGTATCGACCGGCCCTTGCGCAGTGAAAAGGATTTTGTGCGGTTCACCGGCGAGCTGGTGGACATCACGTTGAAGGCTGCGATTGGCTCGCTGGCTGCGGCCGGGTCGGGCATAGCGGCCAGCCGCAAGAAATTTCGCGGCACGCTTGAGCGTGCGGCATCGGGTTGGCAGATTGTGTGGAGCGAAGAGCCCGCCGTCAAACCCGGCGTGAAGGTGAGCAAGAACAGGGTTCCCGCGCCGCTGCAGGCGATGGGTTTCACGCTCGATGAGATTGCGCAGGCGCGTCTGGCGCCTGTGGTTGACTTCAAGGGGCGCCGGCCGAAAAGCCCGCCCGCAACAGAGATATAAAAAGGAAAGGCAGGCTTGTGAAATGAATCGCGAACTGTTGATGTTGGTGGATGCCATCTCGCGTGAGAAAAATGTTGAACGTGACGTCGTTTTCGGTGCCGTCGAGCTTGCGCTCGCGTCGGCCACCAAAAAGGTCTACGCCGAAGGCACGGACATCCGTGTTGTGGTGGACCGCGACAGTGGCAACTACGAGACTTTCCGCCGCTGGCTGGTCGTTCCCGACGAGGCCGGCCTGCAAAATCCTGAAGCTGAAGAACTGGTCACCGATGCCCGGGAAGAGATCGCCGACATCGAGGAGGGCGACTTCATCGAAAAGCCGGTCGAAAGCCTGCCCATAGGCCGCATTGGCGCGCAAGCGGCCAAGCAGGTCATCCTGCAGAAAATCCGTGACGCCGAGCGCGAGATGCTGCTCAACGACTTCATGTCGCGCGGCGACAAGATTTTTGTCGGCACCGTCAAGCGCATGGACAAGGGTGACATCATCGTCGAGTCCGGCCGCGTTGAAGGCCGCCTGCGCCGCGGCGACATGATTCCGAAGGAAAACCTGCGCTCCGGCGACCGTGTCCGCGCCATGATCATGGAAGTCGACACCACCCTGCGTGGCGCGCCCATCATCCTGTCGCGCACCTCGCCCGAGTACATGATCGAGCTGTTCCGCCAGGAAGTGCCCGAGATCGAGCAGGGCCTGCTGGAGATCAAATCCTGCGCCCGTGACCCCGGTTCGCGCGCCAAGATCGCCGTGTTGTCGCATGACAAACGTGTTGATCCGATCGGCACCTGCGTCGGTGTGCGCGGCACCCGCGTCAACGGCGTGACCAACGAGCTGGCCGGTGAGCGTGTCGACATCGTGTTGTGGAGCGAGGACCCGGCGCAATTTGTGATCGGTGCCCTGGCTCCGGCCAATGTCTCGTCCATCGTGGTGGACGAGGAGCGCCATGCCATGGACGTGGTGGTCGACGAGGAAAACCTCGCGATTTCCATCGGCCGCGGCGGCCAGAACGTGCGCCTTGCCGCCGAGCTGACCGGCTGGAAAATCAACATCATGACGGCCGACGAGTCGGCTGAAAAGCAGGCCACCGAGACCGACACCAGCCGCAAGCTGTTCATGGAAAAGCTCGACGTGGACGAGGAAATCGCCGACATCCTGATCTCCGAAGGCTTTACCAGCCTGGAAGAAGTGGCCTATGTGCCCATCCAGGAAATGCTGGAGATCGAGTCTTTCGACGAAGACACCGTGACCGAACTGCGCACCCGTGCCAAGGATGCGCTGCTGACCATGGAAATCGCCAAGGAAGAAAACGCCGAGGGCGTCTCGCAGAACCTGCGCGATGTCGAAGGCCTCACGCCAGAGCTGATCGCCAAACTTACGGAGGCCGGCGTCGGCACCCGTGACGACCTGGCCGATCTGGCGGTCGATGAATTAACCGAGATCACCGGCCAGTCCGAGGACGAAGCCAAAGCCCTGATCATGACCGCCCGCGCCCATTGGTTTACCGATGAAGCTGCCGAGCCTGCTGCTGCCGCCGAGCCTGCAAGTGCAGACCTCGCGTCCAAAGAGCAATGATCATGGAGGCCAGCAGGAAAAAAACATATGTCCAGTACCACTACCGTCGCTGAATTCGCAGCTGAACTGAATAAACCCACCGCCACACTGATCGAGCAATTGACCAGTGCGGGTGTTGCCAAGGCGCAAGCCGATGACCACCTGTCAGAGTCCGACAAGCAAAAGCTGCTGAGCTACCTGCAGGCCAGCCACGGCACGGTGGCCGGAGAGCGCAAGAAGATCACCCTGGTCAAGAAGTCCACCAGCGAAATCAAGCAGGCCGACTCCTCCGGCAAGGCCCGCATCATTCCGGTCCAGACCATCAAAAAGCGCACCTTCGTCAAGCGTGATGAAGGCAGCGAGCAGCCCACCGAAGAACTGAGCCCGGCGGCCATTGCGCCACAGGCCCCGTCAATCGACGATGCCGAGCTGGTCCGCCGTGAGGAAGAAGCCAGCCGCCACGCGGAATTGCTGCGCCGCCAGGAAGAAGAACTGACGGAAAAACGCCGCCTGCGTGAAGAGCAGGATGCCAAAGACCAGGCCCGCGAGCAGCAGGAGCGCGATGCGGCCGAGCAGACCGCACAGGCTGCGGCACAGGCCGCCGAAGCTGCCAGCAAGGCCAAGCCGGCCAGCAAAGCCGCCAAGGCTGTGGCCGCCGAAGTACCTGCCGCAGATGATGCGGCCACCGCTGAAAAAGCCGCAGCCAAAGCTGCCCAGGCCAGTGCGGCCCAGGCGGCTGCCAAGGCCAAGGCCACTGCCGAGTTCCAGGCTGATGCCGTCAAGGCACAGGATCTGCAAGACCGCCGCAAAAAGGCCGAGGCCGAAGCCGCCGGCATCCGCGCCATGATGAACGCGCCCAAACGCGTGCTGGTGCCGCACGTTGATCCCAAGGCTGCCATCAAGGGCACCTTGCACAAGCCGGCCGTGGTGCCGGGCGCCGCCAAACCGGCTGCCGCAGGCGCGCCTGCAGCCGCCGGTGCCGCAGGCAAGAAGGAAATCAAGTCGGAGAACCTGTCTTCGACCTGGAAAGACGACGCAGCCAAGAAAAAAGGCGAGATCAAGACCCGCGGCGCACCGGTGGTGCCGGGGCGCGGCAACTTCCGGGGTGGCCCGCGCGGCCGCCGCACACCAGACCGCGATTCGCGTTCCGAGTCCAACTTCGTGGCACCGACCGAATTCAAGGTCATTGAGGTGCATGTGCCGGAGACCATCACGGTGGCCGAACTCGCCCACAAGATGAGCGTCAAGTCGTCCGAGGTCATCAAGCACCTGATGAAACTGGGCCAGATGGTCACCATCAACCAGCCGCTGGACCAGGACACCGCGATGATCGTGGTGGAAGAGATGGGCCACAAGGCGGTCACCGCGTCGCTGGACGATCCGGAAGCTTTTGCCGACGAGGACGTCCAGGGCCAGCAGGCCGAGTTGCTGCCGCGCGCGCCGGTTGTCACCGTCATGGGTCACGTCGACCATGGCAAGACATCGCTGCTCGACTACATCCGCACCGCCAAAGTGGCCTCCGGCGAAGCCGGCGGCATCACCCAGCACATCGGCGCCTACCACGTGGAAACCCCGCGCGGCATGGTCTCCTTCCTGGACACGCCGGGTCACGAGGCGTTTACCGCCATGCGTGCCCGTGGCGCCCAGGCGACCGACATCGTGATTCTGGTGGTGGCTGCCGACGACGGCGTGATGCCGCAGACCCGTGAAGCCATCAAGCATGCGAAAGCTGCCGGTGTGCCCATCGTGGTGGCGATCAACAAGATCGACAAGCCCGGCATCAACATGGAACGCGTCAAGGGCGAACTGGTCACCGAAGAAGTGATCCCCGAGGAGTTCGGTGGCGACGTCCCGTTTGTTGGCGTGTCAGCCCACACGGGCGCTGGCATCGACGCACTGCTGGAGCAGGTTCTGCTGCAGGCCGAGGTGCTGGAGCTGCGCGCGCCGGTCGATGCGCTGGCCAAGGGCCTGGTGATTGAAGCGCGCCTCGACAAGGGCCGCGGCCCGGTCGCCACCGTGCTGGTGCAGGCCGGCACGCTGAAGGCCGGCGACGTGGTGCTGGCCGGTTCAACCTTCGGCCGCGTTCGCGCCATGCTGGACGAAAACGGCAAGCCGATCAAGACCGCAGGTCCGTCGATCCCGGTGGAAATCCAGGGTCTGACAGAAGTGCCGCAGGCTGGTGACGAGTTCATGGTCATGCTCGACGAGCGCCGTGCGCGCGAAATCGCCACCTACCGTGCCGGCAAGTTCCGCAACACCAAGCTGGCCAAACAGCAGGCGTCCAAGCTGGAGAACATGTTCTCCGACATCGGCGCCGGCGAGGTCAAGATGCTGCCCATCATCATCAAGGCCGACGTGCAGGGTTCGCAGGAGGCGCTGGCCCAGTCGCTGCTCAAGCTCTCGACCGACGAGGTCAAGGTGCAGCTGGTGTACTCCGGCGTTGGCGGCATTTCAGAGTCCGACGTGAATCTGGCAATTGCATCCAAGGCGGTGGTGATCGGGTTCAACACCCGCGCCGATGCCCAGGCCCGCAAGCAGGCCGAAAACAACGGCGTCGATCTTCGTTACTACAACATCATTTATGACGCTGTGGACGAGTTGCGCGCCGCGATGTCGGGCATGCTGACGCCGGACAAGAAGGAAGAAGTCATCGGCACCGCCGAGATCCGCCAGGTGTTCAAGGTCAGCAAGATCGGCTCGATTGCCGGCTGCATGGTCACCGCCGGTGTGGTCCGCCGCAACGCGCGCCTGCGCCTGCTGCGCGAGAACGTGGTCGTCTTCACCGGCGAACTCGACTCGCTCAAGCGTTTCAAGGACGACGCCAAGGAAGTCAAGGAAGGCTTCGAGTGCGGCCTGAACGTCAAGGGTTACAACGACATCCAGGTGGGCGACATGCTGGAGTTCTTTGAAATCCGTGAAGTGGCCAGGACACTGGAGGTCTGATAGTCGCAAGGCCGGTTGCCCCCGAATGGGCAACCCGCCGACCGGCAGGCTCATTGTTTATGCGTAAAAAATCATCCACCCCGAACCGCGGCTTTCGCGTTGCCGATCAGATCCAGCGCGATCTGACGGAGCTGATCGCGCGTGAGCTCAAGGACCCGCGGGTGGGCATGGTCACGATCCAGGCGGTCGAGGTCACGGCCGATTACGCGCATGCCAAGGTGTTCTTCAGCGTGCTGGTCGGCGACCCGACCGAGTGCGAAACCGCGCTCAACCAGGCCGCAGGTTTCCTGCGCAACGGCTTGTTCAAGAAGCTGATGATCCATACCGTGCCGACCCTGCATTTCCAGTTCGACCGCACCACCGAGCGTGCGGCTGACATGAACGCCCTGATTGCCAAGGCGGTTTCCTCCCGCGCCCAGGACGACTGAGTTCGCGCCGTTTCCCTTGATGACAGGTTCAGGGACAACGGTGCCAACGACACGCCGGGCTTGTGCCCGCGCGTTGAGCCTGTCGGAATTTATGACGCAAACTTCTCCTCATCGCCAAAAGATACAGCGACGTCCCGTGCATGGCGTGTTGCTGCTCGACAAGCCGCTGGGCCTGTCGAGCAACCAGGCGCTGCAAAAGGCGAAGTGGTTGCTACGCGCGGACAAGGCGGGCCACACCGGCACCCTGGACCCGCTGGCCACCGGCGTGTTGCCGCTGTGTTTTGGCGCGGCCACCAAGTTCAGCCAGCTCCAGCTCGATGCCGACAAGACCTATGAAGCCGTGCTGCTGCTGGGCCAGAAAACCAGCACCGCCGACGCAGAGGGTGATGTGATTGAAACGCGCCCGGTGCCGCCCATCACGCCGGAGTTGCTGGCCGAGATGACACGGCGCTTCACCGGCCCGCTGGCGCAGGTGCCGCCCATGTATTCGGCCCTGAAGAAGGACGGCAAGGCGCTGTACGAATATGCGCGCAAGGGCGAGGAAGTCGAGCGGGAAGCCCGTCACATCACGATTTACAAGCTGGAAATGGCTCCAGCCCACGACCCGCGGTCTTCTGCAGCTATCAAAATCATAGTGTCCTGCAGCAAGGGCACCTACATACGAACACTGGGCGAAGACATCGGCGAAGCCATTGGCTGCGGTGCGCACCTGGGCTCGCTCAGGCGGCTCGAGACCGGCGGCTATACCGACAGCCAGTGCGTGAGCCTGCCGGCGCTGGAAGCCATGAGCGAGGCCGAACGTGAAGCCTGCCTGCTGCCGGTGCAGTCGCTGGTGGCCAGTTATCCCTCTGTCACATTGGGCGCCGATGATGCAGGGCGTTTCCTCAGCGGCCTGCGCCGCCGCGGCGGCAGCGGCCAGTGGGGTCCCGACGCGGCGCTGGTGCAAGTGTTCGGCACGGATCCTGCGGCGTTTCTGGGATCGGCCCATGTCACCGCCGACGAATTGATTCCCGGCCGCCTGCTCAGCCCGATAGAAATCCAGGACATGCTCGCTGTCCGTTCACCAGTCACCTCCAGTCCCGCGGCCAGCGCCGCGATGGCCTGACATCACCGATTTGAAGTTTTTAGAAAGCCAACCATGAGTCACAAACAAATCCGCAACATCGCCATCATCGCCCACGTTGACCACGGCAAAACCACCATGGTCGACCAGTTGCTGCGCCAGTCGGGCACCTTTGCCGAGCACGAAAAAATCGTGGACACCGTGATGGACAACAACGCCATCGAAAAAGAGCGCGGCATCACCATCCTGGCCAAGAACTGCGCCGTGACCTGGGAAGGCACCCACATCAACATCGTTGACACCCCCGGCCACGCCGACTTCGGCGGTGAAGTCGAGCGCGCTTTGTCCATGGTGGACGGCGTGGTGCTGCTGATCGACGCACAGGAAGGCCCGATGCCGCAGACGCGCTTCGTGACCAAGAAGGCATTGGCCCTGGGACTCAAGCCAATTCTGGTGGTCAACAAGGTGGACAAGCCCGGTGCGCGTCCTGATTACGTCGTCAACGCCGCTTTCGATCTGTTCGACAAGCTGGGTGCGACCGATGAGCAGCTCGATTTCCCGGTGGTGTATGCCTCCGGCATCAACGGCTGGTCCTCGCTCGAAGAAGGTCCACCGAACGAGCAGTGGGGTCCCGACATGTCGGCCCTGTTCAACACCATCCTCAAGCATGTGCCGCACCAGGAAGGTGATCCGGCCGCGCCGCTGCAGCTGCAAATTTCCGCACTGGACTTTTCAACCTTCGTCGGCCGCATTGGCGTGGGCCGCATCAGCCAGGGCACGATCAAGCCGATGATGGACGTGGTTGTCATGGAAGGCCCGGACGGCAAGGCCGTCAAGGGCCGCATCAACCAGGTGCTGACATTCCAGGGCCTGGAGCGCGTGCAGGCCACCGAGGCCGGCCCCGGCGAAATTGTGTTGATCAACGGCATCAATGAAATCGGCATTGGCGTGACCATCACCGACCCGGCCAATCCGGCGCCGCTGCCCATGCTCAAGGTCGATGAGCCGACCCTGACCATGAACTTCTGCGTCAACACCAGCCCCCTGGCCGGCCGCGAAGGCAAGTACGTCACCAGCCGCCAGATCTGGGACCGCCTGCAGAAAGAGCTGCAACACAACGTGGCGCTGCGCGTCAAGGAAACCGACGAAGAAGGCATTTTTGAAGTCATGGGCCGCGGCGAGCTGCACCTGACCATCCTGCTGGAAAACATGCGCCGTGAAGGTTTCGAGCTGGCGGTGTCCAAGCCGCGCGTCGTGATGAGGGAAGTCAACGGCGAAAAACACGAGCCGATCGAGCTGGTCACCGCCGACATCGAGGAAGCCCATCAGGGCGGCGTGATGCAGGCCCTGGGCGAGCGCAAGGGCGACCTGGTCAACATGGAGTCGGACGGCCGCGGCCGTGTGCGCCTGGAGTACCGCATTCCGGCGCGTGGCCTGATCGGGTTCACCAACGAGTTCCTGAACCTGACGCGGGGTTCCGGCCTGATTTCGAACATCTTCGACAGCTACGAGGCACACCGCGGCGAGATCGGTGGACGCAAGAATGGCGTGCTGATTTCCATGGATGCGGGTGAAATCTTCACCTACGCCCTGGGCAAGCTCGATGACCGTGGCCGCATGTTCGTCAAGGCCAATGATCCGGTGTATGAAGGCATGATTGTCGGCATTCACAGCCGTGACAACGACCTGGTGGTCAACGCCACCCGCACCAAGCAGCTGACCAACTTCCGTGTGTCCGGCAAGGAAGACGCGATCAAGATCACGCCGCCTATCGAGCTGACGCTGGAATACGGCGTTGAATTTATCGAGGAAGACGAGCTGGTCGAGATCACGCCCAAGTCGGTGCGCCTGCGCAAGCGGCACCTGACAGAAAGCGAACGCAAGCGCGCAGGCCGTTGAATGGCCCCCACGGTCGCTCACTTCGTGTAGCTTCCTGCCCCCCGAGGGGGCCGCTGCGCCTGCGGACTGGCAGGGCCAGATCCGCGGCCCCGGCTTGGTTAAGAACGGGATGATGGGCGCATCAATGTTCGGAATAAGAGATGAAACTGACACACAGCCGCGCCGTCTTCCTGATGATCGCCATCACCCTGATGTGGTCGATCGCCGGCGTGGTCACGCGCCACCTCGAATCAGCCCGCAGTTTTGAGGTGACTTTCTGGCGCAGCTTTTTTACCTTGCTGTCGCTGCTGGTGATCCTGCCGATGTTTCAGGGGCGCCAGGTGTTCACCAGAATCCGCCACGCAGGCCGTTTCCTGTGGATTTCCGGCGTCTGCTGGAGCATCATGTTCACGGCCTTCATGATGGCCTTGACCATGACCACCGTCGCCAACGTGCTGATCACGCTGGCGCTTGGGCCTTTCCTGACCGCGCTGGCGGCCCGCATCTTTATCGGCCACCGCATCGCGCCACGTACCTGGGTCGCGATCGCCGTCGCAGGCGTGGGCATCGCCTGGATGTACGGCAGCCAGGTCAACCTGGGTGGCGGTCTGGGGCAATTTGCCGGCACGCTGGTGGCGCTGCTGGTGCCCATGGCTGCGGCGGTGAACTGGACCGTGGTTCAGCGCAGCCAGGCCCATGGCGAAAAAATCGACCTGGTGCCGGCCGTGCTGGTGGGCGCGGCGATTTCGTCGCTGATGACCTTGCCGCTGGCTTTCCCGTTTGCCGCCACAGGGCGTGACCTCGGTTTGCTGGCATTGCTCGGGCTGGTGCAGCTCGCCATTCCCTGTGTGCTCTCGGTGGTCTGCGCGCGCGTGCTCAAGGCGCCGGAGATGGCGCTGCTGGCGCTGCTGGAGATTATTTTTGGCATCCTGCTGGCCTGGCTGGGCGCTGGCGAGGTGCCGGCCGCCAGTGTGCTGAGCGGCGGCCTGCTGGTCATAGGCGCGCTGGTGCTCAACGAAGTGATGGGATGGAGACAACGCGCATGACGACCTATGAATGCAAAACCACCGGCGATGTACTGACCGAAGTCCGCGGCCAGGTCGGTTTCATCACCCTGAACCGGCCCAAGGCGCTCAACGCGCTGTCGCTGACTATGGTGCGCGAGCTGGCTGCAGCGCTGACCGCCTGGCAGGGCGATCCGGCGGTGCTGGCGGTGGCGATTCGCGGCAGCAACAAGGCCGGCCGGCCCGGCACACCGGAGGCGCTGTTTGGTGGTTTCTCGGCGGGTGGCGACATCCGCTTTTTCCATGAGGTTGCGCTGGCGGGTGACACATCGCTCGACGACTTCTTCACCGAGGAGTACAGGCTCAACCACCTGATCCACAACTACGCCAAGCCCTACATCGCCTTTATGGACGGTGTGGTCATGGGCGGCGGCATGGGGATATCGCAGGGGGCAAGGGTCCGCGTCGTCACCGAGCACAGCAAGCTGGCCATGCCGGAAACCAATATCGGCCTGTTCCCCGATGTCGGCGGTGGCTACTTCCTGAGCCGCTGCCCCGGCAGCGTCGGCGAGTATCTGGCGCTGACCGGCGTGGTGATATCCGGCGATGAGGCGCTGGCTTACGGACTGGCCGACCTCAAGCTGGCGGCGGCCGATTTGCCAGCCGTGTGGCTAGCGCTGGGTGATCAGGTCTTTGCCTCAAGTGCCGCTGTGGATGCCTGGATTGCTACTGATTTGATAGCTGCTCACCCCCGTCCGGAAAGGGCTGAGGGCCCATTTGATCAATATTTTTCACTGGCACGGGTGAAACACATGGTAGATGCGCTGGAAGCCGCACCTGACGAAGCGGCCCGGAAAATTGGCGCCCTGTTGCGCAAGCGTTCGCCGCTGATGCTGCATGTCACGCTGGAGCAGATCCGCCGCGCCCGAACCATGAGTCTGGCCGACGACCTGCGCATGGAGCGCGATATCGTGCACCACTGCTTTCACCTGCGGCCTGAGATTGCGGCCAGCGAAACCGTCGAAGGCATACGCGCGCTGGCCATAGCCAAGGACTACACGCCGAAGTGGAACCCGGCGCGTATCGAGGACGTCAAGCCGGCGATGACCCAGGCGTTTTTTGCCAGCCCCTGGCCGGCTGACGAACACCCTCTGCGCGGGCTCTGAGCTGCGTGCTCAGGGCTTGGCGATGCGCCAGGCATTCATGACGTTGTCGCCGGTCTTGTCGCCGGGCTTGGCGTCCTTGACCCAGTAGTACAGCGGCTTGCCCTTCATGGCCCACTGGCGGCTGCCGTCGTCACGGGTGATGATGGTGTAGTCACCCAAGGGCTGCGCCGTTGCGGTGGGCACCAGCGGCGGCCAGTTGGTCGCACATTGGCCGTTGCAGACCGACTTGCCGCTGCCGGCAGTGTCACGGTCGAAGGTGTAAAGCGTCATCCCGCTGGGCCCGACCAGCACGCCATCGGCGACCGTGGCAGGATGTTTGGATGTCATGGACGCGCAGCCGCCCAGCAGGGCGGCGCTCAACAAGGCGGTCGTCAGGAATTTCATGGAAGCCTCCAGTGAATAAGCAGCAAATGGCTGCACAGGAATGCTTCCATGATTTCCGGAGAAGGGCAAGCGGCGAACGCCGCGTTTTGACCTGGGCCTGTTCGCCCTGTTGGTGCAGATGCGTTGGGTGAACAAGCCCTAGCGGCTGCGCGACTTCATGGCCCGCTCGACCTCGCGTTTGCCTTCCCGGTCCTTGATGGTGTCGCGCTTGTCGTGCTCGCCCTTGCCCTTGGCCAGCCCCACCTCGCATTTGACCTTGCCTGCCTTCCAGTGCAGGTTCAGCGGCACCAGGGTATAGCCTTTCTGCTCGATCTTGCCGATCAGCCGGCGGATTTCGTCCTTGTGCATCAGCAGCTTCTTGGTGCGCACCGAGTCGGGCCGGATATGGGTGGACGCCGTGCCCAATGGATTGATCTGGCAGCCAATGATGAAGAGCTCGCCGTTGCGGATCACGACGTAGCCGTCGGTGAGTTGCACCTTGCCTTCGCGCAGCGACTTCACCTCCCAGCCTTCGAGCACCATACCGGCCTCAAAACGCTCCTCGATGTGATAGTTGAACAGCGCTTTTTTGTTGTCGGCAATACGCACCGCCGCGGCCGCGGCCTTGGGCGTGAGATTGATGGCGGGCTTGCCGGTGGATTTTCCGGAGGAGGCGGCGGCCGGTTTTTTGGAGGATGCTTCTTTGGTGGCCATGTGTAAAAGGTAAGGGCACGATCGGCTAATACAATCGGGCGCAGCCCCTGATTGTATGAAAACCGTCCACAAGTCCGTCCTGATCTGGTACAGCGCAGCCGAAATGTTTGCCCTGGTCACCGATGTCGCCAGTTATCCGCAGTTTCTGCCCTGGTGCGACCAGGCCGAAGTGGTGGACGAAGACGAGCACGGCATGACCGCCAAAGTTGGTATCTCGTTTGCCGGCCTGAGCCAGAGCTTCACCACCCGCAACACCCACGTGAAAGACCGCAAGGTTTCGCTCAAGCTGGTGGATGGCCCCTTCTCGAAACTCGACGGCCACTGGGACTTCACCCCGCTCGGTGACGGCAGCCAGCGCGCCTGCAAGGTCAACTTCAGCCTGCGTTATGACTTTGACAACGCGGCCCTGGCCGCGCTGGTCGGCCCGGTCTTCGACAAAATTGCCGGCAGCATGGTGGATGCCTTCGTCAAACGCGCAGGCCAGGTCTATGGCGAAACCTGAGACCGGTGCATGAATGTCGTGATGGTGTATTCACCGGCCCCACGTCAGGTGCAGGAGTGGGCATTGGTGTTGCCACCAGGCTGCACGGTGGCGCAGGCGATTGAAAGCAGCGGCATTTTGACGGCATGCCCCGAACTCGCGTCGGGCAAACTCGTGCTCGGAATCTGGGGTCGTAAAACCAGCTTGAAGCAGGTTTTGCAGGCGCAGGACCGGCTGGAAATTTACCGTCCTCTGCGGGTGGACCCCAAAGTCGCTAGGCGCGAGCGCTTCAGCAGCCAGGGGGTCAAAAAATCAGGGCTGTTTGCCCGCAAACGGGCTGGGGCCAAGGCTGGTTATTAGCCGGCGGGAGGCTTTATTTGCAGTCGCTGTCGATGATGGACTGCAGTCGCTTGCTTTCTGCCGCCCGCATGGTTTCATCCATGAACTCGCGCTCTCCCTTGGCATTGACGACAGCGATTCGCGTGCCGGATTGAAACGACGCCAGGCCTTTTTTGGCACGGAGACAGTTGTCAGCCAGCGCCACGGCGAGCTTTTCTTCCTCGGCTTTTTTCTTCGTTGCGGCTTCTTCTGCCAACTTTTTCTTCCTGGCCTCCAGCTCGGCGTCTTTGCCCGAGATTTTCGGGGCGTTGGGGTCGACTTTTGGTTTCGCGGCTGCCGCTGCAGGTGCTGCGGCAGCAGTGGTGCTGTCCGTTTCCGTCGTTTCTGCAGGAATCACGGGCAAGGCCACACGCCGGCCGCCGGGTTGCCTGATGATGTCTTTTTCCTGAATGTCTGCCGGCGGCGGCCGGTCACTGAATACCTTGCGGCCGTCTTTGCCCACCCACTGGTATTGAGCCGCAGCGGAGAGCGCAAAAGCCCAGCCGGCCAGAGCCAGCATCAGGTGTTTCGGCGTGATTTTGAGGTCCATACTTTCCAGTGTAGCGTGACCCTGCCGCTACAGTGCAGGGCTTCCATGAAGACGTGGCGTCTTTTTGTAACGCGGCCCGTGGCAGGGTGGGTGGCAGGGTTTGTACCGACCGACGCGGGTACAATCGTGTTTTTGGAGCCATCCCTATGCGCCTACTCGGCAAAGCGCTCACCTTCGACGACGTATTGTTGGTGCCAGCGTTCTCCCAGGTCCTGCCCAAGGACACCTCGCTTTCCACCCAGTTTTCCCGAAATATCCGCCTGAACCTGCCCCTGGTTTCGGCCGCCATGGACACGGTCACCGAAGCCCGGCTGGCCATTGCCATCGCCCAGGAGGGCGGCATCGGCATCGTCCACAAAAACCTGACACCCCAGCAGCAGGCCGCCGAGGTCGCCAAAGTCAAGCGTTATGAAAGCGGCGTGCTGCGTGACCCCGTGGTCATCACGCCCACCCACACCGTGCGCCAGGTCATGGCCATGAGCGAGCAGCTCGGCATTTCCGGTTTCCCCGTGATCGACGGCGGCCGGGTGGTCGGCATCGTGACCGGGCGCGACATGCGTTTCGAGTCGCGCATGGATGTGCCGGTCAGCACCATCATGACGC
>JAZKGR010000003.1:0-4115 GCA_040385775.1 Pseudomonadota bacterium
GTGTGCCGCGCTGGCGCCAGCACGGTGACGGAAATTGCGGCTGTCGGTGCTGCTGCGCTGTTTGTGCCTTTCCCTGCGGCGGTGGACGACCACCAGACCCGCAACGCGGCTTTCCTGGTCAACAGCGGCGGCGGCTGGCTGGTGGCGCAGGCGGACCTGACCGCGCAATACCTGGCCGATATGCTACAAAAAACAGAGCGCTCTGACCTTATCGAGCGGGGGCTACAGGCCAAAAAGATGCAAAAAATAACTGCCACCGCCGAAGTGGTGGCTGCTTGCGAGGAATTGGCGTCATGAAACACGCGATCAAACACATTCACTTCATCGGCCTGGGCGGTTCCGGCATGTCCGGCATCGCCGAGGTGCTGCACAACCTGGGGTATGTGATCTCGGGATCCGACTTGTCCGACAGTGCCACCTTGCGGCGGCTGGCCGGGCTGGGCATCAAAACCTTTGTTGGCCATGCGGCAGACAACCTGACCCACGTCGATGCAGTCGTCACCTCGACCGCTGTGCAGGCCGACAACCCCGAGGTGCTGGCCGCGCGCGAAAAACGCATTCCGGTGGTGCCCCGCGCGCTGATGCTGGCCGAGCTGATGCGCCTGAAGCAGGGCATCGCGATCGCCGGCACCCACGGCAAAACCACCACCACCAGCCTGGTCGCCAGCGTGCTGGCCGAAGGCGGGCTGGACCCCACCTTTGTGATCGGCGGGCGGCTGAACAGCGCCGGTGCCAATGCCAAGCTGGGCTCGGGCGACTACATCGTGGTCGAGGCCGACGAGTCCGACGCTTCTTTCCTGAACCTGTTGCCGGTGATGGCGGTGGTCACCAACATCGACGCCGACCACATGGAAACCTACGGCCATGATTTCGGCAACCTGAAGAAGGCTTTTGTCGATTTCCTGCACCGCATGCCTTTTTACGGCACGGCCATCCTGTGTACCGACGATGCGGCAGTGCGCGACATCGTGCCGCAGGTGTCCTGCCCGATCACCAGCTACGGCTTCAACGAGGACGCGCAGGTGCGCGCCGTGAACGTGAAGGCGGTGGACGGGCAGATGCACTTCACGGTGCAGCGGCGCAACGGCGTTACCCTGCCCGACCTGCCGGTGGTGCTCAACCTGCCCGGGGAGCACAACGTGCTCAATGCGCTGTCGGCGATTGCGGTGGCGGTGGAACTCAACATCCCCGACGCGGCGGTGCAGAAGGCGCTGGCCGAGTTCAAGGGCGTGGGCCGGCGCTTCCAGCGTTATGGCGAAGTGGCTGCGCCTGCCGGTGGCAGCTTCACAGTGGTGGACGATTACGGCCATCACCCGGTCGAGATGGCAGCGACGCTGGCAGCTGCGCGCGGCGCCTTCCCGGGCCGGCGCCTGGTGCTGGCCTTTCAGCCGCACCGCTTCACCCGCACGCGAGACTGTTTCGAGGATTTCGTCAAGGTCATCGGCCAGGCCGACAGCGTGCTGCTGTCCGAGGTGTATGCCGCGGGCGAGGCGCCGATTGTTGCGGCCGACGGCCGCTCGCTGGCACGCGCGCTGCGTGTGGCCGGCAAGGTCGAGCCGGTGTTTGTCGATGACATCGAGGCGATGCCGCAGGCGATTGCTGACAACGCCCTCGATGGTGACGTGGTGATGTGCATGGGCGCCGGCACCATTGGCGGGGTGCCTGGCAAGTTGCTTGAGTTGCTACAAAAAACAGAGCGCACTGCGCAGGAAGGACGGGGACTGTGAGCCAGAAAGCCCCCGATTTTGGCAAAGTGGCGGTGCTGTTGGGGGGCCGCTCGGCCGAGCGCGAGGTTTCGTTGATGTCGGGCCGGGGCGTGCTGGACGCGCTGCGCTCACGCGGCGTTGATGCCCACGCTTTTGATCCGGCAGAGCGTGACATCAACGATCTCAGGCGCGACGGTTTCCAGCGCTGCTTCATCGCCTTGCACGGCCGGTTCGGTGAAGACGGCACGGTGCAGGGTGCGCTCGAGCTGATGGGCATTCCCTATACCGGCTCCGGCGTGATGGCCTCCAGCATTTCCATCGACAAGGTCACCACGAAACGGATCTGGCTGGCTGATGGCCTGCCCACGCCGAAATATATATTGCTGCGGCGCGGCGCGTTTGAGCGCCAGCAGGTGGTGGCCGTGCCCGACGAGCTGGGCCTGCCGGTCATCGTCAAGCCGGCGCGTGAAGGCTCCTCCATCGGCGTGGTCAAGGTCGAGGGCTACTCCGGCATGGTGGATGCCGTGGCGCAGGCCGCGCAGCTCGATGCCGACGTGTTGTGCGAGCAATTCATCCGTGGTGATGAGGTGACCTGCCCGGTGCTGGGAACCGGCGACAGCGCGCGTGCGCTACCGGTGATCCGCATCGTGGCGCCCGAAGGCAACTACGACTACCAGAACAAGTATTTCACCGACACCACGCAGTATTTGGTGCCCTGCGGACTGCCGGCCGGCGAGGAGGAAGCCATCCAGGCCATGGTGCTGCAGGCCTACCGCGTGCTGGGCTGCCGCGGTTGGGGCCGGCTCGACGTGATGATTGATGCGAAAACCCGCAAGCCTTACCTGCTGGAGATCAACACCTCGCCGGGCATGACCAGCCACTCGCTGGTGCCCATGTCGGCGCGCGCCGCCGGCATCAGTTATGAAGACCTGTGCCTGGAAGTGCTGCGCACGGCCAGCCTGGACCATGATCCGCTGCCAGGAGGCGCTGCATGAGCCAGACCCTGCCCGCACCGATGGACGTGAGGCTGATGAACATCGCCTCCGTGCTGCTGGGGCTGGCGTTTGTCGGCATGCTGGTGGCCCTCGGCATCGGGTGGCTGGCGCAGCAAAACCTGTTCCGGCTCACGGCCATCAAAGTGCGTGGGGATGTGAGCCACAACAACGCGGTGACTTTGCGCGCCAACGTGGTGCCCAAGCTGGAAGGAAATTTTTTCACCACCGATCTGGCGCGGGCGCAATCGGCCTTCGAGTCGGTGCCTTGGGTACGAAGGGCCATCGTGCAGCGTGAGTTTCCCAATCAGCTGCGCGTTGTGCTCCAGGAACATCAGGCCGTTGCCTACTGGGGTCAGGAGGGGGATACCCGCCTCGTCAACAGCTACGGTGAAGTTTTTGAAGCCAACCAGGGTGATGTGGAGTCCGAAGACTTGCCCCTGCTCACCGGCCCTCAGGGGCAGGCCGCTCTGGTTCTGGATGCTTATCGCAAGCTGTCACAGGTGTTCGAAAAAATTGATGCACACATCGAGCAGCTGGAACTGACCAGCCGGGGCAGCTGGCGCACCCGGCTCGATGACGGCGCCACCCTGGAACTGGGCCATGGCTCCATGGAAGAGATTGAAAGCCGCGTGGCGCGTTTTGCTGCCACGCTGACGCAGGTGACAGGCAAATTCGGCAAGCCGCTGGAGTCCGCCGACCTGCGGTATGGCAATGGGTACGCGATCAAGCTGAGGGGCGTCACCACCACCGTGCTGGGTGACAAGGCAAACGCGAAAGAAAAAAGGTAAAGATATGGCCAAAGAATACAAAGATCTCGTCGTGGGACTGGACATCGGAACCAGCAAGGTCATGGCGGTGGTGGCCGAGGTGCTGCCCGGCGGCGAGCTCAAGCTGGCCGGGCTGGGCATCGCCTACAGCAACGGGCTCAAGCGCGGCGTGGTCGTCAACATCGACGCGACCGTGCAGAGCATCCAGCAGGCGCTCAAGGAAGCCGAGCTGATGGCCGACTGCAAGATCGCCCGGGTCTACACCGGCATCACCGGCAGCCACATCCGCGGCATCAACTCAAGCGGCATGGTCGCGGTGAAAGACAAGGAAGTCACGCAGGCCGATGTGGCCCGCGTCATCGAAACTGCCAAGGCCATCAATATTTCCACCGACCAGCGTCTGCTGCTGGTCGAGCCGCAGGAGTTTGTGATCGACGGCCAGGACGTGCGCGAGCCTATCGGCATGAGCGGCATCCGCCTCGAGGCCAAGGTGCACATCGTCACCGGCGCGCAAAGCGCCGCGGAAAACATCATCAAGTGTGTGCGGCGCTGCGGCCTGGAAGTCGACCAGCTGATGCTCAACCCGCTGGCGTCCAGCCTGTCGGTGCTCAGCCGCGACGAGCAGGAGCTCGGCGTGGCGCTGGTCG
>JAZKGR010000004.1:0-6972 GCA_040385775.1 Pseudomonadota bacterium
GGGCGGCAATGAAAAACGGCATCTGGTGAGATGCCGCTGGGTGGATCAGGTGCCCGATTTTATTCGACTGGCGCCGGCCTCGCCGCTGCTATGCAGGACATGAGCAGCGTGGTGTCGCCGAGCTGGTTGGCCAGGATCAGGATCAGCCGGGCATTCAGCAGCTCGGACTGCTCACGGCTCAGGCCTTGGTGGGCATCGAGCAGGCACTCGTAGAACGCATCGGCGTCCTGGAAGTTCAGGGCGGTTTTCATGCGATTTCCTCTTGCAGGCCGAGTGCGGCGGTGACGGCGCGCACCAGCGAGCTGTCGACTTTGGTGCCGGTGGCGGCCACGTAGCTGTCGGGCCGCAGCAGGGCCCAGCCGGCCTGGCCCTTGACACGGCAGGTGGCGCGCAAGCGGCCGCTGGGGTCGATCACATGTTCGGCAGCGCGGGCGCGCTGGCCCGGCGCCAGCACCTGTACACAGACCACGCCGGTGTGTGCATTCAGCGCCTGCAGGCGTTTCGCGGCTGCCGGCTGCAGTTCGCCGAACGCCAGCAGCAGCAGCCGGCTGCCGGCCCACTGCAGCAGGCTGGCGAGCTCGCCGGACTGGCCGTCGGCCCACGAAAAACTGACATTTTGTGTCGCCACCCCGCCACTTTTGTCACAAATCGGGCTGCGTGAATAGGTGTTGGGCACCGACATCCGGCCGGTGTTGACCAATTGACGGGCAAACGGATGCTGGCGGGCCAGGCCCAGCGCAGCGCTGCGGAACAGGCGCTCGACGCCGTCGGCCGGGCGCAAAAAACGCGCGGTGCGGTTGGTGACCAGCACGTTCTGCTGCGCTGCTTCATGGCGTTCGCGGTGGTAGCTGTCCAGCAGCGGCCGGCCGGCGCGGCCCTGCAGCACCGCCGCCAGCTTCCAGGCCAGGTTGTCGGCGTCCTGCACGCCGGAGTTGCCGCCGCGTGCGCCAAACGGGCTGACCACGTGGGCCGAGTCGCCGGCAAAAAACACGCGGCCGTGGCGCAACTGGTCCAGGCACTCGCTGCGGTAGGCGTAGGGGCCGACCCAGACGATCTCGCATTCGCCCGCGCCGAGTTCGCGCTTGAACTGGGCATTCAGCCGCTCGCGCACCACGTCCTCGCGGCTGACCTGTTCGGGGTCGCAGTTGGGCGCCATCTGGTAGTCGATGCGCCAGACGCCGTCGGCCATCAGGTGCTGCCAGACCGCGCGCTTGTCGTTGAAGGGCGCTTCTATCCAGGTGTGGCGCTCGACCGGCGGGGCATCCCTGAAACGCACATCGGCGATGCACCAGCGGTCGTCGCCTTTTTTGGCGGTGACCGAGGCGCCGCACCAGGCACGGAAGGGGCTGCGCGAACCGGTGCAGTCGATCACGTGATCGGCTTCCAGCGTGTAGTCGCCGGCAGGCGTGGTGATGGACAGTGTGGCGAACTCGCTGTTCTGAGCAAAGGCCGTGATGCGGTTGCTCCAGCGCAGGTCTGTGTGCGGCTGGCGCGCATTGAGCGCCTGGATCTGCTCGACCAGAAATCCCTCGATGTAGAACTGCTGGATGTTGATGAAGGGCGGCTGCTGGCTCAGCGAGTGGGTCTGCTGCTGCCGCAGGTCAAAAGAGTAGACCTCGTCCTCGCCCGCAAAAGTGCGGCCCACGCTCCATTGCACGCCCTTGGCCGCAATGCGTTCGTAAATGCCCAGGCGTTTGAAAATCTCCAGTGTTTTTTGCGCGTAACAGATGCCGCGCGACGATGCGCCCTTGACACCCACCGTGTTGTCTTCGTCCAGCAGCACCGCCTCCACGCCGTGCTGCGCCAGGGCGCAGGCCAGCGTGAGTCCGGTGATGCCGCCGCCGACAATGACGATGGGGTAGCGGCGGACCTCGCCGGTGGCCAGCTCGGGCGGCGCCACAAACGGGTACTCGGGCAGCGTGTAGCCCGTGCCTTCGGTGAACTCATAACCGTTGCTGAACGCCGTCTCGGCATACAAGGGCGGCGCGGGGTAGGCGGTTTTTGTCTCCAGCATGGCGTTTTGCTTCAGGTCGTGGGGTTTGTAAGCTTTTCAGGCCTCGGGGCCCCGCCGGTCATGGGTGACCAGCTATCAATTCAGTAGCAAACCTCAGGCGGCCGGCTTGCCGGCGACTTCCGGCCGGTCGTTTTGCTGCGGCTTGAGCGCCTCGGCAGCACGCCCGGCGGCCTTGTCCTGGCGCCACTGTTGCTTGCGCGCCGTCCACTCGGCCAGCCGGGCGTGGGCGGTTTTGCTCTCCTGCAGCATTTCGAATTCATCGGCCAGTTGCGCCGTCAACTCCAGCCGCACGCCGTTCGGGTCGAAGAAATAAATGCTCTTGAAGATGTGGTGGTCGGTGACGCCCAGCACCTCGATGCCGCCGGCCTGCAGGCGCGCCTTCATGGCTTCGAGGTCGGCCACGGTGTTGACGCGAAACGAAATGTGGTTGACCCACAGCGGCGTGTTCGGCGAGGGCAGGGCCGCCTCGTCGTTGCCGAGGTCGAAAAACGCGATGAAAGAGCCGTCCTGCAAGCGGAAGAAAAAGTGCGTGTAAGGGCAATACTCGCCGGTGCTGGGCACGTAGTCGCTCTGGATGATGTGGTACAGCGGCAGGCCCAGGATGTCTTCGTAGAAGTGCCGGGTTTCCTCGGCGTCTTTGGCGCGGTAGGCGTAGTGGTGCAGTTGCTGCACCGGCGCGGGTGCAGGCAGGCTGGACAGGGCGGAGGGCGCAGTCAGGGGGTTCATCAGGGCAGCCATGGCGATCTCCGGATTGGGATGTCATCAGGGGTGATTCAGGCCCGGGAGGGAGGGGGGGCTCGAATTCACCTATTCATAATGCATTTACTATAACGTAACTCCCGCTCCCTGCCAAGAGCAGGCGTTCCTGGCGCCGTTCATCCGGTCCGGCGACCAAGCTGTCGTAAAGTGGGGGTTGGCCCTTACCCATTCTTCAAGAACCCTTCTCCATGCTGTTTCTCCTTTCGCCGGCCAAGTCGCTGGACTACGACACGCCGCCGCAGGTCGCCACCCACACCCCCGCCCTGTTCGCACGCCAGTCGGCCGAACTCATCGCCGTGCTGCGGGAAAAAACGCCGCAGCAAATCAGCACGCTGATGAAGCTCTCCGATACCCTGGCCGGCCTGAATGTCGCGCGTTACCAGGCTTGGTCGCCGCGTTTCACCGCCAAAAATTCCAAACAGGCGGTGCTTGCTTTTGACGGCGATGTGTATGGGGGGCTCGATGCCAAGACCCTTAGCGAATCGCAACTGGATTGGGCGCAGTCGCATGTCTGCATCCTGAGCGGGCTTTACGGCGTGTTGCGCCCGCTGGACCGGATGCAGCCTTACCGCCTGGAGATGGGCACGGCGCTGGCCACGGCGCAAGGCAGCAACCTCTATCAGTTCTGGGGCGCGCAGATCGCGAACTACCTCAACCAGCGCGCTGCGGCCGACACCTCGCCGGTGATCGTCAACCTGGCGAGCGAGGAATATTTCAAGGCGGTAGACCGCAAGTCCCTGAAGCCGCGCGTGGTGAGCTGCGTGTTTGAAGAGTTCAAGGGCGGCAAGTACAAGATCATCAGCTTCAACGCCAAACGCGCGCGCGGCCTGATGGCGCGTTATGCGATCGAGAAAAAAATCGCCAGCGTCAAAAAACTGGAAAGTTTCGACCTCGAGGGCTACCGCTTCGAGCCGGCCGTGTCCGCGCCGGACCGGCTGGTGTTTCGCCGCAAACAGGCGGCCTGAGACTGCACGTCACGAAGGAGCCGACATGCCGACATCTGCCCACTCCGTCCAGCACCATGCCATCACGCGCGAGCTGCGCCAGTGGATTGCGTCCCAGACGGCCGAGGGCCATGGGCGCGATGCGGTGTTGCAGGCCATGCTCACGGCCGGCTGGAGCCATCAGGTGGCGAGCGAAGCATTGGCGGAGACGCCGTCGGCGGCCGTGCCTGTGCCCTGGCCGCAAGCCGCATCACAGAGCCTGCGGCTGGATGCCGGCGACAAACAGGTCGCCATCAGCACCGTGATGCGCACGCCCGACTTGCTGGTGCTGGAAGATCTGCTCGATGAAGAGGAATGCCTGGCGCTGATAGCAGCTGCCAGACCGCGCCTGCGGCGCTCACTCACGGTGGCGCTGGAGACCGGCGGCGAAGAGGTGCATGCCGACCGCACCAGCGAAGGCATGTTTTTCACGCGCGGCGAAAATGCCGTGGTCGCGGCCGTGGAGGCACGGATTGCGAAGCTGCTCGACTGGCCGGTCGAAAACGGTGAAGGCCTGCAGGTGCTGCGTTATGGCCCCGGCGCCGAGTACAAGCCGCACTACGATTATTTTGACCCGGCCGAACCCGGCACGGCTTCCATCCTCGCGCGCGGCGGCCAGCGCGTGGCCACGCTGATCATGTACCTGCAGGAGCCGGACCAGGGCGGCGCCACGGTGTTTGCCGACCTGCGATTGCAGGTGGTGCCACGGCGCGGCAGCGCGGTATTTTTCAACTACAGCCAGGCGCACCCCTGCAGCCAGTCCCTGCACGGTGGCATGCCGGTGCTGGCGGGCGAAAAATGGATTGCGACCAAGTGGTTGCGTGAACGTGAGTTCAGTTAATTGATGAATGAAATAACCTTGGAGCCCATGACTGACGGGCGTAAGCAGCTATGAAAATAAGAGCAAACAACATCGACATTGAGATTGAGGACACGCACCCGAGCGACACCACGGGCCGTCCCGTGGTTCTTCTCATCATGGGCCTGGGCATGCAACTCGTGGCCTGGCCGCCAGCGCTGGTGCAGTCGCTGGTGGACGCCGGTTACCGCGTGGTCCGGCTGGACAACCGCGATATCGGCCTGTCGCAGAAGTTCGACCACCTCGGCATGCCCAACCTGCTGTGGGAGGGGCTCAAGTACAAGCTGGGCCTGCCGGTGAAGTCGCCGTATTCATTGGGTGACATGGCGGCTGACACACTGGCGGTGCTCGATGCGCTGGGTGTGGCAAAAGCCCATGTGGTCGGTGTCAGCATGGGCGGCATGATCGCGCAGCGCGTGGCGATCGCCGCGCCGGAGCGCGTGCTGAGCCTGACCAGCATCATGAGCTCGAGCGGCGCGCGCGGCCTGCCGCAGGCCAAACCGCAGGTGATGCGGGTGTTGCTTGCGCGGCCGGCAGGCAAGGGGCAACAGGCGGCGCTGGAGCATTACGTCAGGCTCTTCAAGGCCATCGGCAGCCCAGGGTTTCCGATTGATGACGCCGAGCTGCGCGAACGGATCGCCGCGGCCGCGCAGCGCAGCTTTTATCCGGCCGGCACGGTGCGCCAGATGGCCGCCATTGCCGCCGACGGTAAACGCGCCCACGCGCTGGGTGCGCTGCGTTTGCCCACGCTGGTGATTCATGGCAAGGCCGACCCGCTGGTGCCTTTTGCCTGTGGCGAAGACACGGCGCGGCGCATTCCCGGCGCAAAACTGGTTGGCATCGAGGGCATGGGTCACGACCTGCCGGCCGGCGTGGTGCAGCGCATTCTTGAACCGCTGATTCCTCATCTGAACACCTCCCAGGCCGCACAGGCACCCGCATGAACACTCCTGAAGAATCGCAACTGGGCAAAAGCTCGGCCTACATTGACCAGTACGACGCCTCGCTGCTGTTCCCGATTCCACGCGCCGTCAAGCGTGCGGAAATCGGCCTCGGCGATACCCTGCCTTTCATGGGCGCCGACATGTGGACCGCCTTCGAGCTGAGCTGGCTGAACCTGCGCGGCAAGCCGCAGGTCGCGCTGGCCCACATCACCGTGCCCTGCGAGTCGCCCAACATCGTGGAGAGCAAGTCCTTCAAGCTCTACCTCAACAGCTTCAACAACACGCGTTTTCTGGATGCGCGCGAGGTGCGCGAGCGTTTGCGCGCCGACCTCAATACCGCCGTGGGCGCGGGCGTCGGCGTCAAGACGCTGGGCCCGGAGCTGTTCGACCAGGAGCCGGTGCACGAGCTTGACGGCCTGAACCTGGACCGGCTGGACGTCGAATGCCTGCATTACACGCCGGCGCCCGAGCTGCTGTTTGCCGACCATGAGGAGCCGCCGGTCAGCGAGACGCTGACCTCCAACCTGCTCAAGAGCAATTGCCTGGTCACCGGCCAGCCCGACTGGGGCAGTGTGCAAATCAGGTATGAAGGCGCACCCATCGACCAGGAAGGCCTGCTGCAGTACATCGTGAGCTTTCGTAACCACAACGAGTTTCACGAGCAGTGTGTTGAGCGCATCTTCATGGACATCTGGACACGCTGCCGCCCCTTGCGCCTGTCGGTCTATGCGCGTTACACGCGCCGCGGTGGCCTCGACATCAACCCCTTCCGCACCAGCCACCCGCAGGCGCTGCCGGTCAATGTGCGGACGGCGCGGCAGTAGTTTTTTGGGGTGTCATTGCGGGCTCTGACTCGCAATCCATGGATGTTTGCTCGCGGCCCCGATGCGCAGACATGGATCCCGGATCAAGTCCGGGATGACAATGCCGCGTGAATTGCTATTGAATCAATAGCTATCCAGGTCCAACCGGCGTGGGCTAGAGCCCGATTTCATTGAAGTGTCGGAGCGGTGACAGGTCCGGGAACTCGCCAGCGCGTTTTTCCTTCATGGCGGTCACCGATTCGCGCACATGCTGGTTGCTCCAGATCGCGCCCTGCAGCCAGCCCATTTGTTTGAGCGCATCGTCGACCGAGTGATCGCGCGTGTAATGAATCGCCTGCTTGGTGCCCCAGATGGCGACCGGGGGTTTGGATGCGATCTCCTGCGCGCATTGCAATGCACCAGCCAGCATGGCCTCGGCTGAATCAAACACTTCGTTGACCAGCCCGTAAGCCAGCGCCTTCTGTGCCGGCAGGCGGCGCCCGGTGTAGGCCAGTTCCTTGACGACAGCCAGCGGCACCAGCTTGGGCAGGCGCTGCAGCGTGCCGACGTCGGCGACCATGCCGATGTTGATTTCCTGGATGCAGAAAAA
>JAZKGR010000005.1:0-26605 GCA_040385775.1 Pseudomonadota bacterium
CGCCTGTTCAACAGCGCCAAGATCCTGCGCATGAAAATTCCGTTCAGCATGGACGAGGTGATGGAGGCGCAGAAGGCCGTGGTGCGCGAGAACAAGCTGGAGTCCTGCTACCTGCGTCCGCTGACCTGGATCGGCTCGCAAAAACTCGGCGTGTCGCCCAGGGGCAACACCATCCACCTGATGGTTGCCGCCTGGGCCTGGGGCGCTTACCTCGGCGAAGAGGGCATGCGCCGCGGCATCCGCGTCAAGACATCCAGCTACACCCGTCACCACGTCAACATCACCATGACGCAGGCCAAGGCGGTCAGCAACTACACCAACTCCATCCTGGCCAACATGGAAGCGCTGGACGACGGCTACGACGAGGCCCTGCTGCTCGACGCCTCGGGTTTTGTCAGCGAAGGCGCGGGCGAGAACATCTTCGTGATCAAGGGCGGCGTGGTTTACACCCCGGACCTGTCGGCCGGCGCGCTCAACGGCATCACGCGCAACACCATCCTGCACATCTGCAAGGACCTCGGTCTCGAACTGGTCCAGAAACGCATCACGCGTGACGAGGTCTACATCTCCGACGAGGCCTTCTTCACCGGCACCGCCGCCGAAGTCACGCCGATTCGCGAACTCGACCGCATCGAAATCGGCGCCGGTTCACGCGGCCCCATCACTGAAAAAATCCAGAGCGCGTTTTTTGACATCGTCAACGGACGCAATCCCAAATACGCCCATTGGCTAGCGAAAGTCTGATCATGCCTACCTCCTTCACTGTTGAATTGCTGGCCAAAGACCTGAACCCGCAAGGCGGGGTTTATTGCCCCAGCCCCAAGGCGGACATGAAAATCTGGAACAGCCACCCCAAGGTTTACCTCGATGTGGCGCGCACCGGCGCGGCCAAGTGTTCGTATTGCGGCACGGTGTACAAGCTGAAAGACGGCGAGCATTTCGGCGCGGGCCACTGACCTGGCCGTTCGGGCTGAGCCTGTCGAAGCCTTCTTCAGACATTGCAGTTTGCAAACACCCTTCGACAAGCTCAGGGCGAACGGAAGCCATGTCAGATAACTCGCACCGTTCCCTCGTCATCGCGCCACAGTGGATTGGCGACGCCGTGATGACCGAGCCGCTGCTGCGGCGCCTGCACGCGCGGGGTGAGCGGCTCACTGTCGGCGCGCTGCCCTGGGTGGCGCCGGTGTACCGCGCCATGCCCCAGGTGCACGAGGTCATCGAGTTCCCGTTTGCACACGGCGGCCTGCAACTGAAGGCGCGCCGCGCGCTGGCAAAACGCATCTCCGGCCAGTTCGACAGCGCCTACGTCCTGCCCAACTCGCTGAAAAGCGCCCTGCTGCCGCTGCTGGCCGGCATTCCGAAACGCATCGGTTATTTGGGTGAAGCGCGCATCGGCCTGCTGACACATCGCCTGAAAAACCCGGTGAAGGGAAAACGCCCGCCCATGGTGGCGTTTTATTCGGCGCTCAGCGGTGACACCGACCTGGACAAGGACCGGCCCGAGTTGAGCATGCCGCAGCCTGAAGTCGAGCAGGCGTTGACCGAGCTCGGCCTGCAGCGCGGCGCCTATGTGGTGTTCGCGCCGGGCGCCGAGTACGGTCCGGCCAAGCGCTGGCCTGCGGCCCACTTCTCGGTCCTTGCGCAAAGCCTGGATGTGCCCGTGGTGCTGCTCGGTTCCGGCAAGGAGGCGGCGCTGTGCGAGGAGATCGCCGCGCCGGTCAATGCCTTGTTGCCCGGACGTTGCCTGAACTTCGCCGGCAAGACCACCCTGGTGCAGGCGTTGTGCGCCATCGCTGGGGCAAGGCAAGTCGTCAGCAACGATTCGGGGCTGATGCATGTAGCGGCCGCTTTCGGCGTGCCGCAGGTCGCGATTTTCGGATCGTCGAGCCCACTGCACACACCGCCGCTGAGCGAGCACGCCGCCGTGTTGTGGCTGAAGAACGATCCGGACTACCAGCCGCCGCTGGACTGCGCGCCCTGCTTCGAGCGCGACTGCCCGCTGGGCCACACCCGCTGCCTGAACGACATCAGTGCCGCGCGCGTGCTGGCCGTCCTTCCCGTTTAAGCGGGAAATGCATCGAGCGCGCTGAAGCCGGCCTGCGGCTGGCCCGGTGTGCGCGCCACATTCATGACCCAGCACACCATCGCGAAATAACCCACCAGCGTCGTCAGTTCGACCACGCCCTGTTCGCCAAATGTGTCCAATGCTGCGGCATAAGACGCATCACACACACCATGGTGCGCCAGCAGCTCGCTCACCAGGTCGACCGCAGCGGTTTCGTCGGCTGCCGCGCTCTGCGGGTACTTGCCAGCGGCCACCGCATCGAGCACGGACTGCGCGACGCCGGCCTTCAGTGCCAGCGGCGCATGCATCAGCCACTCAAACTGGTTGCTCACATGGCGCGCGACCAGGCACATCGCGAGCTCGCGGATGCGCACCTCCAGCAGGCAGTCAAAGCGCAGGTATTCGCCGACCTTGCCGACCCGCGCCATCAGCTCGGGGCTGCGCAGCAGGGGGATAAAGGGGCCCAGCACCGCCTTGCGCGGGCCCGCGATCAGGGCGTCGGCTGACGCGCGTTGCGCGCCCGACATCGTTTCGGGCGCCATCATCGGGAGCCGCTCGTACGGCGCTGGCGAAAAGCCCTGAGGAACGGGTGTTGCCTGATCGGTTGAGGTCACGGTGAAACTCCTGCGGGTGGGGTGCTTGCGGGCACCGATGGTAACGCGCTGCGGGCGGCGTTCAGGCAAAAAAAAGCCACCTTCCGGTGGCTTGTCAAAAACCCTCTTTCGAGGGTGTCGTTGAGATGAGAGGGTCTGTTGATCGACCTGCAGTTCCTCGCCTTTTGCCTTGTTGTTGAATTAACAGTGTTGTCACAGCAACGCCATGACTTTAGGGGCGAGACGGCTTTTGCCACATCCCCCAAATAGGGGAGAGATGTCTTTTTCAGCATGAAAACGCGCCGAAAACAGGACTTATTTCACATTGATGTGTCGCCACAGTCCGTGAAACGAAGACGTTTTGGCTGCCTACCCACCCAGCCAACGGTCAGGTGGCAGCCAACACCGGCAACTCGACCACAAAAGACGCGCCGCCGCCCGGCCGGTCTTCGCAGCGCACCGTGCCGCCGTGGCGCTCGGTGATGGACTTGACCAGCGCCAGGCCCAGGCCGACGCCGCCTTCGCGCTCGCTGGCGCCCGGCAGGCGGTAGAAGGGCTCGAAAATGCGTTCACGCTGGTTGGCCGGAACGCCGGGGCCGCGGTCATTGACGCGGATCACCACGCTTTCCTGCGTGCCCATGCCCGATTGCGACAGCTCCAGGCTGATCTCGCCGGTGCCGTAACGCCGGGCGTTTTCCAGCAGGTTGCGGATCAGGCGGCGCAGCAGGCGTGGCGAGCCCTGCACCGTCAGGCTGTGGGTCTGCGCGGCGGTGCCGAGCTCGGCCTGCACGCGGGCACATTCCTCGGCGGCCAGGCCGGTCAGGTCCAGGGTTTCGAAGGGCTCGGCGTCGGCCTGGCGTGCGTCGAGCCGGCTGGCCAGCAAAATTTCGTCGATCAGCTGGTCCAGCTCGCTGATGCTGCGCGAAATCTCGGCGCGCTGCGATGAACCAGCGCCTTCGCCCATCAGCTCCAGCCCCATGCGTATGCGCGCCAGCGGCGAGCGCAACTCGTGGGAGGCGTTGGCCAGCAGGGATTTGTGAGAAACCAGCAAGGACTTCTGCGTGTCCATCAGGGTCTCGATGCGCTGGGCGGCGTGGTTGAAGCGCTCGGCCAGGAAAGCCACCTCGTCGCTGCCCTGAACGGTCACGCGCGCCGACAGGTCGCCGTCGCCCCAGCGCTCGACGCCGCGCTGCAGGCCTTCGAGCCGCTGCGTCAGGCGGCGCACGATGGGGTAGGTGCCGAGCGCCACGGCCAGCGCCACCATGCCCAGCATCCAGCCGAAGCCGAAAGGCGCGCGGGTCCAGGAGTTGGACGGCGGGCGCTTGGGCCGCGGCAGCTCCAGGTGCAGCTTGCGCCCGTCCACCGTCTGCACATCGAACGCCAGCCCCTCGCCGAGCTTGCGGTCGGGTTTGGTCTGGGCCCTGCCGATGAGTTCGCCGGCCTCGTTCTCGATCAGGACTTCACGAATCGGCAGTTGCGGCGGGTCGGTGCTTATTTGCCAGGCCGCCCCCACGAGGAAAGCCAGCACCACCACCGTGGCGACCACCGCCAGCCAGATGCGCACATACAGGTGCGTCGTAAATCTTGACCACATAAATCACACCACGCCGCAGGGCGCTTCAGTCCTGCTGCTTGGCAAACACATAGCCGACACCGCGCACGGTCAGGATGCGTTTGGGATCCTTGGCGTCGAGCTCAATGGCGCTGCGGATGCGGCCCATGTGCACGTCGATGGAGCGGTCGAAGGCTTCGAGCTCACGGCCGCGCACGGCCTCCATGATCTGGTCGCGGCTGAGCACGCGCCCGGCGCGTTCGGCCAGCGCCACCAGCAGGTCAAACTGGTAAGAGGTCAGGTCGCAGGTTTTTCCGCTGACCTGCACGGTGCGCGCGTCGCGGTCGATTTCGAGCGAGCCGAAACGCATGGTTTTCTGCGTGCCGGCGGCGCTACCGGTTTCGCTGCCGCGGCGCAAGACGGCGCGTATGCGGGCCAGCAGTTCGCGCGGCTCAAAGGGTTTGGGCAGGTAGTCGTCGGCGCCAATTTCCAGGCCGACGATGCGGTCCATCGGGTCACCCTTGGCAGTCAACATCAGCACGGCGGTGCGGGCGCTGTCGCCGCCCAGGTTCTTGATGCGGCGGCAGACTTCAAGGCCGTCCATGTCGGGCAGCATCAGGTCCAGGATCACCAGATCGGGTTTGGTGGTCTCCAGGGCCTCCAGTCCCTTGGCACCGTCGGCTGCGTGCGTGAAGCCGTAGCCCGACTTGCTCAGGTATTCGCCCACCATGGCAGCCAGGCGGGTGTCGTCCTCGATCATCAAGAGTTGTTGGGTCATGGTCTGGCTCGCTGGACGTTGGGAGGATGCTGAGCCAGTGTAGCCACTGGCGGCTGTGCTGTCAGGCGCGAGTACGTCGGCGCCGGTGAAGGGGCTGGTGGCGTCGGCCGGGAAAGTTGCGCTGCTGCGGTGTTCGCTCATGGTGTTCTCCGTCAAAAACCTGACAGCCCATGGTGCGCCCGCTGGAACAAGTCGCGTTGAAGCGACTGTAAAGTTAGGTAAACCGTCGCGCTTGCCGGCCCCAATTTACTATGCTTTTGATAGCTGCTGATCCCCGTGGATCATGGGCTGGAGGGCGATTTCATGCGTGAAGCCAGCCACACCAACAGCAGCACCGGCAGGCCCAGCAGCGCGGTCGCGGTGAAGAAGTGGCTGTAACCGAAGCTGTCCACGTAGCTGCCGGAATAACCCGCCAGAAACTTTGGCAGCAGCAGCATCATCGAGCTGAACAAGGCGTACTGCGTGGCTGAGTAGTTGATGTTGGTCAGGCTTGACAGGTAGGCGATGAAGGCCGCCGAGGCAATGCCGCTGGACAGGTTGTCGGCCGAAATCACGAAGATCAGCGCCTGCACGTCGTGGCCGCGCGAGCTCAGCCAGGCAAACAGCAGGTTGCTGGCAGCGCTCAGCACCGCGCCCAGCATCAGCACCTTCATCACGCCGAACCGCATGGCCAGTGCGCCGCCGGCAAAGGCGCCGGCCAGGGTCATCAGCACGCCATAGACCTTGGTGACGCTGGCCACCTCGTCCTTGGTGTAGCCCATGTCGACATAAAAGGGATTGGCCATGATGCCCATCACCACGTCGCTGATGCGGTAGACGGCGATCAGCGCCAGGATCAGCAGCGCATGTTTGCCGTAGCGGCGCAGGAAGTCGGCAAACGGATCGATCAGCGCGCTCTTGAGCCACTCAGCGGCATTGCGCGCCGGCGGCATGGCACGCAGGGCCGGCTCCGGCGAAAACAGCACCGTCACCATGCCCAGCAGCATGGAGGCGGCCATCACCAGGTAGGCGGTCTGCCAGGCGCCGTGCTGGTAGCTGCCTGCGCCAGCCACCTCGGCGCGCGCTGCAATCCAGAGCACGCCGGCGCCGGCCCAGATCATGGCGATGCGGTAACCGGTCTGGTAGGTGGCAGCCAGCGCCGCCTGGCGCCGCGCATCGGCAGACTCGATGCGGAAGGCGTCCAGCGCAATGTCCTGGGTGGCCGAGGCAAAGGCCACGGCCAGCGCGCACCAGACCACCGGCAGCAAGGCCGCACGCGGATCGGTCAGCGCCATGCTGACCAGCGCGGCCATGATGACGGCTTGCGACAGCAGCAGCCAGCTGCGCCGGCGCCCGAGCAGGCGCGTCAGCAGCGGAATCGGCAGCCGGTCCACCAGCGGCGCCCAGACCCATTTGAAGCCGTAAGCCAGCCCGACCCAGCTCAGGTAGCCGATGGTGGTGCGGTCGATGCCGGCCTCGCGCAGCCAGAAACTCAGGGTACCGAAGACCAGCAGCAGGGGCAGGCCGGCGGAAAAGCCCAGCAGCAGCATGCGCAGCGTGGGCGCCTCAAGGTAAACCCGCAGCGTCTCACCCCATCCCGGCCTGGGGGCGGCGTTTTCGGGCGGAAGAGCGACGGCTGAATGCGGCGGCGGCTGACGCGCTGCCTGCGGATTCTCGGATACGGTATCGCTCATGCGGGAATAATACGCTGTGACCCCCGGCGCGAAGACGCCGCTTCATCTGGAGATCCCATGAGACTTGCTTCCAAGCTGAACCTTGCCGCCCTGTGTGCGGCCTTTTTGCTGGGGACCGCCCCGGCCCTGGCCCAGAACGACGGTGTTCAGGTGGGCGGCAATTCCGGCTTCACCAAGCTGGTCCCGGCCGAGGAGATCGAAGAGGCCGCGAAGCAGCAGTACGCCAAGATGATGCAGGACGCGGCGGCGCAAAAAGCGCTGGCGCCCGCCAACAATGCGCAGCTGCAACGCCTGCGCCGGATTGCCCAGCGCATCATCCCGCACGCCGAAGCCTGGAACCCGCGCGCCAAGGCCTGGCAGTGGGAAGTCAACCTGATCGGCAGCAAGCAGATCAACGCCTTCTGCATGCCCGGCGGAAAAATCGCTTTCTACACCGGCATCCTCGAGCAGTTGCAACTGACCGACGACGAGGTGGCGATGATCATGGGCCACGAGATGGCGCACGCGCTGCGCGAACATGCGCGCGAGCGCATGGGCAAGTCGGCCGCCACCAGCATAGGCGCCAGTGTGCTGTCGCAACTGTTCGGGCTCGGCGACCTGGGCCAGACGGTGGCCAGTTACGGTGTGCAATTGCTCAACCTGCGCTTCGGCCGCGAAGATGAGTCCGAGGCTGACCTGGTCGGCATGGAGCTGGGCGCGCGCGCCGGCTTCAATCCCCGCGCCGGCATCACCTTGTGGCAAAAAATGGCGGCAGCCAACAAGAATGCCCCGCCGCAGTGGCTGAGCACCCACCCCGCCGGCGCGACCCGGATTGCGGACATGGAGCGCAACCTGCCGCGTGTGGTGCCGTTGTACGAGCGTGCTCGCAAGGGCTGAGGGTCACGGGCCGGCGCGCCCGTCTTTTCAGGGTACGCCCTCATCAGCGCTGCGGTAAGCTGCGCTTTCGACCATGAGTTTCATCCCGCCCGACGCTGCCATGCGCGAGCCCTTGCCGGCGCGCGTTTTGGCGTGGCTGCAATCGCTGCGACCTGCGCGCACCCGCATCAATGCGCGTGAGCGCTGGCGCATCGTTATCGGGGCTTTTTTAGGCATCCTGCTGGCCGGTGGGCTCAGCCATCTTGCCGGCGGCGCGACGCTGGACGCGCTGCCCTGGCTGGTGGCGCCGATGGGTGCCAGCGCGGTGCTGGTGTTTGGCGTTCCGTCCAGTCCGCTGGCCCAGCCGTGGTCGGTGGTCGGTGGCAACACCTTGTCGGCCTTGGTCGGCATCGCCTGCGCGCGCTGGCTCGGGCCGCCGGAACTCGCCGCCGCAGTCGCGGTGGGCGCGGCCATCGGCCTGATGCTGGCCCTGCGCTGCCTGCACCCGCCCGGTGGCGCCTCAGCGCTGATGATGGTGCTGGGCGGCATCACCAACCCGTGGTTTGCGCTGTTTCCGGTGCTGCTCAATTCCGTGCTGCTGGCCTGCGCCGGCATGGTCTGGAACAATGCCACGCGGCGCCCGTATCCGCACCGGGTGCGGCCGACGCCCGACAGCGGCAAGCCGCCGCAGGTGCGCGACGCCGAAGCTGACCTTGATGCGGTGCTGGGGCGCTACAACCAGGTGCTGGACGTCAGCCGCGACGACCTGCAGGCGCTGCTCGAGCAGGTGAAGTGGCAGGCCTACCAGCGCAAGCTGTCCGGCGTGCGCTGCGTCGACATCATGTCGCGCGACCTGGTCACGGTCACCCACAGCACACCGCTGGAAAGCGCCTGGGCCCTGCTGCGTGAACGCCGCATCAAGGCGCTGCCGGTGGTGGATGCCGACTTCCGCATCGTCGGCATCGTCACGCTGGCCGATTTCATGCGCGCCGCCGAATTGCAGGGCCAGGGTTACCAGGGCATGGATGCCCGGCTGCGCAAGCTGCTGGGCGCCGTCGGCCCGTCCGGCAGGCCGCCGGTGGTCGGGCAGATCATGACGCGGCAGGTGCGCGTCGCCGGCATGCAGCGCTACCTGGTGGATCTGGTGCCGCTGTTCGGCGGCTCCGGTCACCATCACCTGCCCATCATCGGCGACGACGGGCGGCTGGTCGGCATCATCACCCAGTCCGACATGGTGGCCGCCCTCTTTGAACCGCCGGCAGCGCCCCCGGAGTCCACACCATGAGTACGCCGCAAGAGCAGTTTCAGCAGTTTCTTGAACTGCAGCGCGCTGATTACAAACGCGCCTTGCCGGAAAAACTGGCGCACCTCCAGACGCTCTGGGCGGCGGTAGCTACTGGTGCCGCAGCGCCTGCGCTGGTTGAGCTGGAGCGCCTGGCGCACACCCTGGCGGGCACCGCCGGCACCCTGGGTCTGCGCGATGTGGGCCTGGCCGCGAAGTCGCTCGAAATGTTGCTGACCCAAGCCGGCGAGGGCGGTGGGATCTTGACGCCCGAACAGCAGTCCGGCATTTCGCTGGCCATGGCTGCGCTGCAGTCCAGCCTGCCCCGCGACTGAGCGGGTTAGACTGGATTGCCGATGCGTACTTTCGACTGCATACTGACCCGCAGACACTGACAAGGACACCCGCATGCCCAAACCTCTTGCCCGCATCCTGTATGTGGAGGACGAACCCGATATCCGCATGGTGGCGCAGATGGCGCTGGAAGCCGTCGGTGGTTTTGCCGTGATCGCCTGCGCTTCCGGCAGCGAAGCCCTGGCCGCCGCGCCCGCCGCCGCCGCCGACCTCTTGCTGCTCGACGTGATGATGCCGGGCATGGACGGGCCCAGCACCCTGAAAGCCTTGCGCGAATTGCCCGCGACGGCAAATACCCCGGTGATTTTCATGACCGCCAAAGTGCAGGCCGCCGAGGTGGCCCAATACATGGCGCTGGGCGCCATCGACGTGATCCACAAGCCCTTTGATCCAATGGAGCTGTCGGCTCAGATCGGCCGCATCTGGGCGCTCAAGGGCGGTTGAACCCCGGGTGATCGCCGGCCGCCGGGACGGCGCATTGAAGTTTGGGGACAATAGGCGCATGCCAGAACCCAGCCCCGGCGGCGACAAGCTTCCTGCTTCCCCTTCAGATAACGCGCCTTTGTCAGCCTGGGCGCCACTGGGCTCGCCGGTGTTCCGGATGTTGTGGTTCACCTGGCTGGCGGCCAACATCTGCATGTGGATGAACGACGTGGCGGCGGCCTGGCTGATGACCTCGCTGACTACCTCGCCGATCTGGGTGGCGCTGGTCCAGTCCGCTTCGACCCTGCCGGTGTTTTTGCTGGGCCTGCCCAGCGGCGCGCTGGCCGACATTCTGGACCGCAGGCGTTACTTCATCATCACGCAGTTCTGGGTGGCGGCTGTCGCCATCATTTTGTGCATCACCATCGTGATGGACGGCATGACGGCGCCGCTGTTGCTTGCGCTGACTTTCGCCAACGGTGTCGGCCTGGCGATGCGCTGGCCGGTATTCGCTGCCATCGTGCCCGAACTGGTGCCGCGCACGCAGTTGCCGGCGGCGCTGGCGCTCAACGGTCTGGCCATGAATGCCTCGCGCATCATCGGGCCGCTGGTGGCCGGTGCGCTGATTGCCGGTGCCGGCAGCGAGTATGTGTTTGTGCTCAACGCGGTGTTGTCGCTGATCTCCGGATTTGTCATCATGCGCTGGCGCCGCGAACACGTGCCCAGCCCGCTCGGGCGCGAGCGGCTCGTCAGCGCCATGCGCGTCGGCGTGCAGTTTGTGCGCCAGTCGGCGCGCCTGCGTGCGGTGCTGCTGCGGGTGGCGCTGTTCTTCTTTCACTCCACCGCCTTGCTGGCCCTGCTGCCGCTGGTGGCGCGCGGCCTGGGCGGCGGCGCCGGTACCTTCACGCTGCTGCTGGCCTCCATGGGCTTTGGTGCGATCGCACTGGTGTTTGCGTTGCCGCGGCTGCGCCAGCGCTTCTCGCGCGATGCGCTGGTGCTCGGTGGCGTGCTGCTGCAGTCAGGCGCCACCGCGCTGGTGGCGCTGGCGCCCAACATTTATGTCGCGT
Source organism: Pseudomonadota bacterium (assembly GCA_040385775.1). GTDB lineage: Bacteria > Pseudomonadota > Gammaproteobacteria > Burkholderiales > Burkholderiaceae_C > Polaromonas. Next base: position 10,643 of record JAZKGR010000005.1, read on the forward strand.
CGCCGGCGATGGCGCTGGCCGGCGCGGCCTGGCTGGCCACCGCCAACACCTTGAGCGTGTCAGCCCAGGTGGCGCTGCCTGACTGGGTGCGGGCCCGCGGCATGTCGATCTTCCAGATGGCCATCATGGGCGCCAGCGCCGCTGGCGCAGCCGTCTGGGGCCAAGTGGCGACGCTGAGCAGCGTGCCGACCGCCATGCTGGTGGCCGCCTTGACGGGCGCCCTGGCGAACTTTGCCACGCAGTGGTTCTTCAGGGACCGCAGCATCGAAGAAGACATGACCCCGTCACACGAGTTCAAGGCGCCCAGCGCGGCCGCGCCGCCCCTGACCGGGCATGTGCGCGTCACCATCGAGTACCAGATTGATCCGGCCAAGGCGGCGGAATTTCGCGCCGTGATGCAGGAGAGCCGGCGCAGCCGCCTGCGCCAGGGCGCGCTCGCGTGGGAACTGCTGCGCGATATTTCCGACCCTGGCCGCTACATCGAGCAGATCACCGACGAATCCTGGACCGAGCACTTGCGGCGCTTTGACCGCGTGACCACCGGCGATGTGGCGCTGCGCGACCGCAAGCTGGCGTTTCATCTGCCCGAGACACCGCCGGTGATTTCACGCAGTGTGGTGGAAGGGTAGACCTTCGCTGCGGGTCACCTCAGCCCGTTCCGGCCCCGATTTGTCGCGCCAGATGCACCTGATGCAAGGTGATCTTGCGCACCTCGGCCTGGCTGGTCTGGATGTGTGAGCGCAGCAGCAGCGCGGCCTGATCGCCGCGCTTGCGCTGGATCGCCTTGAGGATCTTGGCGTGCTCCTCGTAGGTGGCGTCGATGCGCGGCTGCTTGGTGAAGTCGAGCCGGCGGATCACGCGTATGCGCTCGGTCACGTCGCGGTGTATCCGCGCCATCTCGGCGTTGCCGGCCGCGGTCACCAGCGCGCAGTGAAACGCCTCGTCCCACTGCGCCACCTGCACCGTGTCGCTGCTGCGCTGTTCCGGGCTGACTAGCCAGATGGCCGCGAGCTCATCCAGCACCGCCGGCTTGACTTTCAGGGCGTTTTCGCAGAGCCGGTGCGCCGCCGTGGTTTCCAGCACCATGCGCAGGTCGTACAGCTCTTCAAACTGGTCGAAATCAAAAGGCAACACGCGCCAGCCACTGCGAAACAGCACCTCGACAAAACCTTCCTGTTGCAGCTTGAACAGTGCCTGGCGCACCGGCGTGCGCGACACGCCCAGACGCTCGCTGAGCTCGGTTTCGGTAAAACGGTCGCCCGGCACCAGCTTGAACTCGGACACATCGCGCTTGAGTTGTTCATACACTTCGTCGGCGCGCGAAAAGCGCGGCGCCTTCTCTGCGCCATAAGGCGCCGGATGCACGAGGGGCAGAAGGCTGTTCATGAGTTGACCATCATAGGCCCGGCTGGCTGCTCTTCATGCGAGCAGACTCACGTGGGCGGCGACGACACGCCAACCCTCGGGCGTGCGCATCCAGGTCTGGCTCTGCCGGCCGGTTTTGGCGCTGCCGGCGCGCTGGAACTCGACGTTGGCGGTCGCCATGTCGGTGCCATAAGTGGTGATCACGGTTTTGAGCAGGCTGCGCTGCAGCCCCTGTGCGGGCCGCCCGGCGCGGAATTCCTGGATGGCGGCGTAGCCGTAGAGGTTTTCGGTCGCGCCGTAACGCAGGGTGTGCGGGCTGTTCCAGAACAACTCGTCGAGCACCTCCACCTTGTTGTTGACCAGCGCATCCTCGTAACGCGCAAACGCGGCCGTGACTTCGGCCAGGACGTCGGGGAGATTGATGGCGAGGGTGGGGTTCATGGCTTCACAGGGAGACGGGTTGAACATGCGCCACGCCGGCCTCAAGCAGTACCTGCGCCGCACGGAAGGCCAAATCCTCACGCCAGGGTGCCGCGATGATCTGCACGCCCAAGGGCAAGTTGCCCGTGCCCGCCGGCCACATCGGCGCGGCAAGCACCGGGCAGCCGGCAAATGAAATCGGCTGGGTCAGCAGGCCCATGGCAGCACGGCAGGGCTGCCGCACGCCGTTGAGTTCCAGCCACTCGGTGCCGATCACGGTCGCGCTGACGGGGGTGGCCGGTGTCAGCAGCACATCCCAGTCCTTGAACAGGGCATTGACCTTGTCGCGGTAGGCGCGTCGAAAGCGCTGCGCGCGCAGGTACCAGTCCACCGGCTGCAAGGCGCCGGCGATGAAGCGGTCAACCGACAGCGGCTCGAAGTCGTCGGCGCGCGTGCGCAGATCGTCCAGGTGCAGGCTGCCGCCCTCGCTCGCGGTGATGATGAAGGCCGCTGCACGCGCCAGCGCGGCGTCGGGCCACAACACCTCTGACTGTGCGCCCAGGGTGCGGCCGGCCAGCGCCACCACCTCGCGGGCGTCGGGGCCGGCGTTGTCATGAAAGTAGCCGCCGAGTACACCGATGCGCAGGCCGTTGATCCCTCTGCCCAGGGCTGGCGACACCGGCTGCACACGCAGCGCATGGCTTCCGGGGTCGAGCGGATCGGGCTGCTGCAGCGCGTCGTAGGCCAGGCCCAGGCCGGCCAGGCTGCTGGCCATCGGCCCGAGGTGGTCGATGCTGTGCACGAAGGGATAGGTGCCGCGGCGCGACAGTCGGCCGAAGGTGGGTTTGAGCCCCCAGACGCCGCACAGCGATGAAGGCACACGGATGGAGCCGTTGGTGTCGGAGCCCAGCGTCACCGGCACTTGCCCGGCCGCGACCGCTGCACCCGAGCCGCCCGAGGAGCCGCCGGCAACCCGCGTCAGGTCGTGCGGGTTGTGGCAGGGCCCGTAGTGCGTGTTTTCGGTAGTGAAGCCGTAGGCGTATTCGTCCATGTTGAGTGCGCCCACCAGCACCGCGCCGGCGGTTTTCATTTGCGTGACGAGCACCGCGTCGGCCGAAGCTGCCGGCAGGCCCTGGTTGACCTTCGAGCCAGCCACGGTGGTCAGGCCCTCGATGTCAAACAGGTTCTTTACCGCGTAAGGCACACCGGCCAGCGGCCCGAGGGTCTCGCCGCGGGCCCGCTGCGCGTCCACCGCGTCGGCCTCTGCGCGGGCGCGTGCCGCAGTTATTTCGGTGAAGGCATTGATCTGGCCGTCGGTGGCTGCGATGTGCGCCAGGCTGGCGTCCACCAACTCGCGCGCACTGACTTCCCCGGCGGCCACCGCAAGGGCCATGGCAGAAGCGTCAAACGCTATGGTTTTCATAGCTGCTGGCCCTCGTCATCCGTGGGCGGGAAGGCTGCCGGGCTGTAAATTTCAGCCAGTTCATCGTGCGGCGCCAGCGGCGCGGCATCCAGCAGGGCGGCCATGGCGGCGGTGCGCTGCAGGTGGGCAACAACCCGCGCCGCACGCTCCGGCGCCAGCGGCAGGCCCAGCACGGCGGCCGTGCCGCCGACATAGGCCGCAATTTTTTCCTCGTCCATTGTTTCTCCAGAGAACTCAGCGCCGCACTTCACGCTGGAAGATTTCCAGGCTCAACTTCTTGGTGCTGATGAAGCCAGGCTCGGACAGCGTCTCCACCGTGCGCGGCCGGGCATCGTTGTAGGGCAGTATCTCCGCAACCCGGGTCGGCCGCTTGGTCAGCAGCAGGACCTGGTCGGCCAGGTAGACCGCTTCTTCCAGGTCGTGCGACACCAGCAGCATGGTGGTGCCGGTCTGCATGAAAACTTCCTGCAGCTTCTCGCGGATGAACAGCGTCATCTCGAAGTCCAGTGCCGAAAACGGCTCGTCCAGGAACAGCACCTCCGGGTTGTTGGCCAGCGCCCGCATGATGGACGCGGTCTGCTGCTGGCCACCGGAAAGTTCATAAGGGTAGCGGTTGAGGTCGAACTTGACGTCGAAGGAGGCGACCAGCTCGGCCATGCGCCTGTCCACCTCGGCCTTGGATTTACCTTCGAGCTTGAGCGGGTAGGCAATGTTGTCAATGGTGCGCATCCACGGGAACATCGCTTCGCGGTAGTTCTGGAACACGTAGCCGATCTTGGTGTCCTTGAGCGACTTGCCGTCGAACAGGATTTCCCCGGCGTCGATGGGCACCAGCCCGGCAATCATGTTGATCAGCGTGGACTTGCCGCAGCCGTTGGGACCGAACACCGAGACGATCTTGTGTTTCGGGATGTCAAGGTTGAAATCTTCATACAGCGGCCATCCGGCGAAATATTTGGTCAGGCCACGGATGGTGATGTGCGTGCCGGCCGGCCCTGGCTGGAACTCGCGCACGGGCACATCGGCAAACACCGGGGCGTTGATTACAGCGGACATGTCAAGCTCCTGAGGGGACCATGGATGAACAGGAAAGTGAGCGAACGTGGGGGCAACATCATCTGCCGCTCCAGTGCACGATGCGCCGCTCGAGCACCAGGAAGAAGATGTTGAGCGCATAACCCAGCGCACCGGCGGCCAGAATGGACGCATACATGTCCTTCACGTTCATCACCTGCTGCGAGTTGATGATGCGGTTGCCCAGGCCGGTGTCGGCGCCGATGAACATCTCCGCAACAATCACGATCACCAGCGCCATCGACACCGCCGAACGCAGGCCGACAAAACTCGGCTGCAGGCTTTCCCAGACCAGCACATCCTTGAACACCTGCCAGCGCGAGGCACCCATGACCTTGGCCGCCATCACACGCTGCTTGCGCGCATTGATCACGCCGTACGCACTGTTGAAGACCACGATCAGCAGCGCGCCGAAAGCGGCAATCGCCACCTTGTTGATGTCAGACACGCCGAAGATCATCAAAAACAGCGGGATCAGCGCCGAAGAAGGTGTGGAACGGAAAAAGTCGATCAGGAACTCGACGCTGCGGTAGGCCTTCTCGTTGCTGCCCAGCAGCACGCCCAGTGGCATGCCCACGGCTGCAGCAATCATGAAGGCCTGCACGGTGCGCCAGACAGTGACCGCAAAGTCCTTGAGCAGCGGCCCACCGGCCAGGCCACTGACCAGCGCACCCATCGCGTCCAGCGGCGGCGGCAGCAGGATGGCCTTGATGAAACCTAGGCGAACGACCAGGTCCCAGATGATGAAGAGCACCACCGGGCCGATGAAGGGCAGGGCCCTGTCCAGCGTCGGCGTGCGTTGCACCACGGCTGTCGGTGTGCTGGCAGGCGGTGCCCAGGGCTTGGCGGGCGCTGCTGGCGCCGCGGTCACGGAGGAGGTGCCATCCATCACGTTCAGCCCTTGTAGAGCATCGAGTCCACCATGAGGCGTGAACTGAAGATGCCTTTCTCCGAGAACAGGTCAAAAAACTTCTGAAAGTGCGCGACATCCGCTGGCTTGAACTCGTTGTACATGGTGTAGGCCGCCAGCGGCACCTCAGCGGTCAGTGCGCCTTCGATCGGGGTGTAGCCCTTGAGATACTGGCGCGCCTCAACCGGCTTGCTGCGAACGTAGGCGACGCCCTTGCCGTAGGCGGCGACAAATTTTTTGGCGGCATCCGGGTTCTTCTTGATGAAGTCGGACGACAGCGAGGCCGAGCCGCCAAACCACGGCGCCATCGGATCACCCAGCACATAACGCGCAATCACGCCGGCCTCAAGCACGCGTGTGGTGCCGTTCATTCGGCCAATGGTGCCGGTGGGCTCCAGCGTGTAGGCGCCGTCGATCTGCCCGGCGGCGAGCGCGGCCACATGCTGGCCGATCGGCAACTCGACCACCGTCGCGCCCGTTGCACCGCCGCGCTCCAGCACGGTCTTGGCCAAGGTCACGTTCTGGATGCCGGGGCCGGAGCCAATGCGCTTGCCCTTGAGGTCGGCCATTACCTTGGCCGGGCTGGCCACGGGCACGATGACCTCGTCAAGCACGTTTTTCACATTGCTCGGGTTGGAACAGAAAATCTTGAAGGTGCCGGGTTGGGCCAGTTCGCCAATGGCGATGTTGGCCGAGCCGGTGCCGTTGGCAGTGCCGTCGGAGCGACCCGACAGCACGGCTTCCATGACCTGCTGCGCACCTGCAAATTTGAGCGGCTCCACGTCCAGGCCGGCTTCCTTGAAATAGCCCAGCTCGATCGCCGCGTAAAACGGCAGGCCGGCGGCGATGGGCCAGTAGCCGATGCGGACCTTGGGCGCCGTCTGGGCGCGCACGATGGCGGGCATGCCCAGCACGCCAAGCAGGGAGGCGCCGGTGACCAGGGCTTTCCTGCGGGTGGCGGTGGCAGCGGGGGACATTGTGCTGGGAATGCTCATGGGAACTCCTTGGGTGAAAAATGGTTGGTAGAAGAGGTGTCGAAAGGCTCAGGCCGCCACGGGATTGAGCGACTGGATATAGGCACGCCAGCCGCCATGGTGGGAAATGTCACGGGCACCGTTCTGCAGGGCCTGGGCCTCGCAGACAAAACCCTGCACGCTGCTGCCGTCGCCGAGTTCCAGCGTGCCTATGCCCAGCGGCGCGGGAATCAGCGCGACAAATGAGCCGTACTCGGCCAGCGGCATGTCCCAGATTTCTAGTGCGATACGTACACCCTCATTGGGCGCCACACGCAGCAGGCCGGGCTTGGGTGGTGTGGTGCCGGGCAAGGCATACAGCCTGTAGTGCGCTGCGGTTTCAGTGGTGCAAACCAGCGTCGCGCCGCGTTCGGTCAGTTGTCCGTTGAGGGGCATGCCCGAGAGGTGTGCGCCCACCACGGCGACGCGAACCGTCGCTTGCGTGCGTCGCAGGCCAGCGATCGGCACCATCGTCGGCAGCGGCTGGCCGGTCGCGCCCAGAGGTAAACCTGTCTGATGGTGGTAACGCTGCCCCAACCCGGCCAGTTGCCAGTCGCTGCCGCAGGGTCCGATCAGCGTGATGCCAAACGGAAGGCCGTCTGCCCGCATCGAACTGGGCACCGACAGCGCTGCGTAGTCGAGCAGGTTGACAAAGTTGGTGTAGGCGCCGAGCTTGCGGTTCAGCGCCACCGGGTCCTGCTGCATCTGCGCAATCGTGTAATGCGTGGGTGCGGTCGGCACCAGCAGGAAATCAGTCTGCGCCCACATGGCATCAGCCCGCTGGCCCAGCAGTTTGACCCGGGTCTGCACCTCATAAAGATCGGCAGCGCTGTAATTGCGGCCGGCGGCGATGATGCTGCGAACCGGCTCGACGACATCACTTTCGTGGGCATCGAAGAAACCCCGGATGGCGGTGTAACGCTCGGCGACCAGCGCACTTTCATACAGCAGAGACGCCACCTCGGCGAGCGGGCGGAAGTCAACGGGCACGGCGGTGCCGCCCATGGCCTGCAGGCGGGCGATGGCGTCTCCGAACGCCGCCTCGGCGGCAGCATCTCCGTAAAACTCCGGCGCCGACGGCACGCCAAATCGAAAGGCGGCAGGGAAGGGCTGGCTGGCCAGCACCAGTTTGCGCGAGTACGCGTCCAGCGGGTCATGGCCCATGGCGGTTTCCAGAACACGCACGGCGGTGGCGACAGTGCGCGCGAAGATGGAGACACAGTCCACACTTTGCGCGGCCGGCACCACGCCGCGCGCACTGATCAGGCCGCGCGAAGGCTTCAGGCCGACGATGTTGTTCAGACCGGCCGGTACGCGGCCGGAGCCCGCGGTGTCGGTGCCCAGCGCAAAGTCCACCTGGCCAGTGGCCACCACATGGGCCGAGCCGGAACTGGAGCCACCGGAGACATACAGCGGATTGATCGCATTGGGTACGGCGCCAAACGGCGAGCGCGTGCCGTTCAGGCCGCAGGCAAACTGATCGAGGTTGGTTTTGCCGATGAGCTGTGCACCAGCATCGAGCAGCTTTTGCACAACCGCAGCGTTGACCGGTGGCGTATAGGCAAAGGCCGGGCAGGCCGCCGTCGTGGGCAGGCCGGCGGCATCAATATTGTCCTTGACGGCAAAGCGCAAGCCCGCGAGCGGACCAATCCCCGCCCCCTCCGTTGCCGACAGGACAGCTTGCGCCGGTTTGTGGATCCAGGCCTCATCCGCCCAGGCCGGGTCGCATTTGGCGGAATCGAGGTTCATGAGGGGGTGCACCAATTTAAAGCATCCATACTTGTGTACAAGATGAGATGCAAGGGGCGTGCCAAGTGATGAAAGCGTCGCTGAGCATCGGTGGCACCTTGCCCGCGCCTCAGCCGGGCGCGCCTGCGCGCTCCGCGCAGGCGCCCTGTATTTATGTATCAAAAAGGCCGTTGGCCCATGACTGGCGGGAGGAGACAGCTACGTTTTTAATAGCATCTGCCGACCACAGGTGATGCCGTACGCCTTACCAGCCGATGGCCTTGGGCAGCCAGGTCGCAATCGCCGGGAAGAAAAAGACCAGCACGATGCCCAGGATCTGCAGCACCACGAACGGAATCACGCCGAGGTAGATGTGCCGAGTAGTGATTTCCGGCGGCGCGACGCCGCGCAGGAAAAACAGCGCCCAGCCAAAAGGCGGTGTGAGGAACGAGGTCTGCAGGTTGACGGTGATCATCATCGCCAGCCAGACCATGTCCACACCGGCTGCTGCAAAGATCGGCAGAAACAGCGGCACGGCGATGTAGCTGATTTCTATCCACTCGATGAAGAAGCCGAGCACGAAGATCAGGCCCATCAGGAACCAGATCGCGGTGTTGATGCCGCCCGGCAAAAACGCGAACAGGTCCTCGATCAGTTTTTCACCCTGCAGGCCGCGAAACGCCAGGCTGAAGACCTGCGAGCAGATCAGGATGAACAGCACCATGGCCGAGATGCGCGTAGTGGTCTGCATCACATCGCGCAGCACTGCCAGCGAAAGACGGCGCGCCAGCGCCACCACCAGGATGGAACCCAGCGCGCCCATGGACGCGGCCTCGGTCGGCGCGGCGACGCCGCCGATGATGGAGCCCAGCACCGACAGCACCAGCGCCACAGGCGGTAGCGCCACCTTGAGCACACGCAGCCACAGCTGCGCGCGCGACACGGCGTCGCGTTCGGCCTGCGGCACCGGCGGCATGGAATCGGGACGGATCATGCCGTAGACCACGATCCAGGCCACATACAGCCCGGCCAGCATCAGGCCCGGAAACACCGCGGCGGCAAACAGCGTACCCACCGACAGCTGCATGATGTCGGACAGCAGGATCAGCACCAGGCTGGGCGGGATGATCTGCCCCAGCGTGCCCGAGGCGCAGATCGCGCCGCAGGAAATCGCCGGGTCGTAGCCGCGCCGCAGCAAGGTCGGCAGGGTCAGCAGGCCCAGTGTGATCACGGTCGCGCCGACGATGCCGGTGGTGGCGCCCATCAGCACACCGACGCCGATGATGCCCAGCGCCATGCCGCCGCGCAGCCCGCCGGCCAGATGGCCGATCACATCGAGCAGGTCTTCGGCGAGGCGCGATTTTTCCAGCATCACGCCCATGAACACAAACAGCGGGATCGCCAGCCACTGGTAGTTGGCGACCACGCCGTAAATGCGTGCCGGCAGCAGGTTGAACAGCGTCTCGCCGAAACCCATGAAGCCGAAAATGAAGCCGCTGGCGGCCAGCGTGATGCCGACCGGGATGCCGCCCATCAGCATCAGGAAAAAACCGATCAGCAGGCCGATCGCCAGCCATTCGTTCATGCTCATGGCCGGTCCTCCGGTGCTGCAGGCAGCTGCGGGCTGAACAGGCGCAGCGCGGCGCTGACACCCTGCGCTGTGGCCATCAGGCCGAATACCGCAAACCCGACCGGGATCAGCGCCTTGAGCACCCAGCGGTGCGTCAGGCCGCCGGGATCGGACGAAATTTCGTTGATCACATAGGACTGGCTCACGAACTGGATCGAGTAACGGATCACCAGCGCCGCCATGGCGACGGCCAGCAAGGCCGACAGCAGATCGACCGCCGCCTGGGTGCGCGGTGAATAACGCGCGTAGAACACATCGACGCGCACATGTTCACCCTTGAGTAGCGCGTAGGTCATGCCGAACAGCACCAGCGGCGCCAGCAGGTGCCACTCAAGCTCCTGCGCCCAGACCGAACCGATGCTGAAGGCATAACGCATCAACACGTCGATGGCCATCAACACAACGATGGCCAGCGTGAGCCAGGAAGCGGCGCGGCCGATCAGGTCTACCGTGCGCTCAACGCGCGCCACGAAGGCGCGGGCCGGCCCGGCGGCGCCCCCTGCAGCGCCGGCAGTTTTTGCATTTGTCATGACCGGATCAGGCCGTCAGGATCTTGTCGTGGTACGGGCCTTCGCTGTAGCCGGCCCAGGCGTCGTACTTCTTCTTGTACGCCATGTAGGAGTCGTGCACTTTTTTGGTCATCGCATCCTTGGCGACGGCTTCGGCCAGCACCTGGTTGGTGACTTCGCGCAGCTTTTTGAGCACCTCGGCAGGCAGCGGCTTGGCGATCACGCCCTGGTTCTTCACCAGGTCGTCCATGGCCTCGGCGTTGTTGCGCTGGCACCAGGCCTCGCTGATGACATTGCAGGCAGCGGAGGCGTTTTCGACCACGGCCTGCAGGTCCTTGGGCAGCTTGTCCCAGGCGGCCTTGTTGATCAGCAGTTCGGACACCGTGGCCGATTCGTGCCAGCCGGTGGTGTAGAGGTACTTGGCCGCCTTGTGCAGGCCCAGCTTGCGGTCCTGGAAGGGGCCGACAAACTCGGCCGCGTCGATCACGCCGCGCTCCAGCGCCGGAAAAATTTCGCCGCCGGGCAGCAGCTTCACATCCACGCCGAGCGCCGCGTACACGCGACCGGCCAGGCCGGGGATGCGCATCTTCAGGCCCTTGAGGTCGGCGCTGGACTTGATCTCCTTCTTGAACCAGCCGGTCATCTGCACACCGGTGTTGCCGCAGGGCATGGCGACCATGCCGAAGGGTGCATACACCTCGTTCCAGAGCTGCTGGCCACCGCCGTCGTAGAGCCAGCCGTTGATGCCCTGGAAGTTCAGGCCAAAAGGCACGGCGGTGAAATACTGGGCCGCAAAGGTCTTGCCGGTCCAGAAGTAGCTGTTGGCGTGGTTCATCTCGACGGTGCCGGCACGCACGGCGTCGAAACCTTCCAGCGCCGGGATCAGTTCACCTGCGCCGAAGACCTGGATCTTCAGCCGCCCGCCCGACATGACGTCGATGCGTTTGGCCAGGTCGGTCGCGCTGCCCGGACCTTCCATGTAAAAAGGCGAGCCCTTGCCGTAGGCGCTGGTCATCTTCCAGCTGAAGTTCTGCTGGGCGCGGGCAATCATCGGAAAGCCGAGCGCGGTGCCGGCAGCGGCGGCGACAGAGGCCCGGGTCAACATGGAGCGGCGTGTGGAAGTCATGCAATATTCCTTGAGTGAAGGCTGATGAGACAAAGCCTGCTGCGCAAACGGGATGGTCGCGCCAAGGGTTAGCATGCAAACTGCGTGCCACGGAAAGGGTTTCAAATCATGCGATTTTTCTTCTGTAGGGCGCTCCCTACAGGCTCTAGATCACGCCTTACAGCTGTGGGTGTTTCAGCCGCGACCGGAGGTGCTCACAGCGTGAGCGCGTAGTCCACCGTGATGGGCGCGTGGTCGGAGAAGCGTTGCGTCTTGTAGATGGTTTCGCTTTTGGCCAATGCCGCCAGTGCAGGCGTCGCGAGGTGGTAGATGCTGGTGCAAAAAACCCACATCCTTTAATTCATCTTACAGGGCGAAGTCGTACTCAACGGTCAAAGGCGCATGATCTGAAAACTTTTGGTCCTTGTAGATGGCGGCAGTCCGAGCTAGTGCTGCGATTCGCTCCGTCGCCAAGTGATAATGATGCGTCAAAAAACCCGCAAAATGCGGGCATGACTACCACCCGCGTTTACTCCTACCGTCGCTTCTCATCAGGCCGTCAAGCGCACGGCCACAGCCTCGAACGGCAGACTGCATCAGCGCGGGCATGGTGCGTTGAACACGGCTACGAACTCGACGAGGAGTTCGAGCTATCCGACATGGCCACTTCGGCGTACACGGGGGAAAACGCCACGGACGGAGCGCTAGCGACGTTCCTGCTGGCGGCAAAGGGCGGAAAGGTGCCCAGCGGCTCCATTTTGTTGGTGGAAAGCCTGGGTCGCCTATCTCGGAACCACCTGACGGAAGCGATTACCCTACTTACGTCAATTGTCCAAGCGGGCATCAGGGTGGTCTCGCTACTGGATGGCAAGGAGTGGAACCGAGAAAATATCAACGACACCATGAACTTCATGCTGTCCGTGCTGTTGTTCGCCCGTGCCCATGAGGAAAGCGCTACGAAGGCGATGCGCGTGCGAGCAGCCTTTGCAAAAAAGCGGGACGCTGGCTTGGCGGTTGTTTCGCATGGGCACGGGCCGGGATGGGCGTATCCACGAGAAGACCGGCAAGGCTGGGAGTTGGACGAGGCAAAGGCGGAGTCCGTGCGTAAAGTCTTTGAGCATGTGGCGGGTGGGCTGGGAGGCATCGCCATAGCGAGAACCGCCAATGCCGAAGGGTGGACGCTTCCATGGCGGGACCGAGCCAATACAAATACGCGTTGGGAGCACACACAGGTTAGCCGGTTGGTCCGCGACCGTCGCGTGTTAGGAGAGTGGCAGCCCAAACAAATGGTCGACGGCTCGCTGGAAGCACTCGGCGATCCCGTGCTCGACTACTTCCCCCGTGTCATCACTGATGAGCTTTGGGGGAAAGTGCATGTCGCTCTGGACAATCGTACCGGGATACCACGCATACGCGGGGTCATGGCTGACGTTTTGGCGGGCCTCTTCTATTGCAAGTGTGGGGTGCCTCAGGCCGGAGGCTGTCCGCGTCCGCTATCAGCCACGCTGTTTAGTCGCTCGACGAGGTGTGTCAAACCCCCTCACTCAAGTCCGTCAGCAACTGTAAAGGCTTGAACTGTGAACTCGTCACGAACCGCAACTTTTAGGCACTGAAAGCGAGTCCGGCCATCGAGGAAATCTTCAGACTTCAGCGCGCAACTCTCGCACGCCACGGCCCAGCTTGCGCCGCAGCAAGGCACGTAATGTCACCCCTTCGGCGTAGCCGATCTGCGCGGCGATTTGGTCAATGCTCTCGTTGCTAGTGCGCAGCAGATGCACGGCTCGCTCCACGCGGAGATCCTGAAAGTAGGACAGCGGCGTCTTGCCCAGCACGCTATGCATACGTCGCGCCAGCGTGCGCTTACTCGCACCGATGGCGATGGCCGCCTCGTCGAGCGAGAACCCTCGGGCCAGGCGTTGCCGCGCCCATCCCTCGAAGCGCTCCACCACAGGATCGGCATGGTACAGGTGGTCGGGGATGATGAACTCCGCCTGTGAGCCACGTGCCTCGACCAGCAGATAGCGGGCAGTCAGCGAGGCCAGCGCGGGGCTGCAGCTGCGGACCACGCTTAACCCTAAATCGATGTGGGCGAGTGCGGCGCCGGCCGTGACGCAGCCTGCCGCGTTCACCAGCATGCGCGACTCGTCGAGCGTCACGAGCGGATAGCGCTGCCGGAACATCGGCGCTAGCCACCAAGATGTGGTGGCGCTCCGGCCGTCGAGTAAAGCGCTCTCCGCTAGCACGAATGTGCCTGTGCAGGCGGCGCCAGCGGTCGCGCCGGATGCCGACCACTGCTGCAGTGCGCCAGCGGCATCGGCGACATCTTTAAGTTCGAGGCGCGACGCGAGCGCCTCCGGCATCTTGGCACCGAGCGCGGGCACTAGCACGACATCGGGGGCGGAGGCGCTGCTCACCGGGACGACCGGCACGTTCAGTCCTTGCGCGGTGCTTACTCGCTGACGGACGCCTACCAGCGTCACGACGATAGGTGCCGGCATGTCTTCGAGCAGGCCAGCCAACTGGTTGGCCGTACTGAGCGTGTCGGTTAGAGACGCGAGTCCCAAATCGAAGACGCCGTTAAGAACGAGAATGTGGACGCGCATGGCAGTAACAGTATCAAAGTTGGCTATTTTGCCACTCGCGTAACGGAAGTGCAGAGCGGAGACTTGCGGCTTCATCAACTGCTATTCATGAAAGAAACACGCCATGTCCAAACTTGCCTTGTTCGCACGTCTTGAAGCCAAGCCAGGTCAGGAGGCCGCTGTCGCCGATTTCCTCGCCAGCGCACTGCCGCTCGCCAACGCTGAGTCCGGAACGACCTCCTGGTTTGCCTTGCAGTTCGGACCTTCGACATTCGGAATCTTCGACACATTTGCCGACGAGGCTGGTCGTCAAGCTCACCTGGACGGTCCCATTGCAGCCGCTTTGATGGCCAACGCGGCAGCGTTGCTCAGCAACCCACCCGCGATAGAGCAGGTCGATCTCCTGGCCGTGAAATTGCCTGGCAACTGAGGCGATTCGCGGCGACCACGGTTCGTGCCGTCAAGGTGCGCCGGCTCCGTGTGGACCGTATTCCCTCATGGAGACTGGCTGCTCAGCCTATGAGGTCAAGACTCGCTCGGAGTGCTGGATTTGATTGATGGTGCTTCGTAACCGTTGAGGTCGGACAGTACGGCCCATGTGGACTTCGAGCGCTGTCATGAATCGGTGGCTTTTTCAGCGTCGTCTTCTATAGCTCTGGGTGTTTCACATCTTGACATGCGGCGTCTTTCCGCCTACGTTCGACGCATGAGTTTCTCGCTCTGTACCGTCTTCAATCTGACTGCCTCGCGGACCACGTCCGCAGTCATACGCTCGCTTTAAGCGGGCGTATCATTTTCTCTTTCCCCACCCGGTATCGCTCGCTTCGCAAGTTTGGTCTGGCCATAGGTTTGGCCTGACTGGGGTTAATCCTTTCCGGAGCGAATCATGAAGCGAATTTCCCAGGCCGTATCAGGCCAAAAGCGTGTCGTCTCGGCAGCAAAAAGCACCGCTGCCCAAGCAAAGCCGGCCAACGTTGTCCAGTGCGCCAAGCCTGCACCAGAACTCGTGCCGGACCCATGCTAGCAGGCACCCAGACAGGATCATTCAAAGCTTGAAATCGTATTCAACAGTCAGCGGCGCGTGGTCGCTGAATTTTTGATCCTTGTATATGACAGCCGTCTTCGCTAACGATGCAACGCTTGGGGTTGCAAACTGGTAGTCCAGCCGCCAGCCGACATTCTTCGCGTAAGCCTGGCCGCGGTTGCTCCACCAGGTGTAGGCCTCGTCGGTGGTGGCGGGCTGCAGCTTGCGGTAGACATCGACGATGCCGCCGCCGCGTGTGGCTTTTGTCGTGGGCTGGCCGGTGCCATCGGTCATCTCTTCAATGGCTTCATCGGCCAGCTCGGCGTCCCGCAACAGTTCGCTCATCCACGCGCGCTCCTCAGGCAGGAAACCACTGTTCTTCTTGTTGCCCTTGAAGTTTTTCAGGTCGATCTCCTGGTGCGCGATGTTGATGTCGCCGCACAGCACGAAGTCGCGGGTCGCTTTCAGCTTGGCGAGGTAGGGGTAGAACTCCGCGAGAAAGCGGAATTTTGCGGCCTGGCGCTCCTCACCCGACGAACCGCTCGGGAAGTAACAACTGATGATGGACAGTTTGGGCGACTGCTTGCGGCCTGGGCGGTCAAAACGCAACTCGACGTAACGGCCCTCGGCATCGAACTCATGCGAGCCGTAGCCGGTGATCACGTCGCTGGGTTCATGGCGGCTGTAAACGGCCACGCCGGAGTAGCCCTTTTTCTCGGCGAAGTGAAAGTGCCCCTTGAGGCCGGCGATCTCCTCGAAGCGCCCGGCCACGTCGGCCGCCTGGGCCTTGAGCTCCTGCATGCAAATACAATCCGGCTGGGTCTGGGCCACCCATTCGGGCATGCCCTTGGTGGCGGCGGAACGGATGCCGTTGAGGTTCAGGCTGGTCAACTTAAACATGGGACTCCAATGAGCAAAACAACGGGAAAGCCAGGGCAGGCCGGCGACAAGCAGTTACAGGGCGACGTGCAAAACGACGAGGGCCGTGCGCTGGCGCAGGAGTTCGTGCAGTTTGCCATTGCCGCCGGCGTGCTGCGCTTTGGCGAGTTCAAGACCAAGGCCGGGCGCATGAGCCCCTATTTTTTCAATGCAGGCCTGTTTGACGATGGCGCCAAGCTCGGCCGCCTGGCGCAATTTTATGCGCGCGGCCTGCTGCTGGAAGAGAAAACCAGCGGCCTGC
>JAZKGR010000006.1:0-13401 GCA_040385775.1 Pseudomonadota bacterium
TACAGCGCCAGCATCTTCAACATCTCGGCCATGAGTTTCGGCGCGCTGTCGGCCAACGCCATCCTGGCGCTCAACGGCGGCGCCCACAAAGGCCGGTTTGCGCACGACACCGGCGAAGGCTCGATCTCGCAGCACCACCGCGTGCATGGCGGCGACCTGATCTGGGAGATCGGCTCGGGTTACTTCGGCTGCCGCAACGATGACGGCAGTTTCAGCGCCGACAAATTTGCGGCCGCGGCCGCGGACCCGCAGGTCAGGCTGATCGAACTCAAGCTGAGCCAGGGCGCCAAGCCCGGCCACGGCGGCATACTGCCGGGCGCCAAGGTCACGGCCGAGATCGCCGCTGCGCGCGGTGTACCCTTCGGCAAGGACTGCGTGTCGCCGTCTTCGCACAGCGCGTTTTCGACGCCGGTGGAGATGATGCGGTTCATCGCGCGTCTGCGCGAGCTCTCGGGCGGCAAACCGACGGGCTTCAAGTTCTGCATCGGCCACCCCTGGGAATGGTTTGCCATGGTCAAGGCCATGCTGGAGACCGGCATCACGCCCGACTTCATCGTGGTCGATGGCGCCGAGGGCGGCACCGGCGCCGCGCCGCTGGAGTTCACCGACCATGTCGGCGCGCCGGTGCAGGAAGGCCTGCTGCTGGTGCACAACACGCTGCTGGGCGTGGGCCTGCGCGACAGGATCAGCGTCGGCTGCGCCGGCAAGGTCATCAGCGCCTTCGATATCACCCGCATGATGGCGCTGGGCGCCGACTGGTGCAACTCGGGCCGCGCCTTCATGTTTGCGCTGGGCTGCATCCAGGCGCAGACCTGCCACACCGGCAACTGCCCGACCGGCGTGACCACGCAGGACGCTGTGCGCCAGCAGGCACTGGTGGTGCCCGACAAGGCAGAGCGCGTGTGGCGCTACCACCAGAGCACGCTGAAGGCGCTCAAGGAACTGCTGGAAGCCGCCGGCCTGCATCACACCGACGACGTGAGCGCGCACCACATCGTGCGCCGCATCAACGACACCGAAGTGCGCCTGCTGTCCAACCTGGTGATGCGGGTCAAGGAGGGTTCGCTGTTGACCGACCTGGACAGCCAGCACCAGGTCTTCAAGCTGTACTGGCCGCTGGCCAGCGCCCACAGCTTCGCGGTCAGCAAGCCGGACGACAAGGTGTCCAGCACCGGCGAACGCGCGCCGGCTGCAGAATAAAGCTCAAGACGCTACGCTTTTGATAGCTGAAAGCACCCGTGCGCCGAGGGCCAGTAGCCTTTTTTGCATGGAAAGCACGGCCTGGTCCTTGCTCAGCAGCCAGGCCTGGTGCGCCACCGCGAGGTCGATAAAAATCTGGTCGTCGGCATCGCTGCAGCTCACCGGCGCCTTGGGGGCGGCATCCACGATGCGTGCATGGCGGTCGAAGGCGGCCAGCACATCGCCGGCCTGCAGTTTGTAAAGCGCCAGGCGCGGAACAATCTGCGGATAAGCCAGCACGCGTTCGAGTTCCTCACGCATGGGCGCTGTGCTGATCCAGTCGAGCGCTCTGTCCTGCAAGGCCTGCAACAGCGGGGCGGTGGCAACATCCCTGAACACAAAAAGGTCCAGCACGATGTTGGTGTCCAGCACCACGACTTGGGGGCTTCTTTGCATGATCCGTTCGCGTTGAGCTTGTCGAAACGAGGTGTCAATGAGGGCGTAGAAGGCTTCGACAAGCTCAGCCCGAGCGGAAAGGCCGGGGCATGGCGTGCGGCTCAGGAAGCGGCGGCAGGCTTTTTCTCGCGCGCCGAGCCGGCCACCATGTCGAAGCGGAACAGGCGGCATTCGATCGGACCGTTCCACATCGGCACGCGGCGCGATTCCTTCAGGCGCATCTTCTGCGGCAGCTTCATGTCGGGCGTCAGCACATGGGCGGTCCAGCCGGCGTAGTTTTTCTTCCAGTGGCTGGCCAGTTGCGGGAAGAAGTCGGCGACCTGCTCGCCGCTGTCGCTGACCGCCTGCTCACGGCTGGGGTTGGCGCCGCGATCTCGCCGCGGCATGTCGCCGGCTTCGTCACGTGTATCAGCGGGGTCGCGCGCCAGCGGCTGGCCGAACTCGTCGATAGGCTCACCCTGGAACTGCGTGGCGCGGCGCTGGTCGCGCCCCTGCACCGACGGGATGCCGGCCACACCGGCCACATCGATACGTTCGCCATACGGCGGATTCACCAGCATCACACCCGAAGGCGCGGGCGGCATGCGCTGCAGCGCGTCGCCGCCGCGCAGTTGCACCACGTCGGCGACGCCGGCGCGTTCGGCATTGCGTTGCGCAAAATCAACCATGCGGAAAGACACGTCGCTGCCGAACACCGGCGCGGTCGGTGCGGTGATTGCGGCCTCGGCCTGGTCCAGCAGGCCTTCCCAGACATGCGACTGGAAAGGCACAAATTTTTCAAACGCAAAACGCCGGCCCATGCCGGCGGCGATGTTGCGCGCCACCTGCGCGGCTTCGATCACGATGGTGCCGGATCCGCAGCAGGGGTCGTACAGCGCCACACCCTGTTTGCACAGGCCGTTTTCACCGCTCCAGCCGCTGGCAGCCAGCATGGCGGCGGCCAGGGTTTCCTTCAGCGGTGCGTCGCCCTTGTCCTCGCGCCAGCCGCGCTTGAACAGCGGCTCACCCGAGGTGTCGATGTACAGCGTCACGGTGTCGGTGGTCAGGTGGGCGTAGATGCGCACGTCGGGCCAGCGTGTGTCGACATCGGGCCGCACATCGTATTTGTCGCGGAAGCGGTCGGCGATCGCATCCTTGATTTTCAGCGCGGCAAAATTCAGGCTGGTCACCGGGCTGTGCTGCGCGGTGATCTCGACCTTGAAGGTCTGCTTGGGCGTGAACCAGATCTCCCAGGCCACGGCCGCCGCGGCGTTGTACAGATCCTGCTCGCTGCGGTAGCTGTTGTGCTGCAGCTCGATCAGCACGCGCTGGGCGAGACGGCTGTGCAGGTTCAGTTGCAGCGCATCGCGCCAGGAGCCGGCCACCTGCACGCCGGCGCGCCAGGCCTTGCCGCTGCTGCCTGTGATGTGTTTGACCTCAGCGGCCAGCAGCTCCTCGACGCCGGCGGCGCAGGGTAAAAACAGTTGCAGTTGGTTCATAAAGATTTACGCAGGTTCGCCGGCGCAATGCGCAGCGCCTCGCGGTACTTGGCAACGGTGCGGCGCGCGCACTCGATGCCCTGCTCCTTGAGCATTTCAGAGATCTGGTTGTCGCTGAGCGGTTTTTTCAGGCTCTCGGACGCGACAAACTGCTTGATCAGCGCGCGCACCGCCGTGCTCGACGCATTGCCGCCGGTTTCGGTGCCCAGCGCCGAGCCGAAGAAATACTTGAGCTCAAAGGTGCCGAAAGGCGTGCTCATGTACTTGGCAGTGGTCACGCGCGAGATCGTCGACTCGTGCAGGCCGAGTTCGTCAGCAATTTCACGCAGCACCAGCGGGCGCATGGCCAGTTCGCCATGCGTGAAGAAGTTTTTCTGGCGTTCGACAATCGCACTGCTGACACGCAAGATGGTGTCGAAACGCTGCTGGATGTTCTTGATGAACCAGCGCGCTTCCTGCAGGCGCTGCTGCAGCGCCGCGCCGCCCTGGCCCTTGTTCTGCTTGATGGCATTGGCGTAGATGTCGTGCACGCGCAGACGCGGCATCACGTCGCTGTTGAGCGAAACCTTGAAGCCGCGCCCGGACTTGACCACCAGCACGTCGGGCACCACCAGGTTGCGCTCGACATTGACAAAACGCCGGCCTGGCTTCGGGTCGAGCCGGCCGATCAGCGCAATCGCGCCCTTGATCACCGCGTCGGGAAAGCCGCACAGCTGCGAGAGCCGTTTGACATCGCGCTTGGCCAGCAGCTCCATCGGTTGCTGGCACATCGCGATGGCGGCACGGGTTTCATCGTTGTTCTTGCAATCAAGCAACTGCAGGCTCAGGCACTCGGCCAGGTTGCGCGCGCCGACACCGGCCGGCTCCATGTGGTGCAGCAGCTTGAGCGCCACGGCAAACTCATGCTCCACCGCCTCGAGCTGCTCCAGGTCGTCGCCGGCCAGACCGGCGGCCAGTGAGCTGAGGCTGTCTTCGAGGTAACCGTCGTCGTTGAGCGATTCGATCAGGAAGTGCAGCGCGGCCTTGCCCTCGGGCGAGAGGCGCAGCGACAGCGCCTGGCGGTGCAGGTGGTCCTGCAGCGACTCCTGGCTGCGCGCCAGCTCGGTCGCATCGACATCGCTGTCGTCATTGTTGTTCTTGCGCGGCGTGGCGTCGCCGCCCCACTCGTTGTCGTCGGGCGCGGTCTCGACGCTGCCGTCGCCTTCCCAGCTTTCTTCGAGCTTGGCTTCGCTGCTCGGCTCTGCGTCACTGGTACTGGAGGGGCCGCTGTCGTCCGGGATGCTGCTGGGCGCATCGGTGGTGGACTCGAACTCGCGCGTCTCCTGGCTCACCGGCGTGTCGGTCTGGCCCAGGCCAAAGTCCTCACGCGGCGCGGCGTCCTCGGAGACTTCCAGAAACGGGTTCTCGTCGAGCATCTGCTCGACCTCCTGGCTCAGCTCCAGCGTCGACAGCTGCAGCAGCCGGATCGACTGCTGCAACTGCGGCGTGAGCGCCAGGTGCTGCGAGACGCGAAGAGACAGGCCCTGCTTCACAAGAGCTCCAACATCCAGGGAAGTGGCATGTATTTTTCAAGCGTGGGCCGCGGAACCGGCTTTGCCGGGCCGCAGGCGCAGCCCCCTTGAGGGGGGAAGAGGCTACACGAAGTGAGCCTCCGACGGGGGGGAGACATGGCTACATTTTGAAGTGCTCACCGAGATAAACCCGGCGCACATCGGCGTTGTTGACGATTTCGGACGGTGTGCCGGTGGCCAGGACCTCGCCGTCGCTGATGATGAAAGCGTGGTCGCAGATACCCAGGGTTTCGCGCACATTGTGGTCGGTGATCAGCACGCCGATGCCGCGCGACTTCAGGAAGCCGATGATGCGCTGGATCTCGATCACCGCGATCGGGTCGATGCCGGCAAACGGTTCGTCGAGCAGGATGAAACGCGGCTGCGTGGCCAGTGCGCGGGCAATCTCGACGCGGCGGCGTTCACCGCCGGACAGCGCGGGCGCAGGCGAGTCGCGCAGGTGGTCGACGCGCAGGTCTTGCAGCAGGGTATCGAGTCGCTCATTGAGCACATCTGCCGCCAGCGGCTTGCCAGCGTCATCGGTCTGCAGTTCCAGCACGGCGCGCACGTTCTGCTCGACCGTGAGCTTGCGGAAAATCGAGGCTTCCTGCGGCAGGTAGCTCAGGCCCAGGCGCGAGCGCTTGTGGATGGGCATGTGCTCGATCGACTCGCCGTCGATGGTGATCTCGCCGGCGTCGGCGCGCACCAGCCCGACGATCATGTAAAACGAGGTGGTCTTGCCGGCGCCGTTGGGGCCGAGCAGCCCCACCACTTCGCCCTTCTGGACGGTTAGCGAGACATCCTTGACGACCTTGCGGCTTCCGTAGGATTTTTGCAGGCCGCTGGCAACAAGGCGGCTGGCGGGAGTGGTTTCCGGGGGCACATTCATTGAGGCAGGTTTATTTTTTGTCGTTGCCCAGCGTGGTGCTGGGGCGCAGGGTAGGCGTCGGTCCGGACGGCGGGGGCGTGACCGCAGCAGCGCCGGTCTTGTTGCGCGGCGCAAGCAGCGCGCGGATGCGCCCGGAGGGATTGTTGGCAGTACGGTTCAGGCCGCTGCTGTCCACCGTGAAGACATCGGTCGGGTTGTCGTAAACAATCAGGTTGCCGGTGGTTTCGTCGGCCAGCGTGGCGCCCACATAACGGCGCAGTACGGCCTGCTTGATGAACTTGACGTTGTCGGCACGGCTGTCGTACTCGATTTTTTCGCCCTCGCCTTCGATGTATTCGTCCAACCCGTCGCGTTTCTTGCGGTAGAAGGCTAACTTGTCGGGTGCGGCGTAGACAAAGGCGGTCTGGTACCCCTCGGCGTCCTGCATCACATCGACCCGCGCGCCGCGGATGATGATGGTGCCCTTGGTGATCACCACATTGCCCGTGAAAACGCTGGTCTGATTGAGGTCGTCATACCGCAGCGCGTCGGCCTCGGCGTTCATGGGTTTGTCGCGGTCGCCTTTTTCAGCAGCGGCCGGAAGGGCCGCCAGGGCAGCGGCCAGCATCAGTACACAGGCGGGGTAGTTCATAAAAGGCACGAATCTTGCTGCTTTGATTGGGTTGACTCATTGTAGCCACGCGGCTCTGCCAAATGGCACTGGAAACAAAAAACCGCCGGAGAGGCGGCGGTTTATGCGTGAATCAATCGGATTTGTATGAAGAAGGATCCCGACCAGCCAGGGCCGCGGATCTGGCTCCGCCAGTCCGCAGGCGCACCCTTCGACAGGCTCAGGACGAACGGAAAACCCCTCGGGGGCAGTGAGCGAGTGTGGGGGCTAACCCTTTCTGGCCTGAACCACCAGGTAGTCGGTGACTTGCAGCGCCCGGTCCATGTTTTTGGCGAGTTCGCCCGAGGTGTAAAAACGCCCGGCCACGCCCAGCGCCGGCACCCCGTCCACCTTGTAGGCATCCTGCAACTGGGTGGCCTTGCGGGCCTTGGTGGCAATCGAAAACGAGTTGTACATCTCGCTGAATTTGGCGCGGTTCAGGCCCTGCTTTTCAGCCCAGGCCGCTATCAGCTCGGCGGTGTTGAGCAGTTGCTTCTCACCGTGGATGGCAAGAAACACCTTTTTGTGAAGCTCATCGACCTTGTTCATGGCTTCCAGCACGTAATACAGGCGCTGCTGCGGCTCGAAGTCCGGCCGGAAGGACACCGGGACGCGCCGCACCACCACGTCTTTCGGGGCCTTTTTGATCCATTCTTCCAGCGCCGGCTCGAAGCGGTTGCAGTGCGGGCAGCTGTACCAGAAAAATTCCACCACCTCGATCTTGCCGGGCGGGGCTTCGACCGGGGCCGGTTTGTCGAGGACCAGGAAGTCGGTTCCTGCGCGCGGGGCGGCCGGGGCCTGGGCCAGTGCCGTCGTGCTCAGGGTACCCAGCGAGGCGGCGGCCACTGAGGCGGCGGCTATCGAAAATTCACGACGTTGCATCAATCATTTCTCCGTTTAGTGCTGGATGGTGCGAGGAGGTTGGACACCCCCTGGCGGCAGAAAGTTCAGCGCTGGACGCGCACCAGGGCGGTTTCGACGCCGCTGCCGTCCAGCCGTTCCTTGGCCTTGTCGGCATCTTCTTTTTTGTCGAAGGGCCCGAGGCGCACACGGAACACGGTGCGACCTGATTGTTCGCGCTCGGTCACCTTGGCTTCCAGGCCCATCAGCGAAATCTTGGCCCGCTGCTGCTCGGCGTCTTCGGGCGTGCGAAAAGCGCCGACCTGCACAAAATAGCTGAACGGGTCGGCACCCGTCGCGGCTGCCGGCGCCGGCGTTGCGGCAGGCGCAGCAGGTGCCGTCATCTTCGCCTTGGCCAGGTCGCCAATCGGGTCGGCGGCCGGTTTGGCGGGCTTGGCCGGATCGGCAACCGGTTTTTGCGCCGCGACCGGCGGCGTCACGTCTGTCACGGTGCCTGCGTCGGCCGCCGGTTTGGCCGGGTTTTTGCCATACAGCGGCGCGTTCGGGTTCCAGTTCTGGTTCTTCTTGGCCTCGGCAGCGTCATGATCGGGGCTGCGCGACTGGCCCTTGTTCATGAAGGGCACCGGCACCTTGGTGATGTAGACCGCCACGGCCAGCGCGGCGCCCAGGCCGATCAGCGCGCCGATGATCAGGCCCAGCAGGGTGCCGCCACGTTGTGGGTTTTTGCCTTGCCCGGTGTTCTGCCTGGAAAAATTACGCGCCATGGTCTTCATCATTCCTTACATTTTGCGCGGGGCATCGACGCCCAGCACAGCCAGGCCATTGTGCAACACCTGCGCCGTCGCCGCGACCAGCGCCAGGCGGGCCAGCTTGACCGCTTCCTCGTCGACCAGGATGCGTTCGGCGTCGTAATAGCTGTGGTAACAGGCGGCGAGCTCGCGCAAGTAAAAAGCCACGTCGTGGGGCGCAAATCCTGCGGCCGCATTGGCCAGCATGTCGGGGTATTTTGCCATCAGCAGCATCAGCGCCTGGGCCTGCGGGCTGCTGAGTGCGGACAGGTCCACATCCTTCAGCGTGGCTTCGTCGCCGCCCCAGGCCGCCAGCACCGAGCAGATGCGGGCGTGCGCGTACTGCACGTAGTACACCGGGTTGTCGTTGTTTTTGGCCACCGCCAGGTCCACGTCGAAGGTGTATTCGGTGTCGGGCTTGCGGCTGAGCAAAAAGAAACGCACCGCGTCCTTGCTGGTCCACTCGATCAGGTCGCGCAGCGTGACATAACTGCCGGCGCGCTTGCTGATCTTGACCTCTTCGCCGCCCTTGACCACACGCACCATGGTGTGCAGCACATAGTCGGGGTAACCCTCGGGGATGCCGGCGCCGGCGGCCTGCAGGCCGGCGCGCACGCGTGCGATGGTGCCGTGGTGGTCCATGCCCTGGATGTTGATGGCTTTGCTGAAGCCACGCTCCCACTTGGCCAGATGGTAAGCAACGTCGGGCACAAAGTAGGTGTAGCCGCCGTCGCTCTTTTTCATCACGCGGTTCTTGTCGTCACCATAGTCGGTGGAGCGCAGCCAAAGCGCCCCGTCCTCCTCGTAAGTCTTGCCGGCGGCTTTGAGTTTGGCGACGGTCTGCTCGACCCGGCCCGAGCTGTACAGGCTGGACTCCAGGTAGTAGTTGTCGAACTTCACCGAAAAAGCCTTGAGGTCCAGGTCCTGCTCGCGCCGCAAATAGGCCACGGCAAACTGGCGGATCGCGTCGAGGTCGGCTATGTCGCCCGAGGCGGTGAACGCGCGGTCGTCGGACACGACGGTTTTCTTCGCCTTGAAGTCGTCGGCGATGTCGGCGATGTAGTCACCGTTGTAGGCCGGCTCGGGCCAGCCGTCATCACCGGGCTTGAGGCCTTGGGCCCGCGCCTGCGTGCTGGTGGCCAGCGTGTGGATTTGCACACCCGCGTCGTTGTAATAAAACTCGCGGTGCACGTCCTGGCCCTGGGTCGCAAACAGGTTGCAGATGGCATCGCCCAGCGCCGCCTGCCGGCCGTGGCCCACATGCAGCGGGCCGGTCGGGTTGGCCGACACAAATTCGACCAGCACGCGCTGCCCGGCCTGCTGCGGCTTGACGCCGTAGCGGCTGGCGGCCTGCAGCACCTCGCGCACGGTCTGCTGCTTGGCCTCGGGTTTGAGGCGGAAATTGATGAAGCCGGGCCCGGCGATCTCGATCGCATCGACCCAGCGCTGGTAGACCGGCGTGGCCAGCAGCGCGGCCTTCAGGCCTTCGGCGAGCTGGCGCGGATTGAGCTTGAGTGGTTTGGCCAGTTGCATGGCCGCGGTGGAGGCGAAGTCGCCATGGGCCGCCACCTTGGGCGACTCGAAAGCCGCCTTCTGGCCGGCGCCGGGAGACAGTTTGTCGAGCTCGACAGCCAAGGCCGCGAGCAATTCTTGTTTGACGAGGAGCATGGACTGATTTTACGGGCGCAGGCTGTGGCGAACGGGCGTCTGCGTGTTGCTATGTATTTAATAGCTGTCGAACCATACTGGGCGGGGGCCAAAGGCGAATTTTATGCATGGACCGGGGTGAACCGGCCCATCCATCAAGCTTTGCGCGTACCGCCCCAGAACTCAGGCTGGCTGTAGCTGTGTTTGAGGAAGTCTATCCACAGGCGGACCCGCAGCGGCAGGTGTTTGCGCTGTGGGAACACCGCATAAATGCCGTTGGGCGGTGCATCAAAATCGCTGAGCACCGTCACCAGTTTGCCGGCGGCGATTTCCGCCTCGACCTCCCAGGTACTGCGCCAGGCGATGCCGTAGCCGTCCAGGCACCAGTCGTGCAGCACCTGGCCGTCGGAACAGTCGAGCGGGCCGCCCGGTTTGAGGTGGATGACTTCGCCCTCCACTTGAAATGCCCAGCCACGGGTTTGCGAAGCGTCGCTGGACAAGGTCAGGCAGGCGCATTTGGCCAGGTCGGTCGGGTGTTGCGGCGTGCCGTAGCGCTGCAGGTAGGCCGGGGACGCGACGCACAGGCGCCGGTTGTCGGCCATGCGCACACTGACCAGCGAGGAGTCGGGCATCTCGCCGACGCGCACAGCGCAATCAAAACCCTCACCGGCCACATCGACCACACGATCGCTGAGGTTCAGTGAAATGGTCACATCGGCATGCAGCTCGCGGAACTTCGGCACCAGCGGCGCCACATGCCGGCGGCCAAAACCGGCCGGCGCGGTGATGCGCAAATGCCCGCTGGCCTTGACGCCGCCGGCCGAGACGCTGGCCTCGGCGTTGGCAAAGTCCACCAGCAGTCGCTGGCAATCTTCCAGAAAGGCGCTGCCTTCATGGGTCAGCGACATGCGGCGCGTGGTGCGCACCAGCAGCTTGACCCCGAGCCGCTCTTCCAGCGCATCGAGGCGGCGGCCCATGATGGCCGGCGCCACGCCCTCAGCCTTGGCAGCGGCCGTCAGGCTGCCGCGGGTGGCCACCGAGACAAAGGATTCGAGCTGCTTGAGTTTGTCCATGCCGGCGATTATGGGCATACAAGGTGGGAATTGTCCGGCGTAAGGTCTTGATTACATCGCTACGCAATCGACTGCCTGGCTTGATTAGCCCATAAAAAGTCATTGATTAACTGATTTTTGTCACATTAATATTTGTTCAAGTATCAAATACAGTCAAGGCTATGGAAAAACCCAAAGCCGGGCACGCTGTGCCACGGGCTGTTCTGTTCGATGCTTACGGCACGCTGTTCGATGTGTACAGCGTGGGCCTGCTCGCGGAACAGCTGTTTCCCGGCCAGGGCCAGGCGCTCGGTGTGCTCTGGCGCGACAAGCAGATTGAATACACCCGGCTGGTGACCACCAGCAACGGCGGCGAGCACTACCGGCCCTTCTGGGACTTGACCCGCGCCGGCTTGCGTTATGCCTGCAAGCGCCTGGGACTCCAACTGGAACCCGCAGCCGAAGAACGCCTGATGAACCAGTACCGGCATCTGTCGGCCTTTCCGGAAACCCGCGAGGTCCTGCAGGCGCTGAAGGAGCGCGGCATCGTCACCGGCATTTTGTCCAACGGCGATCCCGCCATGCTGGACATTGCAGTGCGTTCGGCCGGACTCGAAGGTTTGCTGGACCATGTGCTCAGCGTCGATGCCATCCGCAAGTACAAGACGCATCCCGACGCGTATGCGTTGGGTCCCCAGGCCACCGGCTTGCCAGCGCGGCAGATCGCCTTTGTCAGTTGCAACAGTTGGGACGCGTTGGGTGCGACCTGGTATGGCTACCCCACGCTGTGGGTCAACCGTTATGCGCTGCCGTTTGAGGAACTGGGCACGCTCCCTGCTCGCACCGGCAACAGCCTGCGTGAGGTGCTCGATTTTTTCCAGCCCGCCTGACCGGTTTCATTTTTGTTTTTACTTTTCATTTTTTTATCCGAGGACGCACCATGAGCACAACGACCCCACGCACTTCCCTACACGGCCTGCAGGTGGCCACGGTTTTGCAGCGCTTCGTCGATGACAAGGTCTTGCCCGGCACCGGCATCAACAGCGCCGACTTCTGGAAGGGCTTTGACGCCATCGTCACCGACCTGGCGCCAAAAAACATGGCCTTGCTGGCCGAGCGCGATCGCCTGCAGCTGGAGCTGGACGGCTGGCACAAGGCCAACCCCGGCCCGATCCGCGACATGAAGGCCTACCGCGCCTTTCTGGAAAAAATCGGCTACCTTGTGCCGGCGCCGGCCCAGGTGACGGCCACCGCGACAAACGTTGACGACGAACTCGCGCTGCAGGCCGGCCCGCAGCTGGTGGTGCCGGTGCTCAACGCCCGCTACGCGCTGAATGCTGCCAACGCGCGTTGGGGCTCGCTTTACGACGCGCTCTACGGCACCGACGTGATTCCCGAAACCGAGGGCCTCGAAAAAGGCAAGGGCTACAACCCGGCACGCGGCGCCAAGGTCATCGCTTATGCCCGCAAGGTGTTGGACCAGGCCGCGCCGCTGCTCGCCGGCTCGCACAGCGACGCCACCCTGTACAGCGTGAATGACGGCAAGCTGGTGGTGACACTCAAGGGCGGCGCCACCACCGGGCTGGCCGACCATGTGCTGTTCGTCGGTTTTCAGGGCGAGGCCGCTGCGCCATCGTCCATCCTGCTGCGCCACAACGGCATCCACATCGACATCCGCATCGACCGCAGCACCACCATCGGCAAGGACGACGCCGCCGGCGTCAGCGACCTGGTGCTGGAAGCGGCGCTGTCCACCATCATGGACCTGGAAGATTCCGTGGCCGTGGTGGACGCCGACGACAAAGTGCTGGCCTATGCCAACTGGCTGGGCATCCTGCAGGGCACGCTGACCGAAGAGGTGCAAAAGGGCGGCAAGACCTTCACCCGCGGCCTGAACCCGGACCGCGAATACACCACCGCCGACGGCCAGCCTCTCACGCTGCACGGCCGCTCGCTGATGTTTGTGCGCAATGTCGGCCACCTGATGACCAACCCGGCCATCCTGTACGGCGGCGGCAAGGAAATTCCCGAAGGCATCCTCGACGCAGTGGTGACGGTGGCGATTGCCATGCACGACCTGCAGCGCATCGGCAAGGAAGCGATTGTCAACTCGCGCACCGGCTCCATCTACATCGTCAAGCCCAAGATGCACGGCCCGGCCGAAGCCGCCTTCGCCTCGGAGCTGTTCAGCCGCGTCGAGGCCCTGCTGGGCCTGCCGGAGAACACCGTCAAGCTCGGCATCATGGACGAGGAGCGCCGCACCAGCGTCAACCTCAAGGCCTGCATCGCCGAATCGGCGGCGCGTGTGGCCTTCATCAACACCGGCTTCCTCGACCGCACCGGTGACGAGATCCACACCGCCATGCACGCGGGCGCGATGATGCGCAAGCCGCTGATGAAAAACACCAACTGGCTGCGCGCCTACGAGATGAGCAATGTGCAGATCGGCCTGGCCTGCGGCCTGCGCGGCCGCGCCCAGATCGGCAAGGGTATGTGGGCCATGCCCGACCTGATGGCCGACATGATGAAGCAGAAAATCGCACATCCGCAGGCCGGCGCCAACACCGCCTGGGTGCCTTCGCCGACCGCCGCCACGCTGCACGCGCTGCACTACCACCAAGTGGACGTGGCGGCCTTGCAAAAAGACATGGAAGTTTTTGTCAACGAGAAGAAGTCGCTGGCCATGGAGGAAAACCTGCTCGACGCCATCCTGCAGATCCCGGTCGCGCTGGTGCCGTTCTGGACCGAGGCCGAGATCCAGGCCGAGCTCGACAACAACGCCCAGGGCATCCTCGGTTATGTGGTGCGCTGGATCGACCAGGGCGTGGGCTGCTCCAAGGTGCCCGACATCC
>JAZKGR010000007.1:0-10622 GCA_040385775.1 Pseudomonadota bacterium
CCGCCGGTGTCGCGCTGCACGCCCTTGGGTTTGCCGGTGGTGCCGCTGGTGTAGATGGTGTAGCTGATGTCGGTGGAGTCCAGCCACTCGCAGGGCACCTGCGCGTCCATGTGTTTGGCGCGCAAATCGGTCCAGAGCTGATCGCGCCCGGCAACCATCGCCATGGGCGCCAGCGCGCGATCCGTCAGCAGCACCGCCTCGGGCTTGTGGCTGGACAGCCGGATGGCCTCGTCGAGCAGCGGTTTGTAAGGCACGATCTTGCCGCCGCGTGAACCAGCGTCGGCACTGATAATCACTTTGGGCGTCGCGTCGTCAATGCGTGAGGCCAGCGAGCCGCTGGCAAAGCCGCCGAACACCACGCAGTGGATTGCGCCCAGCCGCGCACAAGCCAGCATCGCAAACGCCGCCTCGGCCACCATGGGCATGTAGATCAGCACACGGTCGCCTTTTTGCACGCCCAACGCCTGCAGGCTGGCCGCCATGCGCTGCACTTCGCGGTGCAGTTCGGCAAAGGAATAGGTCTTTTCGGTACCGGTTTCGGTCGAGACGTAAATCAGCGCGGCCTGGTCAGCCCGGTCTTTCAGGTGCCGGTCCACCGCGTTGTGGCACAGGTTGGTCTTGCCGCCCTCGAACCAGTGCACAAAGGGCGGATTGTCGTCATTGCACACGCGCGTGAAAGGTTCATGCCAGTCGATCAGCTTTGCCTGTTCGGTCCAGAAGGCATCGGGCTGGTCGATAGAGCGGCGGTAGAAATCGGCGTAGCTGGTCATGGGCTTGTCTCCGGGATTGTTATTGCTCTGGAACTCAGATTTTGACCACAATGCGGCCGCGCACCTTGCCCGCCATCAAGTCCGCTGCTTTTTCTGCCGCCTGAGCCAAGGGCACCTCCTCGACGATGGCTTCGAGTTTGGCCGGGTCCAGGTCAACGGCGAGGCGGTCCCAGGCACCTTGCCTGCGTTCCAGCGGCGCCATCACGCTGTCTATGCCGGCCAGCGTCACGCCGCGCAGGATGAAGGGCATCACAGTCGCCGGAAAGTCGGCACCCTGCGCCAGCCCGCAGGCCGCAACAACGCCGCCGTAACGCGTTTGCGCGCAGGCATTGGCCAGGGTGTGCGAGCCGACCGCATCAACCACTGCCGCCCAACGCTCCTTTTGCAGCGGTTTGCCGGCTGCGGCCAGTTCGCTCCGGTCCATGACGGATGTCGCGCCCAATTGCTTCAGGTAAGCCTCTTCGCTGGCCTTGCCGGTCGCCGCCACCACGCTGTAGCCCAGCTTGCCCAGCAGCGCGACGGCGACGCTGCCGACGCCGCCGGTGGCGCCTGTGACCAGCACCTCGCCATCGCCCGGCTTCAGGCCGTGTTTCTCAAGTGCCAGCACACACAGCATGGCGGTGTAGCCCGCCGTGCCAATCGCCATGGCCTGGCGCGTGCTGAAAGCCCTGGGCAGTTTCACCAGCCAGTCGCCCTGCAGGCGCGCACGTTCGGCCATCAGGCCCCAGCGCGTCTCGCCCAGGCCCCAGCCGTTGTGGATGAACTTGTCGCCGGCCTTCCAGCCCGCATGGGTGGATTCCAGCACCGTGCCGGCGCCGTCGATGCCCGCAACCATGGGCCAGTTGCGCACCACCGGGCCCTTGTTGGTGATCGCCAAACCGTCCTTGTAGTTGAGCGTCGAATACTCGACCTGCGCCAGCACGTCACCCGCGGGCAATTGCGCTTCGTCGATATCAGCAACAGCCGCCGAAAAGCTGGCCTCGGACTTGGAAAGTTGCAGGGCTTTGAACACGTTTGTCTCCGAGTTATTGTGAAACTGAATTCATAATTATTGATAACACACTTGCGCAGGGCTGACAGTCAGGCTTATACCGAGTCAACGAACAAACCAGGCCGCCCCCCGTCAGCCGGGCCCAAGCCTGGTCAACGTTATCAGGTGCCGATTTCGGCGGCCGCGAGCGAATAGCTCCACCGATAGCTCGTGCAACCCAGTTCAGCTGCGCCCCGCTCAGGCAAACCACCCACCAGTTCAGCCGCACAGGCCGCGACTGCGTCGCCGTCGTAGCCCGTAACGATCAGTGCCGAGTCAACCCCGCGGTCTGCGCCCCTGATGCGCTGCTCATCGGTCATGGCCGCGGTCTGTGCCCCCTGCAGAAGATGTGCACTGCCCAGGCCGGGCAGCTGGGGAAGGGCCGGAAGTGCTTCTTCAAGCAACCAGCGCTTCAAAGCTGCGGCCTGCGACGGTTCAGGGCTAAAGCGAATCAAGGCTGCTGCGCTGCCCTGCCCAAAACCAAAGCTTCCAGTCACGGCGCACAGGCCCCGGCTCATTCCCCGGTACTGCGGCATCATCTTCCTCGTCCACGGTGAGGGATTGTTCAGCCGCGCCAGATAGGCCTCCGACGCCAGCGTCGCGAGGCTCTCGACCTCGTACACGACCATGTAGCGAGGCCCACTTCCGGTAGCCAGCCAGCGTGTGCCCCGGCGGAAGCCGGGGATGGCCAGACGCTCCGGAAGATGCTCATGGGTGTGCCAGCGGTCGTGTTCTTCGACAGCGTCGGCTTCAACATCGAAAGACAGCAGCATTGCGGCTGAACCAAGCAGGGGCATGATGTTCTCGCAGGTATCGGTGGGAAGTGTTTTTAACGCCGGACGTTCCGGTTCAGCGGCAGCGCTGCAGCGCCGTCCGCAGCAAGCGCGTATCAGGCCTCATTGACCCTGGCGCCGAAGTACAAGGTGCGTGGCTTTCTCCGACGCCAGGAACTGAATACATTCGTATCCCAAAGCGCGCATGTCGATCCCCTCGAACAGTCGCTCTCCCCCGCCCAGCAGGACCGGCGAGATGGCAACGTGTAGTTCATCGATGAGACCCGCACGAAGATACTGCTGGATCGTGTTGGCCCCGCCGCCAATGCGCACATCCATTCCCCTGGCTGCGTCACGCGCGCGGTCCAGCGCCTCGTGAATCCCGCCCGTGACGAAGTGGAAGGTCGTTCCGCCTTCCATCTCGATGGGCTCGCGCGCGTGGTGGGTCAAGATGAAGGTGGGCACGTGATACGGCGGGTTGTCCCCCCACCAGCCTTTCCAGTTCATGTCGGGCCAGGGACCGCGATCCGGGCTGAACATGTTTCTTCCGAGGATCCAGGCGCCAACATTCCTGAAGCCCCGCGCAGCGAAGTCGTCATCAATCCCCGTTGTGCCCCCGTCGGCGCCAAACAGGGTCCGCTGGAAGGTGCGTGTCGGGAGCGCCCACTGGTGCAAATCTGCCCCGCCCTCACCAAGCGGATTGCCGAGGTCCTGATTCGGACCCGCTCCGTAACCATCAAGCGAGATGGTGAAGCCCTCAACTCTGACACGGGTCATTTTTATGCCTTTCTTTGGATTGACGTTTGAGATCCTCTTCCTCGCGAGACACGGTGATTCAGCAGGCGGGCCAACTTCAGCAAGTCGTGCTCCTTAAATATTTTCGGACTTCGCTACTTCACCAGCGCCAGCACCTCTTTGAAGGCCGGATGCTCGGACGTACCCAGCCATTCAAACGCAACCATCTCGGTGGTAACCAGCTCGGCGCCGGCGCCGGCCAGGCGGTCGAAGGCGGCGTCGCGGTTGCGTTCGCTGCGCGAGCTGCAGGCGTCGGTGACGACCCAGACATCGAAGTCTTCTTCGAGCAGGCCGAGCGCGGTTTGCATCAGGCAGACATGGGCTTCGCAGCCGGCGATGACGATGGTGGCCCTGCCCTCGGCCTCTTCTTCAAGCGGCTTTTGCAGATGTTTGGGCAGGCTGCGGGCGTTGCCGCGGGGCGGGCCGGACGGCGCCTTGCGCACCGGCGGGCGAAGCCATTCGCCCAAGCCGTCGGCCACGCCGTTGAAGTGCATCTTCGCCAGGGTCTTTCCGCCGGCCGATTCGATGGCGGTTTGCACTGCGGCCACGTTGGCGCCCAGGCCGTCGGGGTTTTGCGCGGTGCCCCAGACCGGCACTTGCAGCACCTGGGCGATGCGCGCCAGGCGCACGGCGTTGGCAACCACCAGTTCGTTCTCAAAAATGGAGGGCATCAGGCGGGCCTGGTAGTCCACCAGCACCAGTTGGGAATCATCGGCGTCAAGCAACATGGAAGTCCTGAAATAGTTAAGAGGCGAAGCTTCGACAGACTCAGCCTGAACGGCTTTGCAGGCGCTCGAGCAGGCTGATCAGGTAGGCATCAAACAGCATCATGGCATCTTGCCCGAACATGCGGATGCGGCCCGTGTGCTGCAGCAGCAGCAAGCCCACACCATGGGCAAACAGCGAGGTATTTTCCCGCAGCGCATCTTCGGCGCTCAGGCCCATGGCCTGCAAGGCCGCTTCACAAGGCTGCAGCGCGTCATGCAGGCGGTCATTGAGTTGTTCATTGAGCTCGGCGGTCAGGCCGCGCGGGCGCATGCCCTGCACCAGGTAAAAGCCGAGGTCCAGGTCGCGCGGGTTGGCCGCATAAAAGCCGAACCAGGCATTGGCCTTGGCCTCCAGCATGTCGCCGGGCGGCATGGCGCCATCGCCGGCGGCGTCCACCGCCGCATTGAGGCGCTCCAGCGACTCGGCCAGCAGCGCGCCGTAAATCGCCTCTTTGTTGTCGAAGTAGAAATAAATCGCGCCCGGCGTGTAGCCCGCCTGTTTGGCGATTTCACGGATGCTGGCGCCTTCAATGCCCAGGCGCTCGAACACCGCGCGGGCGGCGTCGAGCACGCCCGCGCGGCGTGAGTCGGTTTGTGCCTGCTGGCGTTGCAGTCTGGCGGTCATGGCTTGAATATAAACGCAAACAGCCCTTGACTCTGGTCGGATTGAACACTTGATCATTAAATTGAACAGTGTTTAAATTACTGAAGATCCACAGGAGAATGATGATGAATGCCCCCGCCTCCAGCGCCAACCTGATGTCCGGCGACGACTTTCGCGAATCGCTGCGCAGCTACAAGCCGCGCGTCTTCCTGGACGGCCGGCAGGTGGACAGCGTGGCCGACGAGCGCGGCTTCGGTCCCGGCATCAATGCGATTGCGCTGACTTACGACTACGCCCTGAAAGCGCAGTACGCGCCCCTCATGACGGCCGTGCAGCACACCAGCGGCAGGCTGGTCAACCGCTTGAGCCACATCAACACCAGCAGCGGCGATTTGCTGAACAAGCTGGAAGCCGTGCGCCTGGTCTGCCAGGAAACCGGCTGCGCCCAGCGCTACCTGACCCACGACGCGCTGAACGCGATTGGCCAGGTGTCGGCGCGCATCGACGACGCACGCGGCACCACGGAAAACACCGCACGTTTCCTCAACTACCTGCACCGCGTGCAGGACCAGGACCTCACCCTGGGCGTGGCCATGACCGATGCCAAGGGCGACCGCAGCAAGCGACCGCACGAGCAGGCCCAGGTTGACAGCTACCTGCATGTCATTGAACGCAACTCAAAGGGAATCGTCATCTCCGGCACCAAGGCCATCGTGACCGGCGCGCCCTATGTGCATGAGCTGCTGGTCATGCCCTGCCGCAACATGGGCAAGGAAGACGCCGACTTTGCGGTCTGCTGTGCGGTGCCGGTGGACGCACCCGGCATCACCATCATCGCGCGCCCGGCCGGCCGGCCCGGCGAAAAGGTCGAGCACGGCGCGGCGCTGTTCAGCCGCAAGTACGGCCAGAGCACCGGCGTCGTGATGTTCGACAAGGTGTTTGTGCCCTGGGACAGCGTGTTTTACGCCGGAGAATGGGAACACTCGGGCCACCTGACCTACAGCTACGCCACCCACCACCGCCATACCTGCATAGGCGCACGCGCGGGTTTTGGCGATCTGCTGATAGGCGCCGGCGCGCTGATGTGCGAGGCCAATGGCTTTGACCCCGGCAAGGAGACGCATCTGCGTGAGCAGATGGTTGAACTGATCACCATCACTGAAAGTTTTTTCGCCTGCGGGGTGGCCGCCAGCGTCTATGGCAAGCCTGACGAACACAGCAAGACTTTCATGCCCGACCCGGTGTTTTCCAACATCGGCAAGCTGCTGCTGGCGACCAAAATTTATGACATGCACCGGATCGCGCACTATGTCAGCGGCGGCCTCATCGTCACCCTGCCCGGCCCCGACGAAGACCACAACCCCGAGACCGGCGCCAAACTGTCCGAAGTGCTGCGCGCCAACCCCGACGTGCCGTATGAGCAGCGCATAGAAACCGCGCGTTTCATCGAAGACCTGACAGCCGGCTACCAGGGCGGCTGGTACAGCGTGATCAGCCTGCACGGCGGCGGCTCACCGGCGGCCATGAAGCAGGAGATTTACCGCAACTACCCGGTGGGCTCCAAGGTGGAGCTGGTCGAGCGCATCCTGGAGCGCGGCCTGGGCGCTGACGGCAGCGGCCAAGCTGTGCCGCACGACCCGGCGCGCGCCATCACCCAAAACCGCCAGCCCGGCAAATGCTGCGACACCGGCTGCACCACACCGGGCCAGCCGGTCATGATCGACCTGCCGTCGGTGCAGGCCACGCTACCGTCACGGCAACCGGACTAGCGGCCAGCGCTACTCTTTTGATAGCTGCCCGCTCCCGCCTGCTGTGGGCTGCAGGTCCTTTTGACCACTAACTCGGCGGCCTGACCGGCAGCTCCGCAAATTTGAGCAGGCGGGTCGCAAGCAGCGTTTCAGCCAGGAAACACAGCAGTGCCAGCAGAAAGCAGGCCACGCCGGAAAGAAAACAGACGGTGGCGATCTTGAGGATGGGCAGGTCGCTGGTCTCGCCGAGGAACAGCAGCACGATGGTCAGGCCAATCAGGATGGCGCAGAAGGTCAGCAGCGCCAGGCAACCATTGACCAGCCAGCCGCGATGCCGCAGCTCGCCGAGTTCAGCGTACATCTTGTCGGCCCGGGTCTCCTCCACCCCACCGCTTTCGAGCCGGTTTTCCAGAAAACGCGCGCGGTCGATGATGCGGGCCAGCCGTCCGGCCACGGCGGCGATCATGCCGGACACGGCCGTCAGCAGAAACACCGGGGCCACGGCCAGCTGGATGCCGTGGGTCACGGTGGACAGGTCGGGCGCAAAATTCATACGGGCTCCGCATCAAGGGAAAGACCGTGCATTCTGTCATGCGCCCTCCCAATTGGGGATGCCGTCTGACACGCAGGCCTGCGCCGGTCCGGCACACTCCAGAGCTGTCCGCGCTATCGTCACAAGTGAACAAGCCTCCAGCACCGGACTGACCGGGCCAGCGGGTGCATGGGGCGGTGATACGATAATTTTCTGAACCTGTCCTCAGTGGGCCGTGACCTCAACATTTTTGACAACCATGCTTTTGACAATTCCCCACCTGGCAACTCCGCTTTTGACGACTCCGTCCTTGTACCGAACAAGCCGCGCACCTGGCACCCGCTGCAACGCGCCACGCCTGAACTTCAGCGAGGCTGTATGACCGCTCGCGAGCTTCAACAGACGCCTGCCACACCACCGGCGCGCACGGGTGACGAATTGCGCCTGGAAGAGTCCGCCCGTTATGCCTTGCTGCGCCGCGTTGCCCCCGCGCTGCGCCATCACCTGGCAGGAACGCTGCAGCCCATCGGCATGGTGGCGGCCATCATGGACAGGCGCTTGCAGGCTGCGGAACCCGACCTGACGGTGATACGCGACAGCAGCAAGTCCATTGGCACCCTCACGCGTGCGGCCTCCGGGGCCAGCATGGGCCTGATGACCTGGCTGGCGCCCAAAGGAACCAGCTTGGGGCCGCTTCATGCCACCGTGGAAGAATGTGTCGGCATGCTGACGACCGACCTGGCTTTTCGCGGGTTCAGTGTCTCCAACACGATTGAGACTTCCGACATGGCGACCTCGGTCATCGCGCTGCGCAGCGTCTTCACCGCCGCGCTGATTGCCCTGACCGATGCCGCGCTGGCACCGGCCAGCATCGTCATCAGCAGCCAGGCGGCTGACGGCCAGCTCCGGGTCGTCATCAGCGTCAGCAGCGAGCCCGGCGCGGTGGCTCCCGAAGAGCCGCAGTCTTACCGAAAACTGGGCTGGGACGACGTGCAGGCCCTGGCCACAGCCGAGCAGGTCGGCCTGAGCCATGAGGCAGATCGCGCAGAAATGCGCTTCACGGCGGCAGAAAATGCCGATGTCACCGTTTGAACGGGACGCCGCACTGCCCTTTCAATGCTACTGTTTTGATAGCTTGAAGCCCTTTCCCGGCCTGGGCTGGAGGGCTTTTTGACTTACACTCGGGGTTTGCCCGGCCTGCCCTGCGCCGATGCACAACCCCACCCATGAACAAGAGCGGAATCCTTCTTCACATTGCCGGCCTGTGGCTGCTGTCCACGCTTGACGCCTCCGGCAAGTGGCTGGTGCTGGCCGGGGTGCCGGTGCTGATGGTGTCCTGGGTGCGTTATGCGGTGCACACTGCGCTAATGACCGCCATCGTTCTGCCACGGCGCGGCAAGGCGATGTTCAGGACCCAGTCGCTGCCACGGCAACTGGTGCGCGGTTTCCTGATGATTGCCACCACGGTGCTGTTTTTTTCGGTGCTGGCGCGCCTGCCGCTGGCCGAGGCCACGGCCATCAATTTCATGGCCCCGCTGTTTGTGATGGCGATGGCGCCCTGGCTGCTCAAGGAGGCGCACCGCCTGCACCGCTGGCTGGGCGTGCTGCTCGGCTTTGCCGGCATGCTGGTGGTGGTGCGCCCCGGCGCGCAGCTGGACCCAACCGGTGTGGCGCTGGGCCTGCTGACCGCCTTCACCTTTGCGCTGTTCCAGATCTCCACGCGCCGCGTGGCGCATGACGACCCGCTGACCACCAACTACTACGGCGGCCTGTTCGGCACAGCGGCGCTGACGCTGGCCCTGCCCTGGTTCTGGGTGACGCCCGAGCTGTCCTTCTGGGAGTGGGTGCTGCTGCTGTCGACCGGTGTCACCGGCTTCGCCGGCCACTGGCTGCAGGCGGCTGCCTACAGCAAAAGCCCGGCCAGCCTGCTGGCGCCCTTCAGCTACATGCAGATCGTCAGTGCTGCCGTTCTGGGCTGGCTGGTTTTCGGCCAGGTGCCGGGGCAGACCACGGCACTCGGCATCGCGCTGATCTGCCTGGCCGGGCTCGGCGTGGCGCTGACCGAAGCGCGCATGGCCTGGGTGCGCACACGCGCCCTGCGCGAGCGCACGTAGCCTTCAAGCCGGCAGCAGCGGCAAGTCGGCTTTTTTGAGGGTGCGCAGCACAAAGCTCGATTTGCTGTGGCGTATGCCCTTGATCTTGTAGAGGCGCTCGCGCAGCAGCCGTTCGTAGTCCTGGGTGCCGCTGACCGCGATGCGCAGCAAATAGTCGTAGTCGCCGGACACCAGGTAGGCCTCGATCACCTCCGGAATCTTCGCCAGCGTTTCGCCGAATTTTTCGAGCGTGTTGTCAGAGTGGCTGTCCAGTGTGACCTGCACCAGCACGGTGTCGGCAAGATCCAGCGCCGCAGCATTGATGCGCACGGTGTAACCCTCGATCACGCCGGACTCTTCCATCTTCTTGATGCGGCTCCAGCACGGCGTGTGGCTCAGGCCGACGGCCTGGCCGATCTCCTGCAGGCTGGCGCGCGCATTGGCCTGTAAAACCTGAAGGATTTTTCGGTCGATTTTATCCATACAGAATTATTTCCTTCATTTATTTACTAATGAAGCAATTATTACTGATATGAAGCGAAATCAAAAGAAATACGGAAGCACTTTCTCCGCCCCGAGACCGATACTTGCTGCTGGCAAACGGACTTACCGGTTCGTGGTGCAAGGCAAACGCCCCCGCAGGTTACCGCCGGCGGGGGCGTCTGGGCAGGGATGTCATCCCGGACCTGATCCGGGATCCATGCCGCAAGAACTGGCGGCGCGTGTGATCCCGCATGGATTGCGGGTCAAGCCCGCAATGACAAGTGCCTGTTCAACCGAACTTGCGCTGCGCATCAAGCGCCAGGCCGGTGCCGATGCTGCCGAACAAGTCACCCTCGACGCGGCGCGCCTGCGGCAGCAGCCCCGCGATCCGCGCACGCAGCAACGGCACACTGCTGGAGCCGCCGGTGAAAAACACCGTGTCCACCGCGTCCGCCAATACGCCCGCATCACGCAGCAGGCCCGTCACGCTCGCGGCAATGTCGTCCACCAGCGCGGAGATGGCGCGGTCAAAGTCCGGGCGGTCCAGCAGCAGCGTTGCTCCCGGCGTGATGCGGTCCAGGTCCATGCGGGTTTCGGCGGCCCCTGACAGCGCCATCTTGGCTTCCTCGACCTGCATCGCCAGCCAGTGCCCGGCGCGCTGCGCTACCAGGGCCTGCAGCCGCGCGAGTTTCTCCGGCTCGGCGGCCTCGCGGCGCAGCTCGCTGATCTGTGCCGCGGCCTTTTTGGTGTAAGCAAAGTTGATGGTGTGCCAGGTCGCCAGGTTGAAGTACGGCGCCGACGGCATCAGCAAGCCATTTTTTAGATGGCTGCCCAGACCCAGCATGGGCATCACGCTGGCCAAGCTCAGGTACTTGTCAAAGTCGGTGCCGCCTATGTGCACGCCGCCGCTGGCCAGGATGTCATCGCGCCTGTCGGCCCGACCCGCGCGTTCTGGCGCCAGCCGCACCAGCGCAAAGTCCGAGGTGCCGCCGCCTATGTCGACCACCAGCACCAGTTCTTCGCGCGT
>JAZKGR010000008.1:0-3995 GCA_040385775.1 Pseudomonadota bacterium
CCTCGGTGCTGTCGGTGGCCGCGCACCTGGGCCTGTTCGGCCCGCTGGCGCAGGCCTTTTCGGCACTGATTGCGCTGGGCACGGCCTTCATCACCTCGCCGCTGATTGCCTGGGCCACGAAAGGGCGTTATTACATTGCGCGCCAGGGGGAAGTCGCCGAAACCGATGCCCAGGGCAACTACAAACCGTATGCACTCAAGCGCTGCGTGATCTGCGAGCGTGACTACGAAGGCCCGGACATGGCGCATTGCCCGGCCTACCAGGGCTTTATCTGCTCCTTGTGCTGCACGCTGGACGCACGCTGCGGCGATTTGTGCAAGCCGCAGGCCAGCCTGTCGGCGCAGTGGTCGGCCACCCTGCGCTGGCTGCTGCCGCGCCGCATCTGGCCTTACCTCGACACCGGCCTGGGCCACTTCCTGCTGCTGATGCTGATTGTGGTGCCGCTGCTGGCCAGTGTGTTCGGCCTGCTGTACCACCAGGAAATGCGTGCGCTGCTCGACCTCGAAGTCGCGTCCGAATCGGCGCTGCGCTCGGGATTTTTGAAGGCCTACATGGCGCTGCTGGTGATTGCCGGGCTGGTGGCCTGGTGGCTGGTGCTGGCGCACAAAAGCCGGCAGGTGGCGCAGGAAGAGTCGAACCGCCAGACCCATTTGCTGATGAAGGAAATCGAGTCGCACCGCCAGACCGATGAGGCGCTGCAGCAGGCCAAACGTGTGGCCGACCTCGCCAACCAGGCCAAGAGCCGCTACATCAGCGCCATCAGCCACGAGCTGCGTACGCCGCTCAACAGCATTCTCGGGTATGCGCAGCTGATGGGCGAAGACACGTCCATTCCGCCGCACCGCCAGCAGGCGGTGGGCGTGATCAAGCGCGGCGGTGAACACCTGCTGTCGCTGATCGAGGGTACGCTGGATATTGCCCGCATCGAAAGCGGCAAACTCACGCTCAATGTCAAACCCATGCACTTCACCGACTTCGTGCAGGAGTTGACCGGCATGTTCGAGCTTGAGGCGCAGGCGAAAGGTCTTGGCTTTCACTTCGAGTCCGAAGGCACGCTGCCGGTGGTGGTGCGGGCTGACGAAAAACGCGTGCGGCAAATTCTGATCAATCTGCTGGGCAACGCGATCAAGTTCACCGCCAGGGGCCGCATCAGCCTGCGCCTGAAGTACGCGCGCGAAATGGCCAGCATCGAGATCGAGGACACCGGCCCCGGTCTGTCAGCGCAGGAAATCGAACGCATCTTTGAGCCCTTCACGCGTGCGGCCACGCCGGGCCCGGCCGCGCCGGGGGCCGGCTTGGGCCTGACGATCGCCAAGATGCTGACCGACCTGATGGGCGGCGAACTCACGGTGGTCAGCACGCCGGATGTCGGTTCAGTGTTTCGCGTCAAGCTGTTCCTGCCGGAGGTGCGGCTGGCCCCCGGCGCGGTACTGCCGGCGCCATCCTCCCGCGCGCACAAGGCGCGTTATGGCTATGCCGGCGCGCGCCGGCGCGTGCTGGTGGTGGACAACGAAGAGGCCGACCGCGAGCTGCTGGTCAATGTGCTGGAGCCGCTGGGTTTCGAGCTGCGTACGGCTGCCAGCGGTCACGACTGCCTGGACCTGCTGGCCGCCGGTTACCGCCCGGAGGTGATCCTGATGGACCTGGCCATGCCGGGCATCGACGGCTGGGAAACGCTGCGCCGCGTGCGAGCTGCAGGCCATGCCGATATTCACCTGGCCATCGTCTCCGCCAACGCTTTCGACAAGGGCCTGGATAACGATGTCGGCATCCGGCTGGAAGACTTCATTCTCAAGCCGGTGCGCCACAGCGAACTGCTGGACTGGCTGGAGCGGCGTTTGCAACTGGTCTGGCTGGAAGCGCCGGTGCAGCCTCCGGCGACAGTGGTGCCGCCGGTGGCACAGCCGCGCATTTACCCGCCGGCGGCACAGCTGGCTGCCTTGCGCGAGGTGGTCAACCTCGGTTATTTTCGCGGCATCATGAATACGCTCGACGAGATTGAAAAATCACAGCCGCAAAGCGCCGGTTTTGCCGCTGAGATGCGCGGCCTGGCGCGCCAGTTCCAGTTCGAAACCATGAGCCAGCAGCTCAGCGAGGTGCCGACATGAACGACCGCGTGCTCGCCCAGACGCTGGACCGCGCCAATAGCGATGTGGTGCTGATCGTCGACGATGTGCCGGACAACCTGTCGGTGCTGCACGACGCGCTCGACGAATCGGGCTTTACCGTGCTGATCGCCACGCATGGCGAGGCGGCGCTGCAGCGCGCCGTGCAGGCCCTGCCCGACATCGTGTTGCTGGACGCCATGATGCCGGGCATGGACGGTTTCGAGGTCGCCAAACGCCTGAAGGCCGACGCCCGCACCGCGCACATTCCCATCATCTTCATGACCGGCCTGACCGAGACCGAATACCTGGTCGCCGCGCTCGATTCGGGCGGTGTGGACTATGTGACCAAGCCGATCAAGCCCAAGGAGGTGCTGGCGCGCATCGGCGTACACCTGCAGAGCGCGCGTGAAAAGCGCCAGGCGCGCAACGCGCTGGACGCTTTCGGTTACGCCACCATCACGGTGCGCGTCAGCGACGGCAAACTGATGTGGCAGACGCCGCTGGCGCGCGAACTGCTGCAACAGTATTACGGGACCAGCGCCCCGCAGACCCCCGAAGCGGTGCTGACCTGGCTGCGGCGCAACCTGGCCGATGCGGAAAGACAGATCGAGCCGCCGCGCCTGGTCTGCGAAAGTGCCGCCTCCGTCGCGCGACGCCTGACCTTTCGGCTGCACCAGCAGACCGGCGACGACGACTGGCTGATCATCATGCGCGAGGAGTCGGACGACACCGTGATCCAGGCCATGAGCCTGAGTTTCAAGCTCACGGCACGCGAGGCCGAGGTGCTTTACTGGGTGGTCAAAGGCAAGATCAACCGCGACATCGGCGACATCCTGGGGACCAGCCCGATGACAGTAAAGAAGCACCTGGAACGGGTGTTTGCCAAGCTCGGCGTGGAAACCCGCACCGCAGCGGCCGGTATGGCCATGAGCCGGATCCGGCAATTACATCCGCAATTTGAAGCCTGAAGGGTTCAAGGGCAGGGGTTGAAAGGCTTTTTAACCTCCAGCCCCCGTCCAACAATCCTCGTCAGCTATCAATTCGATAGCGTCGTAAAGCTGCGGCTTACTCCGGCTGGATCAGCGCCGCCGCATCCTTGCGGATGGAGTCCCGGTCGCGGTGGTCCTTCAGGCGGTCCAGCGTGCTGTCCAGCGCGCGTTTGAGCTTGCCCTCGGCGCCGCGAAAGGCTTCGTCGATGCCGGCGGCGTGGTGCGTCACCGCGACCGGCGCATGGTTGGCCAGGCGGGCTTCCATCAGGCAGCGTTTGTCGGCGGCGCCGGCCTTGCCGCTGTTCTCATCGCTCAGGTGCACTTCCACACGTGTGATCTCATGGCTGAAACGCTCCAGAGTCTGGCTGACCTCGGTCTGGGCCCAGCGCTCCAGCGCTTCGCGGCCTTCAATGCTGTGGTTGGTGTTGACTTGAACTTG
Organism: Pseudomonadota bacterium; assembly: GCA_040385775.1. Taxonomy (GTDB): domain Bacteria; phylum Pseudomonadota; class Gammaproteobacteria; order Burkholderiales; family Burkholderiaceae_C; genus Polaromonas. The sequence continues at coordinate 3,537 of JAZKGR010000008.1, forward strand.
CATGCTGGGTGTCCTTTTTGTTGAGCCGTCCGCGACGGCATTGCGCTTTCAGTGTGGGCGTTTTGGCGGCGGTCCGTTGTAGGGGTTTTTCCACAATCGTCAGGCTTGACGGGCTGGTGGGGGCGTTCCTGCATGAAAGCCTTGCAGCGGTTACAATAAGCGCTTCGGTAACGCATCAGCTTTTTTCAACGAAGTCCCTCCCTCTGGCTTCCTTCTCAAATGCGGCGCTTCTCAGAGCCCGGATTCACAGTGTCTTCAGTGCCCTCACAGCATTGAATCCCCTCAGCACTGTTCCCTTTCCTAGCGAGCACTTCTCCCAACGGTGCCCACTCAAGGCTCACCCACCCGGTCCCTCCAGGCCGGGCAGGCAGAACCGAATACCCGTTGGCTTGCTCGCAAGCCGCTTACTTCTCCATTTATCAAGCCGGGAAACATACCCGGCGCAGACTTTTATGACGA
>JAZKGR010000009.1:0-58115 GCA_040385775.1 Pseudomonadota bacterium
CCGGCCTGTCACGCCGGGGGTCGCGGGTTCGAGTCCCGTCCACTCCGCCAAATTTCTATTGGGAATCAATGGGTTACATCCGAAGGGTTGTAGCCCATTTTGGTTTCTGAAATTCAAAAACCGTTGCTGGACTTGACTGCGGGAATGCGGAACACCTGAGCGTACGTCATCAGGCAGTATGCTAGTGCCCCAAAGGAGCCCCAGCCCATGCCTTGCATCATTTCGGCGTTCAGTTCACCTCGACGTCAATTGCTTCGGGTTAGCGCTCTGGGCGCCGCTGCAATCGCGCACCCGGCTTTGCTTGCAAGTGCCGCACAATGGCAGTCCGCCTTTGGGTACCCAACGGGGTGGGGAACGCGAAACGACTGGAATGACAAGGCCAATCGCATCGGAAACTATTCCGGTGGCTTCGAGCGAATGCTGCGGGCTTCCACGATTCAGCCATCTTCCGAGCCGAGTCCTTTGCGTGCGGCACCTCTGGCGTTTTCTGAACCGGTATCGGTCGCTGCAAAATTGGCAGAAGACTACGTGCGAGATTTTCCGTGCACGGGGCTCTTGATTGCCAGAAATGGTTTCGTCTTGCACGAGCGTTATCAGTTTGGCCGAACCCGTGACATGCGAATGACGAGTTGGTCCATGGCCAAGAGCGTCACATCGCTGCTTCTCGGGATTTGTATCGACCGCGCACTCATCGGCAGCGTGGATGACGTAGCCTCCAAGTACGTGCCGCGGTTGAACGGCACCTTGCATGGCGGCGTCAGTCTGCGCAACTTGGTGAACATGTCAAGTGGGGCTGAGATCGAGCATGAACGTGACAACTCGACGATTTATCCGAGAGCTTTTCTAACTGCGCGCAGTGACATTGAGGCTGTAGTTCTGGACTGGAATGGTGTCAAAGAGACGCAGGGAACGCGATACAACTACAACGAGCTTTGCCCTTTGACCATTGGGCTGGTGATCAGGGAAGTCACCGGAAAGTCCCTCAGCGCTTTCTGCGAAGAAGCGCTCTGGAAGCCAATGGGCGCTGAAGCTGAGGCCACTTGGCTCTGCGACGCAAAGGGCCGCGAGTTCAACTGCATTGGATTCGGTGCATGTTTGCGGGACTGGGCGCGCGTAGGGCAACTTATTGCCCAGGGCGGCATGATGAACGGCCGTCAAGTGGTGAGTCGGGGATGGCTCGACTTCTGCTCATCATGGTCGCCACAAGACCAGCAGGTCCGTTTCAATTCAGCGATGCCCGGAGGCGGCTATAAGGCCTTTTTCTGGCATCCGCGAGCAAATGGCAGCCTGATGATGATGGTTGGGGCTTATGGGCAGCGGATGCTCATCGACACCACTACAAAGATGGTGTTTGTGCACACTGCGGTGGACTCTGAGGGCGCGTGGAATGCTCGAATGAATCAGGTGTGGAACTCGGCAAATGCCGCCCGCTTCCCATTCTGAGAGCGTCAAAATCGGATGGTGCGCTCTGCCACCCCTAGTTTTCTGCTTCGATCTTTGTATCAGTGAGCTTCGGGTGATCAGCCGGTAGCACACCCTCTTTTTGGTGCCGGCCTTTCATGGCATCGCGCTGCCGTAGCCAACCGGCCCGGCTCTGGCCCACAATCCCCCCATGCGCAAACACCTTTCAGAAACCACCGGCCCGCAGCGCCTCGTTTACGGCCTGGTTGCCGGCGTGTGTGTCGCCTTGCTGCCGGTGCCGACGGTCTGGCCCTTTCGTGCCTTGCTGGGCTGGTGCGTCGGCGCGGCGGTCTATCTGATTCTGGCGTGGTGGCTGGCCGAGGTGTTCGACGCCAAAAACACGCGCCAGCGCGCCCAGGCGCAGGACGAGCCGAGTGTGGTGATCTTTGGGGTGATGGTCTTGGCGGTGCTGGCCTGTGTAGCCAGCATCACGCTGATGCTGCAACAGGTCAAGGAAATGGACGGCGCCGAGCGGGTGCTGCATATGGCGCTGGCGATGGTGGCGCTGGCGCTGTCGTGGCTGTTCATCCAGACAATTTTTGCCTTCCGGTATGCGCACCGTTATTACCAGGAAGAAAAGCGCAGGGAGCCCGACGGTCCGGGGCTGGTGTTTCCGAGCCAGCCCAATCCCGACTACTTCGACTTTCTGTATTACTCGTTTGTGATCGGCATGACCTCGCAGGTGTCGGACGTGCAGGTCAGTTCGCGCGAGATGCGCCGGCTGACACTGGGCCACAGCATTTTGTCCTTTGCCTTCAACGTGCTGATCGTCGCGCTGACCATCAACGTCATTGCCGGTTCGGTCTAACGCTCGTTGATCTGCTTCTTGAGCGCCATCTTTTCCGCTCGGCGCAGGGCTGCTGCGGATTTCTGATGGGAACCGGCCTTGCGCTGCAGGGCCGGCGCGACCAGCGGATTGCGCGGCTTGGGCGCCGGCAGCTTGAGCTTGGTTTTGCGATTGGCGCTCATCGACCGAGTTTAAGCAAACCGGTGGACAGCGCCGTGCCGCAGATGATCACCACCGCGCACAGAACCATCCACAAGGTGACCGCCTCGCCGAGAAACACCACCCCATAAAGCACCGCAAACACCGGCACCACAAAAGTCACGGCCAGCGCACGGGCCGGGCCGGCGCTTTCTATCAACCTGAAGTACAGGACGTAGGCGATACCCGTGCACAGCACGCCGACCACCAGCAGCGACAGCCACGCGCTGCTGCCCGGCATGTGCGCCGGCCACAGCCAGGCGGCCGGCAGGGCCAGGCCCAGGGTCGCACCGATCTGGCTGCCGGCGGCGGTGACCAGCGGCGGCAGGCCTGTGAGGTGACGCTTGGCATAACTGGCCGACAGCGCATAACAGACGCAGGCAAACAGGCAGGCCAGCACAGCCCAGCCCGGCGCAATGCCCGAGGCATCGGGCTTGAAGGTGGCCTTGTCCCAAGCCAGCATCGCCACGCCGGCAAAGCCGATCAGCAGGCCCAGCACGCGTGAGCCGGTGGGCCTGTCCTTCAGCCAGAACCAGGCGACGATGGCGCCAAACATCGGCACGGTCGCATTCAGGATGGCCGACAGCCCGGTGGTGATGGACAACAGCGCAAACGCAAAACATGCAAACGGAATGCCTGAGTTGAACAGGCCGACCAGGAACACGCGGCGCCAGTTCTTCATCAGCGCCGAGCCGTGACCGCGCAGCAGCACCAGTGGCAGCAGAAAGGCCGCTGCGATGGCGACGCGCACCCAGGCAGTCGGCAAGGGCCCGAAATCCAGCACCGCGAAGCGCGTGAACAGGAAGGACGAACCCCAGATGGCCGCCAGCAACATGAAGTCGCTGAGCCAGCTTTTGCTTTTCAAGGAAGTTGTTGCAAGCGTCACCGGGCGCCTTGATGATCCACGCCCTCAAGCTTGAGCAGCGCGCTTTTACGTTCCAGGCCGCCTGCGTACCCGGTCAACGCGCCGCCTGCACCCATCACGCGGTGGCAGGGCACGATGATGCTGACCGGGTTGCGGCCAACGGCCGCCCCCACGGCGCGCACTGCAGCCGGTTTGCCGATGCGGGCACTGACCTCGCTGTAGCTGGCCGTGCCGCCCTGCGGGATTTTCAGCAGCGCCTGCCAGACCGATTGCTGGAAGGCCGTGCCGTAGGCCAGGTCCAGCGGCACATCAAATTCGGTGCGCTGGCCGGCGAAGTAGTCGCTGAGCTGGCGAATGACTTCTTGCAGCACCGGGTGGTCCGGGTCGCTGGGCCAGACCGCCGGTCCCGTCAGTTCTTGCGGTAAATGCCGCTGATCGTCGAACCAGAGCCCGGCCAGGCCCTTGCCGGTGGCCGCGATGATGATGGGGCCCAGCGGGCTCTGGTAGCGCGTCTGGACGATGGATGTATTGAATTTCATGGTGATCTCCGTGGAGTGTCTCTCATTGAGAAATATCGGGTTGTCGGCCGCGCTGGCCCTTGTCAGGGTTTTATGGAAGGTTTTCGGGCTCCAGCCACCGTCCGACGGGGGCTTGCAGCTATCAATTCAGTAGCGGTCGACGGGGTCGGCGTGTCCATCGCGCCGCTCCAGGCGCGTATCACCGCGTAACTGCGCCAGGGTTTCCAGGCCAGCGAGGCCTGCTCGGCTTCCCTGGCCGGGTTCTTCATTCCCTGCACGCCGAGCGCCTTGTGCAGCGCCACGTCACCCGCCGGAAAGGCGTCGGGCCAGCGCAGCGCGCGCATCGCAATGTATTGCGCGGTCCAGTCGCCGATGCCGGGCAATTCCTTCAGTGCAGCAATGGTGGCATTGACATCGGCGCCGCCGTGCAACTGCACACGTTTGTCCGCCACGGCCTGGGCGATGCCGACAATCGCCGCCTGCCGCTGGCGCACGATGCCGAGTTGCCCGAGCGCATCGCCGCTGGCCTGTGCCAGCACGGCCGCTGACGGGAAAAGGCGCGTCAGGCCCGGCCAGGGCGTCGCTATCGGCTCACCGAGTTTGTCGACCATGCGCTGCGCCAAGGTGCGCGCCGCCGCCACCGTGATCTGCTGGCCCAGCACGGCGCGCACCGCCAGCTCGTAGCCGTCCATCGCGCCGGGCACACGCAGGCCGTCACCGCCCGGAAAGCTGGCGTGCAGCACGGCATTGATGGCCTGCGGATCGGCGTCCAGGTCCAGCATGGCGCGCACCCGGCGTATCACCAGCGGCAGCACCTCGCGCAGCGAGTCGCTGATGCGCAGCGCCACATGGCTGCGGCTTTCGTCAAAGCTGGCCAGCAGCCAGCCGGCATGCACCTGGCCGCCGGTTTCAACAAGAAAAGTGCGCCCCAGCCTTGTCCCGTCGGGCTCATCAGCTACAAATTCAATAGCGTGGATTTGCCGCTTTTTAAAGAACGCCGTCATCGCCGCCACGTCGTAAGGCGGGCGGTAGCCGAGCTTCACGGTGATGCCTTGCTCGGTCGGTGTGCCGCCCTGGCGCCGCAACTGCGTCGGGTTCAGGCCGTAATGCCCGACAAAAGCGGCATTGAAGCGGCGCACGCTGGCGTATCCGCTGATCAGCGCAATCTGCGTGATGGGCAGCGCGGTGTCGGCCAGCAACTGCTTGGCTGTCAGCAGCCGGCGCGTCTGGAGGTATTGCATCGGCGAGACGCCGAACTGCGTCTCGAAAATGCGCCGGACATGGCGGTCGCTGACGCCGAGTTTCGTCGCGAGTAATTCAACCGACGGGGATGCCTCACCCCAAGCCTCTGGTTCGTCAAGCAGCCGCGCCGCCTGGTGCGCCAGGATGTAGCTCGCGTCCTGAATCGACCAGACCACCGAGTGCGGGGCCAGCTCCGGGCGGCAACGCAGGCATGGCCGAAAGCCGGCGTCTTCCGCCTGCGCCGCATGGCCGAAGAAGCGGCAGTTCTCGCGTTTGGGCGTCTTCACGCTGCAGACCGGCCGGCAGTAAATCCCGGTGGAAGTCACGCCGGTAAAAAAGCTGCCGTCGAAACGCGCATCCCGCGTTTTGAGCGCGAGGTAGCAGGCGTCGTCGGCGAGCAGGGCATGGTCTGTGGTCATGGCTGAATGATACGTCTCAGGCTGCTTCAGACTAGCCGTTTTCGGACATCCTCACCACCCACCCCGCGCCTACAATAAGCGCGCTGTACCAACCTTCAGAAAGCCCCGACCCATGCAGGTGAACCCCTCGATTTTCAAGGCCTACGACATTCGCGGTGTTGTGCCTTCCACCGTCAACGAAGCCGTGGCCGAAGCCCTGGGCCGCGCTTTCGGCGCCGCCGCGCTGGTGCAGGGCGAGTCTGTGGTGGCCGTGGGCCGCGACGGCCGTGTCAGCGGGCCGGCACTCAGCGTGGCCCTGATCCGCGGCCTGGTTTCCAGTGGTGTCGATGTGGTCGATGTGGGCATGGTCACCACACCCATGCTGTATTTCGCCGCCAGCACGCTCGCCAACTCCGGCATCCAGATCACCGGCAGCCACAACCCCAAGGACTACAACGGTTTCAAGATGGTGATGGCCGGCCGCGCGATCTACGGCGACGAGATCCAGGGCCTGCGCCAGCGCATGGAAGCCGATGAGGGCAGCGCGCCGGCGGCCAGCGGCAAAATCACCCACGTCAACGTGCTCGCACCGTACCGCGACCGCATCGTCTCCGACATCAAGCTGGCGCGCCCCATGAAGGTGGTGATCGACTCCGGCAACGGCATCGCCGGCGCCTCGGCCCCCGGCATCTTCCGCGCGCTGGGCTGCGAAGTGACCGAGCTGTTCAGCGAGGTCGACGGCAACTTCCCCAACCACCACCCGGACCCGAGCAAACCCGAGAACCTGAAGGACCTGATCACCGCGCTGCAGGCCAGCGACGCCGAGCTGGGCCTGGCCTTTGACGGCGATGGCGACCGCCTGGGCATCGTCACGCGCGACGGCCAGAACATTTACCCCGACCGCCAGATGATGCTGTTTGCGCGCGATGTGCTCTCGCGCGTGCCGGGCGGCACCATCATGTACGACGTGAAATGTTCGCAGCGCCTGGCGCCCGAGATCACGGCGGCCGGCGGCGTGCCCATGATGTACAAGACCGGTCACTCGCTGATCAAGGCGAAGATGAAAGAAGTCAACTCCCCGCTGGGCGGCGAGATGAGTGGCCACATCTTCTTCAAGGAGCGCTGGTTCGGCTTCGACGACGGCACCTATGCCGGCGCGCGCCTGCTGGAGATACTGAGCAAGGTGACCGATGTCGGCGCGCTGCTCAACGGCCTGCCGACCAGCTTCAGCACGCCCGAGCTCAACGTCGCCTGCAAGGAGGGCGAGCCGCACGCCGTGGTGGACACGCTGATCCGGCTGGTGGCCGATGGCAGCGGCAGCGAAGGCGGCACCATGCTGCGCGATGCGGTGGCCCTGGGCGCGACGGTGTCCACCATCGACGGCGTGCGTGTGGACTGGCCGGACGGCTTCGGCCTGATCCGTGCGTCCAACACCACGCCGGTGCTGGTGCTGCGTTTTGAAGGGCATACCGAGGACGCCCTGCAGCGCATACAGACTGACATGCTCAGGCTGCTGCACAGCGTCAAGCCGGATGCGAGCTTTTCCGCTCCCGCACATTGAGCCCGCTTGCTGTCATCCCGGGCTGGCCCCGGGATCCATGTTTCGAACGCGCGGGCGCGCGACGATGGATTGCGGGTCAAGCCCGCAATGACAGGGTAGTGAGAGCTCACCGCAAAGCACTGTCATCCCGGACTCGATCCGGGATCCATGCCGCCCTTGCCACTGCAGCATGCATGCAACCATGGATTGCGGCTCCGGCTCGCAAAAATAGCGCGTGAAGATCCTTCTGGTCAAACTCTCGTCGCTGGGCGACGTGGTTCACACCTTGCCCGTGGTTCAGGACATCCTGGCCGCGCATCCGGGCGCGCAGATTGACTGGGTGGTGGAAAAATCCTTCGCGCCCTTGCTTGCGCCGCTGCTGGGCGCCGGGCTGCAGCGCGTCATTCCCTGCGAGCTGCGGCGCTGGACCCGCGCGCTGATGGCGCCGCAAACGCGTCAGGGCTGGCGTGACTTCAAACGCGAGCTGCAGCGCAGCGAGTACGACGCTGTCATTGACCTGCAGGGCCTGAGCAAATCCGCGCTGGTCGCCTGGCTGGCGCGGCTGGCGCCCGGCGGCAAGCGTTACGCCATGGCTAACCAGACCGAGGGCTCGGGTTACGAGGCGCCGACGCGCTGGGTCGCCGATGTGGCGATTGCCCTGGCGCCGCACAGCCACGCGGTGCAGCGCGGGCGCGAGTTGTGCGCGCGCGCGCTGGGCTACACCCCGGCATTGCGCGCAAGTTATGGACTAAATCAGGGTCTGGCCCATGCGGGACGGGGGCAAGCAGCTCCTGAAATGATAGCGTTTGTACATGGCAGCTCACGCGACGACAAGCTGTGGCCGCTTGAGCATTGGCTCGCACTGGGCCGCCAACTCAATGCGCAGGGTTACCGGATCGCGCTACCGCACGGCAGCGACGACGAGCTGGCGACCAGCCAGGCCATCGCCGCAGGTTTGACGGCCAGCGGAGGACAAGCGGTCGTGTGGCCCCGGCTCCCGCTGAACGAGCTCACCCAGCAACTCGCGCAGTGCGCCGGCGTCATCGGTGTGGACAGCGGGCTCAGCCACATCGCGGTGGCGCTCGACTTGCCGCATGTGCAAATCTACAACTTCGACACCGCCTGGCGCACCGGGCCGCTGGTGGACGCCTCGACGCAAGACGGCGCCCGCCAGCTCAGTGTTTTCGCGCAGCCTTCGCCTTCCGTCAGCCAGGTGTGGAAGGCCTGGCTCTCCTGCCAGCCAGCGCGTGGCCGGGAGGCGGCATGATGGAAGTCATCATCCGTAAGCTCTATTCGCTGCTGATGTGGGGCGCCCAGCCTTTTTTGCGGCGCAAGCTGTTGCGCCGCGGCCAGGCCGAGGCCGGTTACCTCGAAGCGGTGGACGAGCGTTTCGGCTTTTACACGCAGCCGGCCGAGGCTGTCTCCGACCTGGTTTGGGTGCATGCGGTGTCCCTGGGCGAAACGCGCACCGCCGGTATCTTGATCGACGCGCTGCGCGGCCAGAGGCCCGGCCTGCGCGTGCTGCTGACCCACGGCACGGCGACCGGCCGCGCCGAGGGCGCTGGCCTGCTGCGCGAAGGTGATGTGCAGGTCTGGCAGCCTTGGGACAGCGAAGCGGCGGTCGCACGCTTCTTCACCCACTTCAAACCGCGCCTGGGCCTGCTGCTGGAAACGGAAGTCTGGCCTAACACCGTGGCCTTCGCGCAGGCGCGCGGCGTGCCGCTGGCGCTGGTCAATGCGCGCCTGTCTGACAAATCATTGCAGCAGGCAGCACGCATCGCGCCACTGTCGCGGCCCGCCTACGCAGGCCTGGCGGCGGTGTACGCCCAGAGCGACGGCGACGCCGGGCGCCTGCGTGAGCTCGGCGCGACGGTGCAAGGCGTGTTCGGCAACCTCAAGTTCGACGCCACGCCGGATACGGCGCAGCAGGCGCAGGGCCGGCAGTGGCGTCAGGCGCTGGGCCAGCCGGTGCTGATGCTGGCCAGCTCGCGCGAAGGCGAGGAAGAAGAATTTCTCAAGCAAATAGTGGCTCTGACCCTTTCCACACGGGCGCAAGCAGCTATCAATACCGTAGCAGGCGCGCACGTTCAGATCCTCATCGTGCCGCGCCATCCACAGCGCTTTGACGAGGTGCAGGCGCTGGTTGAAAAACACGGCTTGTCGGTTTCGCGCCGCTCGGCCTGGGACGGCGAGCCGCAGGCCGCCGATGTCTGGCTCGGCGACTCACTCGGCGAGATGGCGCTGTACTACGGCATGAGCGACGTGGCCCTGCTGGGCGGCAGTTTTGCGCCGCTGGGCGGGCAGAACCTGATCGAAGCCGCCGCCTGTGGCTGCCCGGTCATCATGGGCCCGCACACCTTCAACTTCGCCGAGGTGTCCGAGCTGGCCGAGGCTGCCGGCGCCGCGCGCCGCGTGGTGGACATGGACGAAGCCGTGCGCAGCGCCCGCGCCCTGCTGGCCCGGCCGGCCACGCAGCAAGCGGCCGCAGCGGCCAGCCTGACGTTTGCGGCGCAGCACCGCGGGGCGGCTGCCAACACGGTTCGGGCACTGGCGAATTTCCTCGAAAGGTAAGCGCGATGGCTGAACCGCTGGTCAATCAGTACGGCGCCGATGTGCCCAAAGCCATTGCCCGCATGATCGAAGCGGTGCATCCGGCGTTTGAATCCCGAAAGTTTGTGGCCGATGCGCTCAAGGGCTACGAAGATCTGGCGCTGATGCCGCGCGGCAAACACATTGCGCAGGCGCTGCACCGGCACCTGCCAAAAGACTATTCCAAAGCGGTGGACATCCTGCTCGCCTCGCTGGACCAGCCGCATGGACGCGACCCGGGCCTGACGCTGGGCTCCTTCCTGTATTTGCCGCACACCCTGTTTGTGGCGCAGTTCGGGCTGGACCACTTCGAGGACTCCATGCGCGCGCAGCATGCGCTGACGCAGCGCTTCACGGCCGAGTTCAGCATTCGCGCCTTCTTGCAGCAGCACGAAGCGGCCACCCTGGCGCGATTCAGGCAGTGGGCGACAGACCCGAGCGAACACGTGCGCCGCCTGGTGTCCGAAGGCAGCCGCCCGCGCCTGCCCTGGGCCAGCCGCCTGCCGTCTTTTCAGAAGAACCCCGCACCGGTGCTGGAGTTACTGGAACTGCTCAAGGACGACCCGGCCCTCTACGTCCGCCGTTCGGTCGCCAACAACCTCAACGACATCGGCAAAGACCACCCGGAGCTGCTGGCCAAAACCGCGAAGCAGTGGCTCAAGGGCGCCAGCGACGAGCGCCGCTGGATCGTGCAGCACGCGCTGCGTTCAGCCGTCAAACGCGGCGAGGCCGGCGCGCTGGGTGTATTGGGCTTCGGCAAAAGCGCAGAGGTTGAAATTGCGAACGCACGCATCACACCCAAACGTGTGGTGATGGGCGAGAAGGTCAACATCGCCTTTGATGTTTCCAATACCAGCCACAAGGCGCAGCAGGTGCTGGTGGACTTCTGCATCCACTACGTCAAGGCCAGCGGCAAGACCAGCGCCAAGGTGTTCAAGCTCAAGGTCTTGAGCCTGGCGCCCAAGGAAACGGTTCGATTGAGCAAGAAGGTATCCACCGCCGAAATGACCACGCGCAAACACCATGCCGGGGTGCATCGGGTGGATGTCTTGCTCAATGGGCAGACGAGGGCGCTGGGGGTGTTTGAGTTGGTGGGAAGCTCTTGAAGAGGCGAATGCTGGGAGCTTGGAGACTTCAACTCCTCGCGCGGCTCAGCACTGGTGGCTTCTGAAAACCTCGACCGACTGTCGACAATGGTCGATGATCGATAGTCAGCCAGCTTCGCCATGGGTCACTGTGCCATTCCCTGCACTTGGCGCGCACTTTGAGGGCCTCTCCTTTGACACAGCTTGAAACTGCAATGCCTTGTCAAGCTCGTTGAGGCCCGTCGTTCCTCTGAATGTTCAGCGCCTCACGGCCTTGGGATTGCCGTTTTAGACACGACTCGGCAAACATTTATTGAAACAATCGTCGCATTGTGTGATAATTGCTTCATGACCCACTGGCTGATTCTTACTGCAACGCTGCCGACCACCCCCAGTGGCCTGCGGGTTCGGGTGTGGCGGGCCCTCAAGACCACGGGTGCGGGAACGCTTCGGGAAGGGGTGTATGTGCTTCCGGCCTTCGCGTCATCCGCCGCGGCTCTCCGGGAGCTCGCCAAAACGATTGCCGATGCGGGTGCTGACGCCCATTTGCTCGAATTGCGTGCAAGCGACGATGTCCAGGAACAAGCGTTCCGCGCCCTGTTTGACCGATCCGAGTTCTATGCAGAGCTTGTGCAGGCCGTGAAGGATGCCCGCAAGGGCATCAGGTCGGCCAGCGAAGCAGCACTCCATAAAACGCTACGCAACCTTGAGCAGCAATTGCAGCAGGTCCAGGCAAGCGATTTCTTCCCGGGCAAGGCGAGCGCAGGGTGTGTTGAGGCAGTCTCGGCTCTGCGACGTGAGATTGAACTGCACCTCTCACCGGACGAGCCGTCGCCTACAAAGGCAGTTGTCCCCACGCTTTCCATCGGAGACTATCAGGGCCGCATCTGGGCCACACGCAAGCGCCCGTGGGTGGACCGCCTGGCCACGGCTTGGCTGGTCAGTCGCTTCGTCGACAAGTCCCCGAATTTCATCTGGCTCTCGGATCCGAAGAAGTGCCCTAAACAGGCTCTCGGCTATGACTTCGACGGAGCAGCCTTCACGCACGTGGGTGAGCTGGTGACCTTCGAGGTCGTCGCCAAGAGCTTCGGTCTTGACAAGAATCCCTCCCTGGCGCGGCTCGGGCAGCTAGTGCATTACATCGACGCCGGGGGCATTCCGCTCGACGAAGCACCGGGCATAGAAATGATCGTTCGTGGCTTGCAAGCGCAGCACGGGGACGACGACCAGCTGCTTGAAGCGGCTTTCGTCATTTTTGACACCCTGCACGCCGCTCTGAAGGCCTCCCAATGACAACTCAAACTGTCGACCAAACCGCTCCCAAACCAATCGCCCGTGGAGAAGCTTTTTCCTTCTGGCTGAAGCTTGGCTTCATCAGCTTCGGCGGACCTGCCGGGCAGATTGCCATCATGCACGAAGAACTCGTGGAGCGCCGGCGCTGGATTTCCGAGAACCGTTTCCTGCACGCCCTGAACTACTGCATGCTGCTGCCTGGCCCGGAGGCGCAGCAGCTCGCGATCTACATTGGATGGTTGATGCACCGGACCTGGGGCGGCATTGTCGCCGGCGGGCTGTTTGTTCTGCCATCGCTGTTCATCCTGGTTGCGCTTTCCTGGGTCTACATGGCTTTCGGCCACGTCCCGGCTATCGCGGGCATGTTCTACGGCATCAAACCTGCCGTCACCGCGCTGGTGGTACATGCCGCGTACCGGGTCGGCTCCCGCGCCCTGAATCACGGCTGGTTATGGGGCATCGCGGCTGCGGCGTTTGTCTCCATCTTCGCATTCAACATCCCGTTCCCGTTGATTGTGCTCGCGGCGGGCACCATCGGCTATTTCGGCGGAAAGTACGCACCCGACAAGTTCAAGACCGGTGGCCACGGCAGTTCCACCAAGCAGTTCGGCCCGGCCCTCATCGATGACCACACGCCCACACCCGCGCACGCACTCTTCACCTGGAAGCGCGCCAGGCAAGTGCTGGTGGTCTGCCTGGGCCTGTGGACGGCGGCGATTGCGGCACTTACCGCTGCATACGGGTGGGACGCGGTGCTCACGCAGATGGCGTGGTTTTTCACCAAGGCTGCGCTACTGACGTTTGGTGGCGCCTACGCGGTGCTCCCGTACGTTTACCAGGGAGCGGTAGACAACTACCAATGGCTCACCGGCCCCCAGATGATTGACGGGCTGGCGCTCGGCGAGACCACACCCGGGCCGCTGATCATGGTCGTCGCCTTTGTCGGCTTTGTCGGTGGCTGGACCAAGGCGATTTTCGGCCCCGAATCGCTCTTCCTGGCCGGTGCTGTCGCGGCGACGGTGGTCACTTTCTTCACTTTTCTGCCGTCGTTCTTCTTCATCCTGCTCGGCGGGCCTTTCATCGAGTCCACGCACGGCAATCTGAAGTTCACGGCTCCGCTGGTTGGCATTACAGCCGCCGTGGTGGGCGTGATCGTGAATCTCGCCGTGTTTTTTGCCTACCACGTCCTCTGGCCACAAGGTCTCTCGGGCCGCTTCGAGTGGGCTTCAGCCGTCATCGGAATAGCGGCCGCCGTGGCGTTGTTCCGCTTCAAAGCTGGTGTCATTCCCGTGGTGCTGGTTTCCGGCATCGTCGGCTTGGCGCTGCGACTCAGCAACATCATTTAAAGGTGCACCCATGAATGCCCGGATTCACGACCTTTCCTTCGACCCTGCCCGCATGAACGGCCTTTCCGAGAAGCTGCTGCGCAGCCATCACCAGAACAACTACAGCGGTGCCGTCAAGCGACTGAATGCCATCCGTGGCCGCTTGCAAGAGATGCCTTTCGCGACTGCGGCCGGCTTCGACCTGAATGGGCTCAAGCGCGAGGAACTCATCGCCACCAACTCGATGCTGCTGCATGAGCTGTATTTCGACTGCCTCGGTGCCTCCGGCGAACCGATGACACCCGCCGCGGTGCTTGCGCTGCAATCGAACTTCGGGAGCGTTGAGCGATGGCGTGAGGAGTTCGTCGCCATGGGCAAAGCCCTGGCCGGCGGCTCCGGTTGGGTGCTGCTGGTTTTCCAGCCACGCGAGGGAACACTGGTGAATCAGTGGGCTGCGGACCACACACACGCAGTCGCTGGTGGCATCCCCATTCTGGCGCTCGACATGTACGAGCACGCCTACCACCTGGATTTCGGCGCGGCCGCCGGCCCGTATGTCGACGCCTTCATGGAGAACATCAACTGGACGCGGGTGTACGCGCGCTACCAGGCCGCCGTGGAAGCCTCCAGCGAACCGTTCGCAGCCACGGCAGACGATCTCGCCGGCACCCGTGTTCTGGATGTACGCCGCGCAGGGGTCTTCGACCAGGCGGACGCTCTCATCCCCGGTGCGGAGTGGCGAGATCCAGCCCAGGTGAGTGCCTGGTCCGCGCAGTTGCCCAAGGACAAGCCTGTGATGGTCTATTGCGTATACGGACACGAGGTCGGGCGATCCACAGCCATGCGCCTGCGCGCGGCAGGAGTCGATGCCAGGTTCCTGAGCGGCGGCATCGATGGCTGGAAAGCCGCAGGCCGGCCGCTCGCAGCAAAGCAAACCTGAAGAGTGATCCATGGATGTGATCGACTTTCACTGCCACTTCGCCGGCACAGGCATTCCAATTGATGCGTCCAGAGGCAACCCACCAGCGCAGAAGGAATTCTGGGACAGCGTAACCCGGCGGCTGACGCAAGAGGAGGCATTGCTTGCGTCACTGCAGACGGCGGGTGTGACAGGCCGCGTCATCAATACGTCCCTGGAATTCGTCCTGGCCCCGGGTGAGGAAGCGGATATTGACACCATTCGCAGAATCAACGATTCGATGGCAGAGGTCACGCGCCGCCACAGCGGTGTGTTGCACGGTCTCGCCACCGTGGACGCCTACCGTGGCGAGGAGTCAGGCCGCGAATTGACGCGGGCGGTTAAGGAACTGGGCTTGAAGGGCGTGTTCATCGAGAGTGCGAAGGGAGATATGTTGCCCGACGCCCCGGAAGCCAGGGCGACCTTTCTTGCAGCATCCGAGCTGAACGTCCCCGTGTTCTTGCACCCGGTGCCGGATGCGGCTCTGCGCCAGAAGTTCAGACACACGGGAAAGTTCAGTGAGCGGCTTTCGCGCAGCGCAATCAACAGCGCCGCCTTGCTTGCCATGGTGCATGCTGGCATGTTCGAAGAGATGCCCGATCTGAGGGTGGTCGTCACTGCGCTTGCGCTTGGCGGCCTGATGGTGGGGGAATGCCTGGCAGATGGAGCGCGAATCGGCAAACATGCGTCGCCGCGGCGCAACGTCTACATCGACACGACGGGCACGCACCCGGTCATGCTGCGTGCGGCCATCGACCTCGTCGGGGCGGACCATGTCGTCACTGGCACAGATTGGCCCGTGGTAACTGAAACGGATCTGCCGGCCCGGCTCACCAGCATGTTCGATCAGTGCGGCCTGGGCGAAGCTGACCGAGAGTTGATCGCCAACGCGAATGCCAGGCACCTGTTGCACGCGTGAGCCCTAAGGAGCTGATCGTGCCCAAGCCTTCCATCGCATTGCTGTATCCAGATAATCGCGCCATGCGGGATCGCGAAGATCCGGCTGAGACTTCATGTTCGGCGAACCTCTCGATGCCTCAGGGCGATATGTGCTTTGCGAGATTAACGTCAGCAGCGTTTCGCCGTTCCCGGCCTCCGCCGTCCATTTACTCGTTTCCGCTGTGAAACGTGGTCGAGCGTGGATTTGATCGTTTGCACCAGGCAGCGTTGCGCCTCCCGGCAGTACGCGCATGCTCCACCATCAATTCAGCCACCCACTCAATAAACACCCGCAGCTTCGCACTGACATGCCGGTTTGGTGGAAACGCGATGTACAGCGGCATCGGATCAAGGTGCCAGCTCCCGAACAGGGGCACCAACTCGCCGCTAGCCAGGTGCGGCTTGGCCATGTACTGCGGCAGCCAGAGGATGCCGAGGCCGGCCAGGCCGGCGGCGAGGTAGGCATTGCCGTCATCGACTGAGAGTGCGTAACGGCCTTGCACCTGGACGTTTTCGTCATCGAGGCGCATGGCGTAGGCAAGGGCTTTGCCGGTACGCGCCCACAGGAAGCCCACGATGCGATGGTGTGAGTCTTCCAGTTCGTGCGGGTGCAGGGGTGTACCTGCAAGCGCGAGGTAGCTCGGTGCAGCGTAAACCCCGAGCTGTAAATCACCGACATGGCGGGCGATCAGCGACAGATCGGTGAGTTCGCCGCCGCGCACGACGCAGTCCACGTTCTCGCTGATGATGTCGACCAAGCGGTCGCTGACGCCCATGTCGAGCTGGATGTCGGGGTACTGCGCATAAAAAGCGGGCAGGGCCGGTATCAAAATCATGCGGGCCAGCGGGCTGGGCACATCGACCCGCAGCCGGCCCTTGGGCGACGCTGCGGCGCTGGACAGGCTGGTCTCGGCGTCGTCCACATCGGCCAGAACGCGCAGCACGCGCTCGTAGTAGGCAGCGCCGTCGGCCGTCACGTTGACCTTGCGGGTGGTGCGGTTGAGCAGTCTGACGCGCAGCCTTGCTTCGAGTTGTTGCACCAGTTGGGTCACGCTGGTCTTGCTGATATGGAGTGTTGCGGCCGCCTTGGTAAAGCTGCCGGTTTCCACCACGCGGGCGAAGGCCTGCATTGCATCGAAACGGTCCATTTGTACTCCCCATACGTTGACGATTGTTTGGATTTTACAAACAGTGATGCTCAAGCTTGCCTGTTTATCCGGAAGGCCGTGCGTCCTAAAGTTGCTTCATCGTTAACCACGGGGCCGGCATTGGCCCATTGAAGGAGAGCATTGATGAGCAAGCGTGACGTCGTTTTTCCGCCCGGCCGCCAGGCCCTTTACGAACGCAACCGGTATTCGCCGGCGGTGAAGGCGAACGGATTTTTGTTCGTGTCGGGGCAAGTAGGCAGCCGGGAGGACGGATCCCCCGAGCCGGAGCTTGAGAAGCAGGTGCGGCTGGCTTTTGACAACCTGAATGCGGTTCTGGAAGCTGCGGGCTGCACATTTGACGATGTGGTGGACGTGACCGTCTTCATCGTCGACCCCGAATCGAATTTCGAAACCATCTGGAAGGTGATACCCGAGTTCTGGGGTGATGCGCCGCACCCGACTTTGACCGGTGTTGGCGTGACCTGGCTCTATGGCTTTAAGTTCGAGATCAAGGTGATTGCGAAGCTCCCGGCCGATTGAAGACCAGTGGCGAGGCGGACGAGTTCGATGTGCCCGGCTTCAGCAAAAGCCCGGCCGAGTCCACGGTCACCGGGCAACCGTCGTATTGCTTGGCGGCGTGCATTCAGCAGCTACCGGTCCCTTAATCGCAACCGCCCCTTCGGTATTCGTTATCTGACGAACCTGCACCCAAATCTGTCCGCTGTTGTTCTCGTAAAAATAGGTCGAGTGCCCGTCAGGTCCGCGCGCATCATTGGGGTAAAGGGTCAGATCACCTTTTTCGCTAGCGATAAAAATGACACTTTTACAATCTTTGTTGGCAGCCGAGCCTATGTCAACGCTTTGGAGTTCCTTCCGGTCAAGGTTCGAGCCAGGCTCAACGACAGCCGCAATCAAGCTAAACCACAAGCCCTCTTGCCGTTTATAGCGGTCAAACAGTTTCATGGCGCTATTGCCAACCTCACCGTAAGGCGGGGTGTTGGTCCGGCCCTTGTCAAACCAGACTTGATGGGGGGGAATCGTCAGCCTGTAGGCCGCGTCTTTCTGCACCTTTACGCCCGTCACGGACCACCATTGGTCGGCGCGCACAAGGGCCAAACACTCATCACCCGGATTCGGGGCACCCTTGGACAAACAGCCGGGCATATCTTTTAGGGGGGGCTTGGGTGAGTCGTAGGAAGTCGGTTCATACCGGATCGCTGCACAGCCGCTTAGCGCCGCGGAAACCGCGACGAGCATGGCAATCAACATACTGCAAGCTCTCATGGCGTTTCCTTGCAATAGGGGCTTTGACGCACGTCGAGGACGGCACCTGTACCAGCCGGACACTGATCGTCTGCTTCTGCGAATTGCTCGAGCCTGCCATGGGCATCGAGGCTTCTCACTTGCTGCGTCGCCATCTTCAAGCATGCTTTGCCGGGCTTTCGCAGCCACAACTGATTGTTTTCATGGGATCTCACCGGTACGAATTGCCGCCTCTTGAATACCGATGGGTGCACGCACAGGTGATTGACAAGACTCGCGTCACTGCGCACGTAAGCAAGCAGGTCGCGGTTAATGGAATGATAGATAGGAGAGAAGGCGCCACCCTCGGGGTTGTGGCTTGTGCCGTAGGGGTCCTCTGGTACCTTGGCTTTCCTTGGCAACAGCTTCATTTTGGCGTTGCGCATTTCCTCAATCATCCAGTTCAGGCTGACCCCGCTCATTCGCGCATCCGCGTACCCTCCCCCCACATCAGAATGTGCGCCAGCGAACCACACCTCGCGCAGTCGGTCGGGCAGCAGCTTGCCGTTGCCATCGAGAATGGGGGGGCGGTCGTTGACTGCGCAGCCGGTGATCAAATGCTTTCTGGTCAAAAGTTGCGGAGTGAAGATCCATTCGCGGTTGTCGTCAATGGACACCGCGTGGAAGGCATGGCGGACATTGCACAGCTTGTCGCCGTAACGCGAATTGGCGTTGTCTACATCCGCGAGATGCTGCTG
This sequence comes from Pseudomonadota bacterium, assembly GCA_040385775.1. GTDB lineage: Bacteria > Pseudomonadota > Gammaproteobacteria > Burkholderiales > Burkholderiaceae_C > Polaromonas. Next base: position 18,347 of record JAZKGR010000009.1, read on the forward strand.
GATCTGGGCTTTGTGGGCAATGCGGCTCAACCAGTTGGGCGCGCCTAGGGCTTCCACGGTGTCCCACAAGCCGAGAAGTTCCACCTCCACAATCGGCGCTTCGCCCAGCTCGCGGGTCCGCAGTTCATCTTGCACCCGCTGGCGCCGCAAGGGTTCATATTGCGCGGGGTAGTCGCTCTCGACTTTGACGAGGTCGTAAATTACTTCCGTCAGTTCCCAATGAGTCAACTTGGCGGGCTTCCTGGGCAAGCCAGCGTGGTACAGCAGCGAGTTCAATACCCGAGCCGTGTAAGCACCGCGACTGAAGCCGAACAGGTAGACCTGGTCTCCCGGGCGATGATGCTGCAAAAGAAAGTTGTAGGCGATGCGAACCCGCTCGCCGAGGCCGTATCCAGTGGCCATGCCTGCAATGTCAGCGCGAGTACCGACGCCTTCGATGTACAAGGTATTTACATTGGAACGGCCTTGCAAACTGACCAGTGAATGCAGCCGCTTGATGTTTGTGTCCGACGCTTCGTCGTTGTTTGTTCCGTCGAAGAAGATTGCAATATGGCGGGGAACGCTTGAGTCCGAAGTGCCCACGGTTTGTTTATGCGTGATGCTGCTGCAGCCGATGGTTGCAAACGCCAGGACGACTGACACAAGAAGGCGAAGGTTGGAGCTTGTCGCCGTGACCATGATTCCCATTGCGCCCCCAAGAAGTGTTACCCGTCCATTTTGGCGAAGGGCGCGCGCGGCCGCATCCCATAATTAGGGTAGGAAATCTTGAGCTATAGGGCGGCTGAAACGAAGCCGCAGGCGCGCTCACTACTGCACCAGCAGCGAATTGATCAGCAGCAAGTCTTCCGGCGTCAGCGTGCCGTTGGCCTGGCGCAGGCGCAGGCCGCCGAGCAGCACGTTGTAGCGGGCCACGGCCAGGTCGCGTTTGGTCTGGAACAACTGGCTTTGTGCGTTGAGCACGTCGATGTTGATGCGCACGCCGACCTGGTAGCCGAGCTTGTTGGCGTCGAGCGCGCTTTGGCTCGATGCCTCAGCGGCTTCCAGCGCCTTGACCTGGCCCTGGCCGGACAACACGCCGAAGTAGGCAGTGCGGGTGTTGAGCGCGACGCTGCGTCTGGCGACATCCAGGTCGGAGCGGGCCTTTTCTTCGAGCGACAGGGTTTCGCGGATGCGGTTTTGCGTGGCAAAACCGGCGAACAGCGGCAGGTTCAGCGCCAGGCCAACTGTCGTGGTGTTGGCGCGGGAGTTGAGTGTGTTCAATGAGCTGGCGCTGCCCTGCGGGTTGCGCTGCTGGCCGTAGCTGGCGGTCAGGTCCACCGTGGGTTTGTGGCCGGCTTCGGCTTTGTCGATTTCGAGTTTCGCGGTTTCCAGGTTGGCCTGGGCTTGGCGGATGGTGGGATGCACCGCTTCAGACTGCTGCACCCAGGTGTTGACGTCGGCCGGCACCAGGGGCGGCAGGTTGGTTGGGGCGACCAGCGGCCGTGGCTGGGCGTCGGTCCGGCCGACGAGCTGGTCGAGCGCGATCTTCTTGACGCGCAAGTCGTTCTCGGCGGCGATCTCCTGCGCAACCACCAGGTCGAAACGCGCCTGAGCCTCGCGCGAGTCGGTGATGGTGGAGGTGCCAACCTCGAAATTGCGCTTGGCGGATGCGAGCTGCTCGGCGACGGCTGCCTTTTGTGCGCGCACGAAGGCCAGCGTGTCCTGCGCTGCCAGCACATCGAAGTAAAGCTGGCTGGTGCGCACGATCAAATCCTGCTCGGCCGCTTCGAGCTGGGCTTTCGACAGTTCAACCTGCTGCTTGCCTTGTTCGTAGGTGGCCCAGTTGCCGGGCCGGTACAGCGGCTGTGAGGCATTCAGTGAGGCGCTTTGCTGCGGGAAGCTGCGGTCTACCGCCGGGTTGTTGTTTTCAAAGTTGGCCCGCGACACACCGATGGACAAGCCCGCCTGCGGCAGGATGCCGGCCTTGGCCTGTTCGGCGCGGTAGAGGTTGGCGTCATACAGGGAGCGCGCTGACTGGTAGGCCGCGTCGTAGTCGCGTGCCGAGCGATACAGCTCCACCAGGTTCTGTGCATGAACTGAAGGCGTCAGCGCTGCCAGCACGGTACCCAGTGCAAGTGCGAGCGGTAGCAGGGCCGGTTTTTTCAGTAGCGTCTTCATGGGTGTCCTGATGAAATGGATGGGGAGTGCGTGTGGAGCGGCAATTCAATACAGCGGCACGGCGGTGTCGCGCTGCCTGGACCAGGCGTCAATGCCGCCGTGGATGTTCACCACGCCGGTAAAGCCGCTTTGCGCCAGGAAGTTCGCGACCTGCAGGCTGCGCATGCCGTGATGGCACAGGCAGGCCACGGGCTGGTCGGCGCCCAACTGTTGCTTCAATTGTTCGACCCGGGCCGGGACCTCGCGCATGGGAATGCGCAGCAGCGTGAAGCCGTCCTCGGTCACCGAGGCAGTTTGCAACTCCCAGGGCTCACGCACGTCCAGCACCACCGGCGCGGGTACGTCCGTACCCAGGCTGTCGCGCCAGGCGCTGAAGTCGGCAGGGGAGAGCTGGGCAATCATGGCGTGCTGGTTCCGGAATCAGAAGTTGAATTTCGAAGGCTCGGGGAAGTTGAGCAGGCGCGGCGCCACCGTGTCCCAGCCTTGGGTGGTGCGGAAAGCGGTTTCGCCGACGCGGGTCACCAGCGTGGCGCGCATCATGGGCTCGACGCCGACGATGGCACTGAGCCGGCCGCCGGTCTTGAGCATGGCCAGCAGGGCGGGCGGTACCTCGGCGACCGAGCCGCTGAGCACAATCACGTCGAAGGGGCCGCTCAGCGGGTCGTTGCTGGAGACGGCCTGGCCGAGTTTGGCCGCACCGTCGCCGGTGCGCACTTCGGCGTTGTAGATGCCGGCTTTTTTCAGGTTGTCGCGTGCGAGCTGGGCCAGATCGGCGTCGATCTCCAGCGTGATGACCTGCTGCGCGCGGTGCGCCAGCAGCGCCGCCATGTAGCCGGAGCCGGCGCCTATCTCCAGAACTTTCTCATGCTTTTGCACGGCCAGGTCCTGCAGGATGCGGGCCTCGACCTTGGGCGCCAGCATGCATTGGCCGGGCTTGGATGTCAGCGGAATTTCCATATCGGCAAAACCCAGTGATTTTTTGGCGGGCGGCACAAAGTCTTCACGTTTGATCACGGCCAGCAGGGAAAGGACCTGGCTGTCGAGCACTTCCCAGGGGCGGATTTGCTGCTCGATCATGTTGAAGCGGGCTTGTTCGTAGTTCATGGTGTGGCCTGTGAAATGTCGGGGTGGGGGAGTGCGGGTAAACCTGTGATTTTAACGGGGGGCCACTGCGGCCTCGGTCACGCTGCGCCGGCCGGTGAAGCGGCGTTTGAGCCATTGCGCCAGGTCGTCGAGATAGCAATAAACCACGGGCACCACCACCAGCGTCAGCAGGGACGAGGTGATGACGCCACCGATCACGGCCTGGCCCATGGGCGCGCGCTGCTCCGAGCCTTCGGTCAGTGCAAAGGCCAGTGGCACCATGCCGAAAATCATGGCCAGTGTGGTCATCAGGATGGGGCGCAAGCGCACACGCGCGGCCACCAGCAGGGCTTCGCTGCGCTCCATGCCTTCGTTCCTCATGCGGATCGCAAAGTCCACCAGCAAAATCGCGTTTTTGGTGACCAGCCCCATCAGCATGACCACGCCGATGATGGAGAACATCGACAGCGTCGAGCGGAACAGCAGCAGGGCCAGCACCACCCCGATCAGTGTCAGCGGCAGCGAGGTCATCAAGGCCAGCGGCTGCAGGAAACTCTTGAACTGGCTGGCCAGGATCATGTAGATGAACAGGATGGCCAGCACGAGGGCGGAGATCGCGTAGCCAAACGACTCGGCCATGTTTTTGGTCGAACCGCCGAACTGGTAGCGGTAGCCGGGCGGAAAGCTGATGCCGTCCAGTGCCTTGCGGATGTCACCGGACACCTCGCCGGCAGAACGGTTGTAGACGTTGGCATTGATCGCCACTTCACGCGTCAGGTCGCGCCGGTTGATCTGGTTGGGACCGGTTGCCTCCTTCACCGTGGCGATCTGGCCCAGCCGCACGGTGCGGGCCGAGCCGTCGGCGTTGCTGCCGATGGCGTTGCTCAGGAAGGGCAGGCGCTCCAGGTCTTGCGGGGCATTGCGGGCGTCGGGCGACAGCCGCACGTTCACGTCATAGGTCTGGTCGTCTGGTGCGCGCCAGTTGCCCACGGTCTGCCCCGCCACCAGCGTGCGCAGCGGGCCGGCGATTTGCGACACGCTCAGGCCCAGGTCGGACGCGGCATCCCGTTTGACATTGATTTCGAGGGTGGGCTTGTCGGGCTTGAGGCTGGAGTCCAGGTCCACCAGGCCGGGGATGGCGACGATGCGTTCGGTTGCCAGCCGGGTCAGGCGTTCCAGCTCCTTGAGGTCCGGCCCTTGCAGGGAAAACTCCACCTGCTTGTTGCCGCCGACGGAGTCGAGCAGGCCGACGTGGGTGACGGTGATGCCGGCCACCTGTTTGAGCCGCTCGCGCAGCACACCTGAGAGCTCGTCCACGCTGCGGCTGCGCGCTTTACGGTCCACCAGCCGCACGTAGATGCTGCCGTAGATCTTGCCCTGGGCGCTGCCGGTGTTGATGGTGGCGACGGTGTACCTGACCTCGGGCAACTCGCGCAAAATGGATTCGACCTGGGCGGCTTTTGCCTCGGTGGCTTCGAGCGACGAGCCGACCGGCGTGTAAAACGTCAGCGAGGTTTCCGAGAAGTCGGCCTTGGGCACAAACTCGGTCCCCAGCAACGGTACCATGAAAATGCTGGTGATGAAGATGACGAGGGCCAGCCCGAGTGTGGCCAGCTTGTGTATCAGCGACCAGCGCAGGATGCGCTGGTAGGTCTCGGCCAGCGAGTCGGTGGCGCGCTCAAACCAGGCCGTCACGCGGCCTATGGTCTTGTCGTAAAAAGTCACCGGTGCGTGCTGCTTGCCCTGCGCCTCGATGCTCGGGTCGTGCCAGATGCTTGACAGCATCGGGTCCAGCGTGAAGCTGACAAACATCGAGATCAGCACCGCTGCCACGATGGTGATGCCGAACTCATGAAAAAACTTGCCGATGATGCCGCCCATGAACCCGATGGGCAGGAACACCGCAACGATCGAAAAGGTGGTGGCCAGCACCGCCAGGCCGATTTCCTGCGTGCCGTCGAGTGAAGCCTGGTAAGGCAGCTTGCCCATTTGCACATGGCGCACGATGTTCTCGCGCACCACGATCGCATCGTCGATCAGCAGGCCGACGCACAGGCTCAGCGCCATCAACGTGATCATGTTGATGGTGAAGCCGAACATGTTCATGAACAAAAACGTGCCGATGATGGAAATCGGCAGGGTCAGGCCGGTGATGACCGTCGAGCGCCACGAGTTCAGGAACAGAAAAACGATGAGCACCGTCAGCAGCGCGCCTTCGATCAGCGTGCGGCGCACGTTTTCGACCGCGACACGAATCGGGCGCGAGCCGTCGGAAACCAGCTCCAGGCGCATGCCGGCCGGCAGTTGGGTCTGGATGTCCTTGATCGCCAGGTTCAGGCCATCGACCACCGCGATGGTGTTTTCGTCCTGGGCCTTTTGTACCGTCAACAACAGCGTGCGCTGGCCGTTGTACAGCGCCAGGTTGTCGATTTCCTGCGAGCCGTCGCGCACGGTTGCAACTTGACCCACTGTCACCGCCGTGGCCGCGCCGGTGGCGGACGCCTTGCGCGCCACGATGATGTTGGCGAAGTCTTCCGGGCGCTTCATGCGGGCGTCGATCTTGACCACACGCTCTTGCGTGAGCGAACGGATTGCGCCGACCGGCAGGTCCTGGTTTTCGCTGCGCACGGCATTGGCGACCTGGTCGGCCGTGATGCCCAGTGCTTCCATGGCCTGCGGGTTCAGGTAAATGTTGATCTCGCGTTTGCTGCCGCCCACCAGATTGACCGCGCCCACCCCGCGCACGTTCTCCAGCCGTTTTTTCAGCACCTGGTCGGCCCAGTTCGTCAGTTCGACGGCTGTGGGGAGAGTCACGGCACCTTTTTCCGCCGCGCCAACAGGCATGACCGCCACCGACCAGATGGGGCGGCTCGCCGGGTCAAAGCGCAGCACGCGCGGTTCTTTCACCTCGTCGCGCAGCAGCGGGCGCAGCGAGGCGATTTTTTCGCGCACGTCTTCAGCCGCCTTGCGCCCGTCGATGTGCAGCTGGAACTCGATGATGACGACCGCCATGCCTTCGTAGCTGCGCGAGGTCAGGGCGTTGATGCCGGCGATCGAGTTGACGCCTTCCTCGATTTTTTTGGTGACTTCGCTCTCGACAATTTCGGGTGAGGCGCCGGGGTATTCGGTGGTGACCACGACCACCGGAAAGTCAATGTTCGGGAATTGGTCAACCTGCAGCCGCTGATAGGAGAACAGGCCCAGCACCACGATGGCCAGCATGACCATGGTGGCGAACACCGGGTTTTGCAGGCTGACGCGGGTGAACCACATGTGGGGCCGGACCGTTACAGGGCTTTGGGCGACGAGGCCACAGGAGCAGCCGGCGTGGCCCAGGCCGACGCCTGCGTGAACTTCACGGCTGTTCCTTCACGCAGGCTGCCGACGGCACCTCGCAGCACCACGGCGTTTTCGGCCAGGCCCTGGACGGCCACCATGGGCTCGCCGCCCGCCGTGTCGTTGCCGCGTGTGCCCAGTTCAACCGGTTTGTGGGCGATCTGGTTGTTCTCAACCACCTGCACGTAAGGCGCGGGCTTGTCGATGCGCACTGCGCTGACCGGCACTGCCAGCAGCGCGGCGCGCGCCGTGCCCAGTGTGCCTTGCGCAAACAGCCCCTGGCGCAGGCCCGATGTTCCGGCCGTGTTGTCGATGGACAGGTAGACCAGCACGCTGCGGCTGCCCGCCTGCGCGCTGGGGTTGATGCGGGCCACCGTGGCATTGACAGTCTGCGCTGTGCCTTCGATCTGAAGCGTGGCGGTCTGGCCGGGGCGTACCGCCAGGGCGTCGGCGGCACTGAGGCTGGCTTCGAGTTCGAGCCGGCTCAGGTCCACGATCTCCAGCACCCTGGCTTCGATACCGACCCGTTCGCCCGGCTGCGCCAGCCGCTGTGCGACCTGGCCCGACAGGGGCGCGCGCAGCACCGTGTCATCCAGTGATTTTTTCGCCACCGCCACGGCAGCCAGCGCTGCGTTGTGGTTGGCCTTGCCGGCGTTGAGGTTGGCCTGAGAGGCGTCCAGCGCGGTTTTGGAGATGAAGCCCTGATTGACGAGGGCCTGGTTGTTGTCGAACTGGCGCTGCACGATGTCGACCTGCGCCCTGGCTGAATCGGCCTGCTGCTGCGCCTGCATCACCCGGGACTGGTACTCGCTGGCGTCCACCCGCGCAACCACCTGGCCGGCCTTGACGAAATCGCCTTCACGCACCGTCAGGCCCTGCAACTCGCCGGCCACGCGCGCCTTGACGAAGGCCGAGTTGATGGCCTTGAGTGGGCCCGACAGCGCCAGGCCCTGGCTGAGCTCGCGGGTTTTTGCCTGCACCACATCGCTGGCGGCCAGCTCGACCACCGTCTGTGCCTTGGCTGCCGTCGCTGTGTCTAGCGCTTGCTGCTGCGCCCGGCGCGCCGACAGGGCGCCCAGCACTGCCGCTGCGAGCAGCAACAGGACGAGGCCGATGACGGCCCATTTGGTCCAGCGCTTCATGCTTTGCCTTTGGCGGGTTTGCCGGTGGGCTGGACCGACAGGCCATACAAGATGGTGTCGACCTGGGCGGCAATATATTTTTCAGCATTGCCGAGCAGGGCCGGGTCACCGCAGGTCCCGGCCGAATGTTTGGACAGGATCAGGAAGATCATGGGCGCAATCACGCTGTAAATCGCGTAGTCAAGGTTCATGGGCCGAAACTCACCCCGCTCGATGCCGCGCTGCATGATGCGGCGAATCAGCGTCTGCCCGGGCTGGATCACTTCCTGCTGATAGAAGGCGGTGATGTCCGGGAAGTTGCCGGCTTCACTCATCATCAGCTTGGTGATGCCCGAGGCGCGGGTGGCGCCGACCCGCTCCCACCAGACCGTCATGCAATAGGTCAGCATCTCGGCGGCCGTGCCCTCAAAGGCTTCAAACTCCTCGTTCCATTCCTTGAAGCGGCCTGAGATGTTTTCGCGCACCACGGCCTTGAAGAGTTCTTCCTTGCTCTGGAAGTAGAGAAACAGCGTGCCCTTGGAGACGCCGGCGCGGGCCGCCACTTCTTCTGCACGGGTGCCGGCAAAGCCTTTTTCAACAAACAGGTCGAGCGCGGCGTCCAGCAGCTCGCCGGGGCGCGCGTCCTTGCGGCGCTCGCGTTTGCCGGAAAGCGCGCTGGATTTTTCGCTGAGGAATTTGGAGATGGACATAAATTACTGACTGACTGGTTAGTAATGTAGCGAATCGCTGGCTGCCCGTCAACACAGCAACTATGCCGCTGGCGCCTGACGGCTGGCCATTGCTGAGGTAAAGCTCAGGTAAAGCGCTGTACCAGCAAGCCCAGCCACTCTTTGAGCACAGCGCGCGATGTGTCAAGACCGGCGCTGGAGGGAATCCATTCGATGGCGCTGCGGCTGGAAAGTATGAAACCCATGGGGGCGGCGGTGACGGTGAATCCGGCGCGCTCGAAAGCGTTGAGCGATCGGGGCATGTGCCAGGCATGGGTCACGAGTGCGATGTTTTGAACCTTGTCCTTGAGCAGCAACGGCCGCAAAAACTGGGCATTTTCGGCGGTGTCGCGTGACTCGCTGTCGATCCAGCGCAGGGTCAGGCCGTAATCCTGCAGCGCGGCGCGGCGTGCCACTTCACCTTCGGGAAGGGTTTGGGCGTGCGCCGCGCCCCAGCCCACCCCGCCGGCAAAGGCCACCGGCAGGCCGGTCTGCCGTGCCAGCCAGGCGCCGTAACGCAGGCGCATTGCAGCGGCCGGCGAGGCTTGCGGTTCGCCGTATTCGGGCGCCACCGGATTCACACCAGCACCCAGCACCACAATCGCCTGCACGGGGCTGGCCTTGAGTGCGGCGGCCGATAGCGGGGCATATTGCGGCAGCAGGTTCAGCGCCAGCCATGCGGCCACTGCGTGGCAGCTTAGCAACCAGAGCGCGCCTGCAGCTGCGAAAGCCAGCAGCAGGCCGAACACCTTCTTACGCGTGCCCAGGAGCAGCCCCAGAACCATGAGCAACAGCAATGAAGCAGGGGGCAGCACCAGCGTGGTCAGGATCGGCTTCAGTTCACCCATTGAATTCATCAAAGTGCTCTCAAATTAATAGCTGGTAGCGCCCACCCGCTGTGGGCAGAGAGCCTATTTGACCATCAAAAAATCCAGACGCAGCCGAATCTGGGGTTTTTGGGGCGCTGTGACCAGTAAGCGGCTATTTTCCCGGATGATGGGCGTTTGACCGCTGGATAAAAAAGGACGATGTATGGAACAAACCACAACAACCGAAGCAGGCGGCGCAGCCCTGCAGACCATCACGCTGGGCGGCGGCTGCTTCTGGTGCACCGAAGCGGTGTTTGTGCAGGTGCGTGGCATTCTCGATGTCGAGTCGGGCTACAGCAACGGCCACGTCAACCAGCCGAGTTACGAGCAGGTCTGTACCGGCACCACCGGCCACAACGAGGTCGTCAAGCTGGTGTATGACCCGGCGCAGATCAGCCTGCGCGCAATTCTGGAGATTTTCTACGTCATCCACGACCCCACCACGCTGAACCGCCAGGGCAATGACAGTGGCACGCAGTACCGCAGCGGCATCTATTACTCAACGCCCGAGCAGAAGCAGGTGGCCGAGGACATGGTCAGCGCGCTGAACCGCGACAAGCTTTTCGGCAAGCCGGTGGTGACCGAGGTGCTGCCGGTGGCCAACTACTCCGCAGCCGAGGAGTACCACCAGGACTTCTTCGAGAAAAATCCGGACCAGGGTTATTGCATGGCAGTCGCCGGGCCCAAGGTGGCGAAGTTTCGCAAGACCTTTTCGGAATACGCCAAGGCCTGAACTCAATCCTTGCCGAACAGCAGGTCCGGCAGGAACAGCACGACCTCGGGCACGAAGATCAGCAACAGCGTCACGGCCGAGACCGCGATCAGAAAGGGCAACGACTCGCGCGTGTATTCGCCGATCGGGCATTTCAGGATCTGGCAGACCACGAACATCGCCCCGCCTACCGGCGGTGTGAAGTTGCCTATGGTCGCCGCGATGATGAAGATCAGGCCGAAGTGCACCGGATCGATGCCGAACTGCGTGACCAGCGGCAGGAAAATCGGCGTGAGCATGATGATCAATACCGCGCCGTCGATCAGCGTGCCAGCCAGCAGGATGAACAGCACGATCAGCAGCATCACAACATGCGGGTTGCTGGTCAGGCCCAGCATCCATGTGGATATCACCTCGGGGATGCGTTCGAACACGATGCCGTAGCCGAAGATGGCCGACAGCGCGAGCAGGAACATCACCGCGCCGACGTCGACCAGGCTGCTTTCCAGCGCCTCGCGCATGGCAGCGGGCTTGAGCTGGCGGTAGGCGAACACCCCGATCACCACGGCGTACACCACGGCGAAGGCGCCGATCTCGGACGGCGTGAACACCCCCATACGCAGGCCGAGCAGCAGGATGATGGGAAACAGGATGGCCCAGACGGCCGCGCGCGAGGTCGAAGCGAATTCCCGCAGCGTCGGCCGGGTCTCGCGTGCAGGGAGGTAGCCGCGCCGACGTGCTGTGACTGAAATCGTGAAGGCCAGCGCCGCCCAGAGCAGAAAGCCGGGGATCATGCCGGCTGCGAACAAGCGGCCTATCGAGACCTGGCCGACCGTGCCGTAGAGGATGAAACCTATGCCTGGCGGGATGATGGGCGCCATCAGCGAGCCGTAGGAGAGCACCCCCGCGGCATAACCGCGCGACAGCCCGCGCCTGAGCATCTCGCTGCCGAGCAGGCGGGCGTTCATGGCTGCGTCGGCGATGCAGGAGCCTGTCACGCCGCTCATCAGCGTGGACAGCGCGATTGACACCTGCGCCAGGCCGCCGCGCATGCGGCCGGTCAGGAGCGTGGCCAGTTGCAGCAAGTGCCGGGTGATGCCCGAGATGTTCATCACGTTACCGGCCAGGATGAACAGCGGCACTGCCAGCAGCGCGAAATTCTGGGTTTGTGTGATGGTGAGCTGGATAGGGATGGTCGCCGGCAGCTCCGGGTGTTGCACAAAAAACAGGCAGCCGGAAATCCCGATGGCAAAAGCCACCGGCATGCCCATCAGCAGCAGCACGGCAAAGGCGATGCAGACAATCAGCATCAGAGGATGTCCGTCGCGGCCGATGCCGGCGGCGGCGCGCCGCGCCAGTCGTCACGGATCTTGAGCACGGTGGTCACCAGCAGCAGCAAGGCGCCCACCGGCATGCTCATGGTCACCCAGGAGTAGCTGATCTCCGGGATCCCCTGGAAGCTGCGCGCGCGGCTGATCCAGGACAGGTGCACACCCATCACGAACACGTACAGCAAGAAGCTGCAGATCATCAGGTGGTTGGCATGGCGCAGCAGCTTCTGCCCCAGTGGCGCGAGCCGGCTGGTCAGCACCTCGATGGCCATCAGGCTGTTGCGCCGCCAGGCGATGTCTGCGCACAGAAAACAGGCCCAGGCGAAAAACGCCGTGGCCGCGTCGCCGGTCCAGTTCAGCGGGTAGCCGATCAGGCGCGCGATGCCGCCACTGAAGATCAGCACCACCATCAGCACCAGGAAAGCCGAGGCGATCCAGGCCTCGGCGTCACAGACCCGGCGGTAAACCGTCGCGATCACCACCGGGCCTACCGCTTGCCGATTTCCTTGTGCACCGCATTTTTCACATCGGTGAGTTTGAGCACTTCATAGGCTTTGTCGCCCGCTTTGCGGAATGCGGCCAAGTCCACGTCCTGCACGATGGTCATGCCGCGGCCCTTGAGCTGGGTGCGCACCTCGCCTTCGAGTCGCAGGATGTCACGGCTGGTGTCTTCGCCGGCCTTGTCGCATTCCTCGACCAAGGCGGCCTGGTAGTCCTTGGGCAGCGTGTCGAACCACTTGCTGCTCACGACTTCGAAGTTGATCAACATGATGTGTTTCGTTTCGTTGGCGTACTTCAGCACCTCGTAAAAGCGTCCGCCCGGGATGTTGTTGTAGACCAGCTCCACGCCGTCGATGGCTTTTTGCTGCAGGGCCGGGTACATCTCGCCGAAGGCCATGGCCACCGGCGCCGCGCCGAGTGCGCGCACCGACTCCTGCCAGATCGGTGCGGGCGGCGTGCGCACGCGTTGGCCCTTGAGGTCTTCCGGTTTTTTGACCGGCTTGTTGCTGAAGAAATGGCGGTAACCCTGCACCCAGTTGAAGCACACCACCTTCAGGCCGTGCTTGCTGGCAAGTTCTTCCTGCCACTTGACGACGCTGGGCGCCTTGCGCAGTTTGGCCACCTCCTCGAGCGTCTCGACAAAGTAGGGACCGTTCATCACCGCGATGGCAGGCACATAGTTGCCCAGGCGCGCGGAGTCGGTGTTCTGGCCGAGGTTGGCGCCCTGGCGGATCTGCTCGATGATGTCTTCTTCCTTGCCGAGCTGGGCACTGTGGAAAACCTCCATCTTCAGGCCGCCTTTGGTGCGTTCTTCAACACGTTTGGCCCACTTGGTGAAGCCGTCGTGGTAGGGCTCTTTCGGCCCCAGCACGTGGTTGAACTTGAGGGAATAGGTCTTGGGTGCCTGCGCCGCCGTGCCGGTGCAGACAAGGGCGGCCGCCAGGCCCACGGCGGCATACAGCGGCCGCATCACTTTGATGGCTTTCATGGTTTGTCTCCTTTTGTTGTCGCGCGGGCCTTGATGAAATGGCGCCGTCGATTTATTCTAGGGAATGAAACAACAACAACAACAACAGTGTTTAATAGTATGAAACAACCACTTCTTGTCGGTGCCTCGTCAATGGCAACCAGGGCGCGCGCCGCGCCCGTCCCTGCAAGCCCCTCGGCAAGCACACATCGCTCGCTCGAGCGGGGCTTGGCCGTCCTGGAAGCGGTCGCGACTGCCGGTGACAGCGTCACCCTGACCGACACCGCGCGCAAGCTCGGTTTGCACCGCAGCACCGCTCACCACCTGATGCAAACCCTGGTCAGCCTGGGATGGTTGCGCCAGGAGGAGGGCAATCGCTCTTACGAACTGACGCCCAAGCTGTACCAGCTCACCGGCCGGCGCTGGAGCGCCGAGCAACTCGGCGACATCGCGCAGCCCCTGCTGGAGCAACTCGCGCGCGAAACCGGCGAGGGCTGCAGCGTGGCGGCGTGGATCAACGGCGCAGTCACCATCGCCGCCAAGCGCGAGGCCGACGGGCCGGTGCGCGTGGTGCAGGACGTCGGCGCCGTGCGGCCCATGTACTGCACGGCCGTTGGCAAGGCCATTGGCGGCTGGTTGCCGCGGCCCGAGATGCTGGCTTCCCTGCGCAGCGAGCCCATGAAGGCCCTTACGCCCAAAACCATCATTACCGAAAAGGCGTTCGAGAGCGAGCTCAGGCGCATCCACGGAGCCGGTTATGCGATTGATGACGAGGAGCAGTTCGAGGGCCTGCGCTGCATCGCCATGCCGGTGTTTTGCTACACCGGCGAGGTGGTCGGCTCCATGTGTGTGCTGGGCCCCAAACACCGCATGACGCACCAGAAGCTGATGGCGGTGCGCGGCCCGCTGACCATCCTGAGCCGGCGTTTGTCGGAGAAGCTGGGCCATGTGGCCGGCACCGTGCGCCACTGAGTCCAAACATCCGGGAGACGCCATGAGGCATGAGGACCGTTTTTCATTGAAGACAAAAAGAGCGCTGGTGATAGGCGGCGGCAGCGGCATCGGTCAGGCCATCGCGCTCGGGCTGGCCGGCGCCGGTGCCGACGTGTATGTCGCTGGCCGGCGGCGCGAGGCGCTGGACGCATCGTGCGCGCTGATCGCGGCGCAGGGCGTCAGCGCCAGGGCGTTCACAGTGGACGCCACCGAGCTGGCGGAACTGGATGCCCTGGTCGGGACGGTGCAGCGCACGGTGGGGCTGCCCGATGTGCTCGTCAATGCGCAGGGCGTCATGGCCCTGCAGAATGCCGAAGATGTGGACGAGGCCGATTACGCACGCGTGATGGACACCAACCTCAAAAGCGTCTGGTTTGCGAGTACCCGCTTCGGCCAGTGCATGCTGGAACGCGGCAGCGGCTCCGTCATTTCCATCGCGTCCATGGCGTCCTTTCGTGGCTTTGCACGCAACGGCATCTACGCCATGAGCAAACACGGCGTGCGCGCGCTGACCGAATCACTGGCGGCTGAGTGGGCCGGCCGCGGCGTGCGTGTCAACGCGATCGCGCCGGGCTTTTTCCTGACAGAGTTGAACCAGCATTCCATGACCGGCGAGCGCAAGGCGCGCGCGCTGTCGCGGGTGCCCATGGGACGCTTCGGTGAACTCGACGAACTGGCCGGTGCGGCGGTTTATCTGGCTTCGCCGGCGGCGCGTTATGTGACCGGCATCACGGTGCCGGTGGACGGTGGTTTTCTAGCGTCGGGAATGTGAGATGTGGCGCGAGCCTCAAGCCCGCCGCTTCGCCATGTAGAACCACTCCTGGCCCGGCTCCGCGCGCGGGTTGGGGAACACCACAAAGCCGTCATGCGGCGCCTTGACTTCGGCGCCGCTGTGCCGCGTGCCGATCAGCTCGCCAGCCTCCACCGCATCAAAGCTGCGCCACTCGCGCGCAAAGCGGTCGCCCGCGTGTTCGCGGTCGGTCACATCGACCAGGCGCAGGATCTCGCGTTCTGACCGCGCCGGCTCCAGCGGCAGGGCCACCATCTTGAGCAAGGCCAGCGTCTGGAGAATCGCGCGGCGCGCCACCACCACCGCCTCTGGGTCGTCATGCTGGCCGCATTCCAGCGTCACGCCGTAACCGCCGCGCGAGCGCATGTACTCGGTGGTGCCGACGCCATAGTTCGGGTCGGTGACTAGCGTCTGCGCGCGGGCGTTGCCTGTTTCAACCGGAGCCGCAGCGCGCCGCGACACACCGCGTGCGTAGGTGTCCAGCCAGCCTTCGACAATGCGCGGCGCACCAGTGCACAGCGCGAGCTGCATCTCTGCTTCGGCCTGACCGAAGGGTTCAAGCGTGCCGCTGTTGTTCTGTGGGCCGATCATCACAAATGGCGCGCCGCCTGTGTGGAAGGAATGCAGGTCCAGCAATACGTCGTGCGCATCAAGCAGCGGGCAAAGCACATTGGCAATGCGGTCCTCGAAATCCTGCGGGATCGCGCTTGGCGCCATGTTGCGGTTCAGGTTGCGGTCGCCGGTGCGCTGCTTGAGCTGATAGGCCAGCGGATTGGTGACCGGCACAAAGGTGACGGTGCCGCGTTCAATGGTGAGTTGCCCGTTGCCGATGTCTTGCAGCAGTTGTGTGATGGCTTTGGCACCACAAACCTCGTTGCCGTGGACAGCGCCCAGGACCAGCAGTTTCGGACCAGGCGCCAGGCCGTGGAAAGTGTGGGTGCCAAGGTGAGTGGGGCGGGGGTGGGGCGAGATGGGCACTTTTCCTTGGAGCTGGGTGGTCATGGTGATGTCATTTCTTCGGCGGTCTGCCATGGGATGTGGCCGCTATGCCAGTTGCCACCGCTTCCACCACTGGCGTGCTGCAGGTCGAACCTTATTCGACCCGCCCGAGCAGAAGGAACTCCATGAGTGCCTTTTGCGCGTGCAATCTGTTTTCAGCTTCGTCCCACACCACCGACTGCGGCCCGTCGATGACTTCGGCTTCGACCTCTTCGCCGCGGTGCGCCGGCAGGCAGTGCATGAACAGGGCGTCGGGTTTTGCGGCCTTCATCATCTCGGTGTCCACGCACCAGTCGGCAAACGCCTTTTTGCGTTCTTCGTTTTCGGCCTCGTAACCCATGCTGGTCCAGACGTCGGTGGTGACCAGGTCGGCGCCGGCGCAGGCCTGCATCGGGTCGCGGAACACCTTGTAGCTGTCGGCCGAGCGGATGCCGGCCACCGACTGGTCCACCTCGTAGCCGCTGGGCGTGCTGACATGCACCTTGAAGCCGAGGATTTCGCTGGCCTGCAGCCAGGTGTTGGCCATGTTGTTGCCGTCGCCGACCCAGGCGACCGTCTTGCCTTTGATCGAGCCGCGGTGCTCGATGTAGGTGAAGATGTCGGCCAGGATCTGGCAGGGATGGAACTCGTTGGTCAGGCCGTTGATCACCGGCACGCGCGAGTGCTCGGCAAACAGCTCGATCTTGGTCTGCTCGTAGGTGCGGATCATCACCAGGTCGACCATGCGGCTGATCACCTTGGCGCTGTCCTCGATCGGCTCGGCGCGACCGAGCTGGCTGTCGCCGGTGGTCAGGTGCACCACGCTGCCGCCGAGCTGGTACATGCCGGCTTCAAAACTCACGCGGGTGCGGGTTGAGGCTTTTTCGAAAATCATGGCCAGTGTGCGGTCCACCAGCGGCTGGTGTTTGTCGTAGGCCTTGAATTTTTTCTTGATCAGCGCCGCGCGCTCGAAGATGTAGGCGTATTCAGCCGCGTTGAAGTCGCTGAACTGCAAATAGTGACGGATGTCAGTCTTGACTGTGCTCATGGCTTTTCCGACAGCAGCTGCTTGATCAGCGGGCACAGGATGGCGACGATCTCGTCGGCTTCAGCTTCGCTGAGGATCAGCGGCGGCACCAGGCGGATCACGGAGTCGGCGGTCACGCTGAGCAGCAGGCCATTGTCGGCGGCGCGTTGCAGGATTTCGCCGCAGGGAACGGCCAGGTCGATACCCAGCATCAGGCCGAAGCCGCGGATTTCCTTGATGCGGCCAGACTTCAGTTCAGCCGCCAGCTCGCGGCTCAACGCTGCCTTCAGGTGCGCGCCGACTGTGGCGGCATGGGCCAGCAGGCCGTCTTCTTCCATGATCTTCAGCGTCTCGATACCCGCGCGCATGGCCAGCGGATTGCCGCCGAAGGTGGTGCCGTGGTTGCCGGGGCCAAAAATATGTGCTGCCCGGGGACCGGCAACCACCGCGCCTATCGGCACGCCGGAGCCCAGGCCCTTGGCCAGCGGCATCACGTCCGGCTGGATGCCGGCCCACTGGTGCGCAAACCACTTGCCGGTGCGGCCCATGCCGCATTGCACCTCGTCAATCATCAACAGCCAGTCGTTCTCGTCGCAGAGCTTGCGCACCTGCTGCATGTAGCCGGCGTCCATCGGGTTGATGCCGCCTTCGCCCTGGATGGCCTCAAAAAAGACTGCAACCACGTTGGGGTTGCCCGCGGTGGCGGCTTCCAGCGCGGCCACGTCGTTCAATGGTACGCGGATAAAACCTTCGACCAGTGGGCCGAAGCCGGCCTGCACCTTGGGGTTGCCGGTGGCGCTCAGCGTTGCGATGCTGCGGCCGTGAAAGGCTTTTTCATAGACCACGATTTCCGGGCGTTCTATGCCCTTGTCGTGGCCGAACTTGCGCGCCAGCTTGAGCGCCGCTTCATTGGCTTCGAGCCCGGTCGAGCAGAAAAAGACATTGGTCATGCCCGACAGCGCCACCAGCTTGGCAGCCAGCACTTCCTGGCCCGGCACATGGTAGTAATTGGAGCTGTGGATGATTTTGGCGATCTGGTCCTGCAGCGCCGGCACCAGGCGCGGGTGGTTGTGCCCCAGGGTGTTGACGGCGATGCCGCCCAGGCCGTCCAGGTATTGCTTGCCATTGACGTCCCAGACGCGGCAGCCCTGGCCGTGCGACATGGCTATCGGCAGGCGGCCGTAGGTGTTCATCACGTGCGGCGAGGCGGCTTCGATGTGGGCGGGCAGGGCAGTGGTCATGGGGAAACTCCGGGGACGTGGCAGAAAACAGGAGGCTGCAGGCGATGCGGCAGGTCTGAACCGATTTTAGGCGCAGGGCTTGCGGCCTTTTGTGACGATGCTGCATCACAGCAATGCTAGTACTGCAACCCGAAAATATCGAAGCATGAAAGCGCGTCTTCGCACCCATGGCGGCGTTGCAACCCTTGCGAAGGCGTACAGCCTTCGCTGCGGCTTGCGCCTTGCCCTGGGCACGAAGCCATCACTTTCATCTCGTTTCGCTATTTCCCGGTTGCAGTACTGGCGCGGCGTTTTAAAAGGCAAAAGGCGGTCGCAAGTCTTATATAAGATAGAATCATTGTGCACTGCAGCACGAGGCCATACCCGCGCCTCTGGCAGGCGACAAACCTTCAACCCGATGGTCTCCAACTCCGCCAAAGAAGTCTTTATCCAGGGCGTTACCCGCGACGGCAGGACCTTTCGCCCCAGCGACTGGGCCGACCGGCTCTGCGGTGTGATGAGCCAGTTCCGTCCGGGCGGACCACAACCGGGCAGCCACCTGACCTATTCGCCCTGGTGCGTGCCCACGGTGATCAACGGCGTCAAATGTGTGGTGGTCAACAGCGAATTGCGCGAGGCTGAGCCCATGGCCTGGGACTTTGCGATCAATTTTGCGAAAGACAACGATCTGCAGGTTGCGGAGGCTTGCCTCCTTCCGGATCCGCCCAAACCCTGAGTGGCGAGCTGACGCCGGAAACAAAAAAGCCGTCTTGCGACGGCTTTTTTGCTTTGCTGGCAGCGCACCCTGCGAAACGGCGGACTGATCAGGTCAGTCCGGGCGATGGACCTGAGTGATCAGGCCGCTTTGGGGGCGGCGAGGGCGAGGGCCTTCACCTTGGTGGACAGGCGGCTCTTGTCGCGCGCTGCCTTGTTCTTGTGGAAGATGCCCTTGTCGGCAATCGTGTCCACAATGCTCTGCGCCTTGGCGAAGAGTTCGGTGGCTTTGGTCTTGTCGCCGGCGGCGACAGCTTTTTCGACGTTTTTCACGGCGGTGCGGTATTTCGAGCGCAGCGAGGTGTTGGCGGCGTTGAGTTTGGTGTCCTGGCGGACGCGTTTGCGGCCTGATGCCAGGCGGGGGTTCTTTTTCTTGGGTTTGGCGGTAGCCATAATTAATTCCTTTAATCCGGGGAGGAGTTCAGCGGATGATGCAGCAAAGCCCACGATTATATGCCAGACCGCCTGCAAACCTGGGTAGCGCTCCCCCCTGAGACGGATGTCAGGTATTTTTCAAGCCGGGGCCGCGGGTCTGGCGTTGCCAGCCCGCAAGCGCAGCGGCCCCCTGGTGGGGCAGAGAGCGGCACGCAGTGAACGACCGTGGGGGCCTTAAACTCCTTCTGTGTCACTTTTCAAAGCCGCCTCCACCGTTTCCCTGCTGACCCTGGTGTCCCGGATCACCGGCCTGGTGCGCGAGCTGCTGATGGCCTCCACCTTTGGCGCCAGTGCCATGACCGACGCCTTCAACGTCGCTTTTCGCATTCCCAACCTGTTCCGGCGGCTGTTTGCCGAAGGCGCGTTCAGCCAGGCTTTTGTGCCGGTGCTGGCGGCCAGCCGTGCCAAAAACGGGGAGGAGGCCACCAAACTGCTGATCGACCGCGTCGCGACCTTGCTGACCTGGGCCTTGCTGCTGACCTGCGTGATCGGCGTGGCGGCGGCGCCGGTGCTGGTCTGGATGATGGCCAGCGGCCTCAAGCAGGATCCGCGCGGTTTTGAAGCCGCCGTGTTCATGACGCGCTGGATGTTTCCCTACATCGGCTTCATGTCGCTGGTGGCCCTGTCAGCCGGCATCCTGAACACCTGGAAGCGTTTTGCGGTGCCGGCCGCCACGCCGGTGCTGCTGAACCTGTCCATGATTGGCGCCGCCTGGCTGGGTGCGCCCTGGTTCAAGGCGCAGGGCATTGAGCCGATTTATGCCATGGGCGCCGGTGTGATGCTGGGCGGTTTGCTGCAGTTGTCGGTGCAGATCCCGGCACTGCTCAAAATCGGCCTGCTGCCCAAAATCGGTCTGAGCCTGACAGCCATCCGTCTGGCCTGGGCCGATTCCGGCACCCGCAACATCGCCCGCCTGATGGCGCCGGCCCTGCTGGGCGTGAGCGTCGCACAGGTCTCGCTGCTGATCAACACGCAGATCGCTTCGCACCTGACGCCGGGCAGCGTCAGCTGGCTGACTTATGCCGACCGCCTGATGGAGTTCCCGACCGCCATGCTGGGCGTGGCCATCGGCGTGGTGCTGATGCCGCAACTGGCGGCGGCCAAAGCCGCTGACGACGCCGAAAAGTATTCCG
Organism: Pseudomonadota bacterium; assembly: GCA_040385775.1. Taxonomy (GTDB): domain Bacteria; phylum Pseudomonadota; class Gammaproteobacteria; order Burkholderiales; family Burkholderiaceae_C; genus Polaromonas. Next base: position 38,502 of record JAZKGR010000009.1, read on the forward strand.
CCATGCTGGACTGGGGTTTGCGCATCGTGGTGCTGCTGGCGGTGCCCAGCGCGGTGGCGCTGCTGACCTTTGCCCAGCCGCTGGTCGCCACGCTGTACCACTACGGAGCGTTCACCGACCGGGATGTGCAGCAGACCACCACGGCGCTGATGGGCTACGGTGCTGGCCTGGTCGGGCTGGTGGCCATCAAGGTGCTGGCGCCGGGCTTTTACGCCAGCCAGGACATCCGCACGCCGGTCAAAATTGCGGTGGTGGTGCTGGTGATCACGCAGCTGCTGAACCTGGCGCTGGTGCCGTTTTTCCAGCACGCCGGGTTGGCGCTCGCCATCGGTATAGGCGCGCTGATCAATGCCCTGTGGCTGCTGCTCGGCCTGCGCAAACGCGGCAGCTACCGGCCGGCGCCCGGCTGGGGTGTGTTTGCGCTGCAGGTGCTGGCGGCCAGTGCCCTGCTCGCGGTATTTCTGCTGTGGTCGGCGCAGGCGGTCAGCTGGACCGGCCTGCGCGCAGAATCCTTTAAGCGAATTGGGCTGTTGGCCCTCGTCCTGCTTGCATCAGCTGCTATCTATTTCGGAGCAATCTGGGCCGCCGGCCTGAAAGTCCGCAAGCTCATGCGCCGCTGAAGTGACGGTAACGACTGGTAAACACCTGGCACTCGCCTCGCGCGCCGGTTTGTGAGAAAGTAGCGCCATGTCCCTCAATCTCGACGTTCCGTCGCCGCTGCAGTACTTTGCCAGCCTGGTTCAGAGTGACGAGCATTTTCCGCTGCTGGAATCGGCCATCAGCCTGGCCCAGGACGAATACCCCGACCTGGACGTGCAGCAGGTGCTGGGGGATGTGGACCAGCTGCTGGCCCGGCTGAAACGCCGCCTGCCGGCCGACGCCTCTGCCTTGCAGCGACTGCGGGCGCTCAATCAGTTCTTCTTTCGCGACCTGAACTTCGGCGGCAACATCAATGACTACTACGACCCGGACAACAGTTACCTGAATGCCGTGCTGCGGACCCGCCGTGGCATCCCGATCTCACTCGCGGTGCTCTGGCTGGAGCTCGCCGCCGGCATGGGCTTGAACGCCCGCGGCGTGGCTTTTCCCGGCCACTTCATGGTCAAGGTGAACCTGCCCAAGGGCCAGGTGGTGATTGATCCCTTCAGCGGCCATTCCTTGAGCCGCGAGGAACTGGCCGAGCGGCTGGAGCCTTTCAGGCAGCGCAGCGGTCTGATCGACGAGTTCGAGGTGCCGATTGGCTTGTATCTGCAGTCGGTGCCGGCGCGCGACATCATCGGCCGCATGCTGCGCAACCTCAAGGAAATCCACAAAACGCAGCAAGACTGGGTCCGGCTGATTGCGGTGCAGGACCGGCTGATTGTGTTGTTGCCGCAGGCCTGGTCCGAGTACCGCGACCGCGGCATGGCGCTGGCCGAACAGGGCGAAGCTGGCCGGGCCGTGCCGGATCTGGAAACCTACCTGGAACACGCCGAAGACGCGCTGGACCTGGACGTGGTGGCAGATCGCCTGGCCCGCCTGCGGCGCCAGAAAAGCTGATCGTCCAACTGAACCACGCCCGGCCTCGCGAGCGTGGGACCGGTTTATCCCCGTTTCAAGAACTGCGGAATCTGCGGACCATCGGTGGTTCGCGTAGCGCGTGCCAGGGTCGGTTTGTCGACGGGCTTTGCCGGTGCCGTGGCCGTGCGGCCTGCGCTCAGCGCGGACAGGCGCCCACCCTGCACCATGGACTCCTGGGCCGGCATCAGGCTGTTGGGCAGCGCGCCGCGGTGCCTTGAGACCACCTCTTCCGAAGCGGATTTCGGCAATGCTGCAACTTTGGGTGCCAGCGTGCGCGCCGGCGCCCGCAGTGCGCTGCTGCCGTCATTGGCGGCTTGCGGCGGATAAAGCTGGGGCTTGAGCCATTGCAGAATCGGTGCCCATTGCGCTAGGTCGGTGGCGGCCTGTTGCGGCTGCAAATCAAAAATCGTCATGCCGCGTTCGAGGCTGCGCACATACAGCTGGGTTTCCCTCAGCGAGCCCAAAAACGGCACGCCCAGCGATTCCGACCACTGGTCCAGCGTCTGCGCGGCGTTGGTGCGCGCATCGATGCGCATGCCGACCACGGCCAGCCGGCAGCGCCCGCTGGCTACGCGCGGCATGGTCATCAGTTCGGCATGGCAGGCCTGGGCAGACTCGCGGTCAAACATCGAGTTGCAAACCGGCATCACGATGGCGTCGGCAAACATCACCACCCGCGCCAACTCGAAGCCATGCATGCCGCCGGGTGTGTCGAGCACCACATGGGTGATGCCAGTCGGTACGCGCAACATGTTTTTCTGGTCCACCGCCCACGGCGCGATGGCCGGCAGGGAAGCGTCGCGCCGTTTCAGCCAGGCGCGGGCCGATTGCTGGCGGTCCACATCGCCCAGCATGACTGAACTGCCGTTGCGCGCGCACCAGGCCGCGATGTGGGCGGCAAGCGTGCTTTTGCCACTGCCGCCCTTGCGGTTGACGACTGCGATGACCGGCATGACTGCTCCGTTGGGGATGAATGGAACAGTTTGATACAAATAGGGCGAAAAGTCCAGTACGCCCAATGGCTACCTGTACGGGCAGCTAGTATTTTTGTAGCAAAAGTGACGCAGGGACGCCTTCAGGCGCCCGCCTGTCAGCGAACACGGCGGATCAGCTGACGGTGACAGCGGCGTCGTCGCCGCGGGCTGCAATCACGCCAATCTCGTAGACCTGCTCACCGGCCTCGCGCAGGGTGTTGGCCGTGGCTTGCGCGTCGGCGGCAGCTACCACCACCACCATGCCGATGCCGTTGTTGAAGGTGCGGTTCATCTCGAAGTCGGAGATGGCGGCGGTGGTTTGCAGCCAGGCAAACAGCTCGGTTTGCGGCCAGCTGCCCTTTTTCAGGTGGGCGGCCGTGCCTTCGGGCAGCACGCGCGGGATGTTTTCCAGCAGGCCGCCGCCGGTGATGTGAGCCAGTGCCTTGATCGGGTGGGCCGCCAGCGCCGCCAGCACGTTTTTGACGTAAAGGCGGGTCGGCTCCATCAGGGCTTCGCGGAAGGGCTTGCCATCGAGCGTGGCGGGCAGGCTGCTGCCGGCGCGCTCTATACATTTGCGCACCAGGCTGAAACCGTTGGAATGCACGCCGCTGCTGGCCAGGCCCAGCACCACATCGCCGGGGGCGACGTCGCGGCCGGTGAGGATTTTCGACTTTTCGACGGCGCCGACGGCGAAACCGGCCAGGTCGTATTCGCCCTCGGGGTACATGCCGGGCATTTCCGCGGTTTCGCCGCCTATCAGCGCGCAGCCGCTGAGTTCACAGCCCTTGGCGATCCCGCCGACCACGCTTGCTGCGGTGTCCACATCGAGCTTTCCGCAGGCGAAATAGTCGAGGAAAAACAGCGGCTCGGCGCCCTGCACCAGCACGTCGTTGACGCTCATGGCGACCAGGTCGATGCCGACGGTGTCGTGCATATTCCATTCAAAGGCCAGGCGCAGCTTGGTGCCGACGCCGTCGGTGCCGCTGACCAGCACCGGCTCCTTGTAACGCTTGGGCACTTCGAACAGCGCGCCGAAACCGCCTATGCCGGCCAGCACCCCTTCACGCATGGTTTTTTTGGCCAGCGGCTTGATGCGCTCGACCAGGGCGTCACCCGCGTCAATGTCAACGCCGGCGTCTTTGTAGCTCAGGGGGGAGGAAGAGGAGGTGGTCATTGCAGCTTGGTGGGTAGACGGCTTCGGACAGGCAGCAAGCCCGATAGAATCGAAGCCAAGATTCTAAGGGTTCACCCCAGACCGGCTGTATGCAATTTACTCCCCCCTCCCAACTTGCGGCCGCTTGCTGCCCGGTTCTGGCGCTGGCGGGCGAGGTCGGGCGGCCATGAAGCAGATTGCGCTCGACATCGGGCTGGCCTCGCCGCCCTCGCTGGCCAACTTCTTTGCCGGCCCGAACGAGGCGGCGCTCAAACACCTGGAACTGTGGGCTGGCAACAGCCTGCGTTCCCCTGTTCCGACCTACCTCTGGGGCGAGCCCGGCTGCGGCAAGACCCATTTGCTCAAGGCCGTCAGCGAGGCGCTGCGCGAGCAGGGCGCGGCCGTCGGCTGGATGGACGCCAGCATGCTGGAGCCGCCAGAATTCAATGAGAGCTGGGCTGCCGTCATCCTTGACGACTGCCACCTTTACACCGCCGTGCAACAGCAGGCCGCCTTCAACTGGTTCGTCAATGCCCTCAATGCCTCCGACGGCCATCCGCGCTGGGTGCTGGCGGCCGGGGCTGCGCCGCCTGCCGACCTGTCGCTGCGTGAGGACCTGCGCACGCGCCTGGGCTGGGGCCATGTGTTTGCCCTGCAGGCCCTGACGGAAACCGACCGCCGCGCGGTGTTGCGCCAGGAGGCCGATGCCAGAGGCGTGTTCCTCAGCGACGAGGCCATGGATTTCATCCTCAGCCGCTTCTCGCGCGACTTGGGCAACCTGATGCAACTGCTGGACCAGCTCGACGGTTACGCCTTGCAGACCCAGCGCGCCATCACCATCCCCCTGATCAAGTCCATGCTGGAGAACTCGTGACCTTTGCCCCGGACGCAGCCGCCAAACCCCGCATTGCGCTTTTTGACCTTGACCACACGCTGATTCCTTTTGATTCGGACTACGAATGGGGCGAGTTCACGATTGCGCTGGGCTGGTGCGATGGGAATGAATTCAAGCGCCGCAATGCCGAATTTTTTGCCCAGTACCAGGCCGGCACCCTCGACATCCATGACTATGTGCGCTTCGCCACGCAGGCGATCCGGCAGCAGGGTGCTACGAATTCGATAGCTGCTCACGACCGTTTCATGCGGGAGATCGTGCAAAAAGGCATCAAAGAATCGGCGCTGGCGCTGGTCCGGCGGCACCAGGACGCCGGCGAGCAGGTGTTGATCGTCACGGCCACCAACGAGTTTGTGACGCGCCCGATTGCGGCGGCGTTTGGCGTGACCGAGCTGATCGCGGTGGAACTCGAGCGCGATGCTGCGGGCCAGCTGACCGGCGCGATCCGCGGCACGCCGTCCTTCCGTGAAGGCAAGGTCACCCGGGTCCAGCAGTGGCTGGCCGACCGGGGCTGGGACTGGGACGCAGTGGAAACCACCTTTTATACCGACTCCCTCAATGATCTGAGCCTGCTGGAAAAAGTCACACATCCGGTCGCCACCAACCCCGACGATCGCCTGCGTGCCATCGCCGCAGCGCGCGGATGGCGCATACTTGAGCTGTTCCAATGACCGGTGACGCCGCCCTGGCCCAGCCAGCACGGCTCTTCCGGCAAAATCTCCTGATTCAATGATCAAAAAATTTATCGACAAGCTGTTCGGCAAGACGGGCAGCCCCGCCGCCGGCGCCGCCCGCAGCAAAAAATCAGTTTTCGGTGAACGCCGCGAAGTCGGCCCCCAGGACCATGCGATTGACCCCAAGCTGGTCGATGACCGTGCGATGGACGTGGTGCGCACCCTGCAGGACGCCGGTTATGAGGCCTACATCGTGGGCGGCGCCGTGCGCGACCTGCTGGTGGGTTTGCGTCCCAAGGACTTCGATGTGGCCACCGATGCCACGCCCGAGCAGGTCAAAAGCCTGTTCCGCCGCGCCTTCATCATCGGCCGGCGTTTCCGCATCGTGCACGTGATCTACGGCCGAGGACGCGAGCATGAGGTGATCGAGGTCTCGACCTTCCGCGCCCACCTCGACAGCAGCCTGGCCGAGCAGGTCGGCGGCAATGAGCGCACCAGCAAAAGCGAACTGGCCGGCATGAAACACGCGGTCGACGCCTCCGGGCGGGTGCTGCGCGACAACGTCTGGGGCCCGATGGAAGAAGATGCCGCGCGCCGCGACTTCACCATCAACGCGATGTACTACGACCCGCAAACCCAGATCGTGGTCGACTATCACCACGGCATCCGCGACGCCAAGAAAAAAATCATCCGCATGATCGGTGACCCGGCCACGCGTTACCGCGAAGACCCGGTGCGCATCATCCGCGCCGTGCGTTTTTCGGCCAAGCTCAGCGCGCTGGGCTTCAAGTTCGAGGACAAGACCGCCGCTCCGCTCAAGTCCATGAAGGGCCTGCTGGCCGACGTGCCGCAATCGCGCCTGTTCGACGAGATGCTCAAGCTGCTGCAGACCGGCCACTCGCTGGCCAGCATCGCGCAACTCAAGTTCCTGGGGCTGAACACCGGCATCTACCCGCTGCTCGACGTGGTGGTGGACACCGCCGAAGAACCGTTTTTGCAACTGGCCCTGCTGGACACCGACCGCCGCGTCGGCGAAGGCAAGCCCGTAGCGCCCAGTTTTCTGCTGTCCTGCGTGCTCTGGGCCGATGTGCGCCAGGGCTGGGAGCAGCGCCTCAAGCGCGGCGAACACACCATGCCGGCGCTGCAGGACGCCATCGACGATGCCTTCAACGCCAAGATCGGCGATGTGTCGGGCCGCGGCAAGCTGGGCACCGACATGCGCGAGATCTGGACCATGCAGCCGCGTTTTGAAAAACGCACCGGCAGCTCGCCCTATTCGCTGCTGGACCAACCGCGTTTTCGCGCCGGCTTCGACTTTTTGCGCCTGCGCGCGCAGACTGGCGAGATCGAGATGGAGCTGTCCGAGTGGTGGGAAAAATTCAGCACCGCCTACGACGACGAACGTCACGAGATGATCGAGCAGGCGCGCGCGGCGCAGGCTCAGAAACCACAGGCACCGCGCACCCGCGTCAAACGCGTGGAGTCCGATGCGCCGCGCGGTGAGGATGGCAGCCAGCCCGCAGCGTCTTTCCCTGAATTTGGTGAGTCCGGCGAACCGGCGCCCGCCAAAAAACGCCGGCGCCGCCGCAAGCCGGCCAACCGCGAAGGCGGTGTGCAGTCCGCCAGCCCGCCGTCGGACACATCGGCCGACCACTAGTACTGCCATGGCAGCGGGCGAACTCGCCACGGATCGCGCCCCCCAGGTCAGGGCCTATGTAGCCATCGGCGCCAACCTCGGCGATGCCCAGACGGCGGTGCGCCAGGCGATGAATGCCCTCAGCCATCTGCCTTTAAGCCGAATGGCCGGTCGTTCCAGTCTGTACCGGACCGCACCCATCACCGGCAGTGCCGTCGTGAATTCGGGCCCCGACTACATCAATGCCGTTGTGGCGCTGGACACCCGCTTGCCTGCCCTGCAACTGCTGGATCAGTTGCAGACGCTGGAACAGGCGGCCGGCCGCGAGCGCTCTTATCCCGATGCGCCGCGCACACTCGACCTCGATCTTCTGCTGTATGGTGACGCCCGTATTGATTCATCCCGGCTCACGGTGCCGCATCCGCGCATGGCGCAACGCGCTTTTGTACTGGTGCCGCTGGCGGAGATTGCGCCGGCGTTGGTCAGCGTCGAGCAGCTGGCGGCTGTGGCTGGGCAGCCGATCCAGCGCCTGCAGGATGTGTCATTGCGGACTTGATCCGCAATCCATGCCGCGCGAGCCCTGTCAGTTGTTCATGTCGCGTGGATCCCCCCGGATCGAAGTCCGGGGCAGGCTCCTCAAGTCCGGGATGACAGACAAGGAGTCAGGGTGCCAGCCGCTCGCGCAACCAGCCCGCACCGGGCTGCAGCGTGTAGCGCAGACGGTCGTGCAATCGGCTTCTGCGCCCCTGCCAGAACTGCCAGTTGTCGGGTTTGAGCCGGTAGCCGCCCCAGTGTGGCGGTCGCGGCGGCTGCAGCAGAAATTTCGCGCCATATTTGGCGGCATTGGCGACCAGCACGCTACGGCCGGAGATCACTTCGCTCTGCGGGCTGGCCCAGGCGCCTATGCGTGAATCCAGCGGACGGCTGTGGAAATAGGCGTCGCTTTCTTCAGCCGAGACTTTTTCCACCACCCCTTCGATACGCACCACACGTTCGAGCTCGACCCAGTGAAACTGCAGGGCGGCAAATGCGTTGCCAGCGAGTTCGCGGCCCTTGCGGCTGTCGTAGTTGGTGTACCAGACGATGCCGCGCGCGTCGTAGCCTTTGACCAGCACGATGCGGGTGGAGGGCCTGCCGTCGCCGGCCACGGTTGCCAGCGTCATCGCATTGGGCTCGGGCACCTCGGCCGCGATGGCTTCCTTGAGCCACTGGTCGAACTGCTGCAAGGGGTCGGCCTGTGAAGCCTCTTCGTTGAGTTCAGCGCGCTCGTAACTTTTGCGCAGGTCGGCGATGGAAGCGGTGGTGTCTGGCATGCTGAAAGTATAGTGAGGGAAGCACAATCCCCCATGTCCCCGTCCTTACCTTCTCCATCCTCCACTGGTTCGCCACCCGTGGTGATCGTGCTGGCCGCCGGGCGCGGCGAGCGTTTTTCTGCCTCAGGTGGCAGCACGCACAAACTGGCGGCGCTGCTGGCCGGCCGACCTGTGCTTGAGCATGTACTGGCGGCCGTGCGCGCCAGTGGCCTGCCGCACCATCTGGTGCAAGCCGACGTATCGCGCCCCGGCATGGGCGACTCGATCGCAGCCGGCGTGCGGGCTACCGCGGACGCGCCGGGCTGGCTGATTCTGCCGGGGGACCTGCCGCTGGTGCGCGCAGACACGCTGCGCGCCGTGGCTGCAGCGCTGGGGCAGCATGCGGTGGTCGTTCCGGTCTACCAGGGCGCACGCGGCCACCCGGTCGGGTTTTCGGCAGCGTGCCGCGACGCCTTGCTGGATTTGAAGGGAAATCAGGGTGCAGCCCCCGTCCTGCGGGTATACAAAGCTATCAATTCAGTAGCATTTGTGGCGCTTGACGATAGCGGCATCGTGACCGATGTCGATACCGTCGAAGACCTGGCGCGCGCCGAAGCGCTGCTTGCAGCGCGCTAGCTTCTGGAGATGACTGCGCAAGCCAGACGTGGCCCGGCGTTGCCGGTCGGCTGGGTTTTATAGTCGTCGGGGTCGCGGTGAACAATCAGGCCTTTGCCGACGATGTCGGTGATGCCGCTACCGACGGTGATGGTGGACGACTCGAAGCTGAAGCGCGCCACGCCGCTGGCGTCGGCCTTCAGGCTGGGCAAATCGCCGGTGTGGTGCATGCCCATGGCATGGCTGCCGTGCGGCGCCCCTGTGGGATTGAAGTGACCGCCGGTGCTCATGCCGTCGCCGCTGGAGCAGTCGCCTTTTTCATGCACATGAAAGCCGTGCTCCGCATTGGGCTTGAGGCCGCGGACTTCGCCGCTGACCAGCACCTTGCCGCCGGACTGCACAAATGTGGCGCTGCCGCTGGTGCTGTTGCCGGTGGTGGGCTGCAACTGGGCGCCCGCGCGCGGTCCGCTCGGTGCGCTGGCGCAGGCGCTCAGCAGGGTGGCGATGGCGATCAGGATCAGATGGTTTTTCATGCTTGTCTCCGGACGGGTTGTTGGGATGCTGGCTCCGACTTTAGGCTTCTGGATGATCGCTGGCAATCACTGTTTGCGTTTGTGACAACTTGAGCAGGCGCGCCAGGGTGGCGTCGGAGATACCGTGGTGGCGCAGGCTCTCCAGCGTCTGGTGCGCGTAGTCATGGGTGGTTCCGTAACGGCCGCAAGCGTCGGAGAATATTTGCCGGTAGCGCGCCTCGCTGAGCTCGCCGGTGAAGTTGGGGCTGCGCCGTGACAAGGTGAAAGCCAGCGCCTGAACCGGCCCCTTGTCGGTTATGCAGCGCAGCGAACGCGGGTCGTACACGCCGGTCACCATCTCGCGCAGCCAGAGCTTGGCCACCACCTCAGGCACCTCGTGGCGCGGCACGCGGTAGACCACGCCATGGCAACTGCCGCCAGAGAGCAACGCAAACACCAGGCCGGGGCACTCGGGCGTGCCACGGTTGATGCGGCTCCACATCTTGAGCGCGCGGTGCCAGCCGTGCACCCTGGCGCGCCGCTGTTCGGCGAAGTCGAACTCGGGCCGCCAGATCAGCGAGGCGTAGCCAAAAATCCAGAGATCCTCCTTGCCGCCCCACTGGTGCAGAAAACGCTCCAGCATGGGGGCTGGATCGCGAAGGGTTTGCAGGCCGTTTGGCAGGTGAGTGTCCACATGCACACTTTACAATGCCTCTGTGATTTGCGCATCGCGCGAGTCTGCCGCAGCTACCTTGAACCCTGGATTTTTCCCCGGAGATTTTCTGCATGTTTTCACAATCGGACGATGAGCAGCAGGGCTGGGTGCTGGGCCTGGTGCTCGGCCTCATCGCGCTGGTGATCGTCCTGGTGCTGGGCCTGGCCCTCAGCCGCACCGGGGCATCGCGGCCGGACTTGCCACCGCCGGCCGTGGTACCTGCCGTCGTTGTGCCTGCGCCTGTGCCTGCCACGCCGCCCGCCGTGCCGGCTTCAGCGGCGCTGTCGGCGCAGGCCGTGTCCGACGCCGCCAGCATCACGGTCGAATATGGCGTGGTCAGGTTCTACTTCGCCTCCGGCGATGCCGAACTTGCGGCCGGCGCCGCCGACGCCCTGGTCGATGTGGTCAAGGGTGCGCGCGGAGGCAAAAAAGTTCTGATCTCCGGCTTTCACGATGCCAAGGGCAATGCCGCGCGCAATGCCGAACTGGCCAGGCAGCGCGCACTGGCGGTGCGAGAAGCCCTGATCGCAGCCGGTGTACCGGACAGCCAGATCCGCCTCGACAAGCCCACGCAGACCGCAGGCACGGGCAGCGACGCCGAGGCGCGCCGGGTAGAGATCGCGCTGCAATAGCGCAGGCGGTCCGGTAACCGGCTTGTACCCGTGGCTTTGCAGGGGCTTGGTAACGAAGTACGATGGAAGAAGTAATAAAGTTACAAACCCACATCGAGAACACTTCCTTATGAGCCTTCATCCCGTTGTCGCCCAGGTCACCGAAAAAATACGCGAGCGCAGTCGCGGCACGCGCAGCGCCTACCTGCAGCGGCTGGACGCCACCGCCACGCGCGCCATCAGCGTGGACCGCATGGGCTGCGGCAACATTGCGCATGCAGTGGCCGGCATGCCGCTGGACGATCGCTTCAAGGTGGTCACCGAACGCGCGCCCAACATCGGCATCGTCACCGCCTACAACGACATGTTGTCGGCGCACACGCCGCTGCAGCCCTACCCGGACCTGATCAAGTGGGAAGCGCGCCTGCATGGCGCCACCGCCCAGGTGGCCGGCGGCGTGCCGGCCATGTGCGACGGCGTGACCCAGGGCACGACCGGCATGGAGCTCAGCCTGTTCAGCCGCGACGTGATCGCCATGGCCACGGCGGTGTCGCTAAGCCATGACATGTTCGACGCCGCATTGATGCTGGGTGTCTGCGACAAGATCGTGCCCGGCCTGCTGATCGGTGCGCTGCACTTCGGCCACCTGCCCATGGTGTTTGTGCCTGCCGGTCCCATGCCGTCCGGTCTGCCGAACAAGGAAAAAGCTCGCGTGCGCGAACTCGCGGCGCAGGGCCTGGTCGGCCGCGACGGCCTGCTCGATGCAGAGCTGAAGAGTTACCACAGCCCCGGCACCTGTACTTTTTACGGCACTGCCAACAGCAACCAGATGCTGCTCGAAGCCATGGGCCTGCATGTGCCCGGGACGGCTTTCGTCAATCCGGGCGGCGACCTGCGCGATGAACTCACGCGCGAGGCGGCGCGCACGGTGCTGGGCATCGTCAAGTCGTCGAAGCGCTTTTCTCCGATTGGAAAAATCGTCGATGAAAAGGCCATCGTCAACGCCATGGTGGCGCTGCTGGCTACCGGCGGCTCCACCAACCACCTGATCCACTGGGTGGCGGTCGCGCGGTCGGCCGGCATCCTGATCGACTGGAACGATTTTTCCGATTTATCCGATGTTGTTCCTCTGCTCACGCACGTGTACCCGAATGGCAGCGCCGACGTGAACCAGTTCCAGGCGGCCGGCGGCACCGGTTTTGTGATCCGCGAACTGCTGGACGCCGGATTCATGCATGAGGACGTGCTGACGGTGCGCGCCGGCGGGATCCGCGAGTACACCCGCGAGCCGGAGATGCGGGACGGCAAACTGGCCTGGCACGAAATGGGCGCGAGCAAGGACGAGGCCATCGTGCGGCCGGCCGTCGCGCCCTTCAGCGCCAGCGGCGGCCTCAAGCTGCTGCAGGGCAATCTGGGCCGCAGCGTGATCAAGGTCTCGGCGGTGCCGGACGATCGCCATGTGATCGAGGCGCCCGCGCGTGTCTTCGATTCGCAGGAGGCGCTGCACCTGGCTTTCCAGGGCGGCGAACTGGATCGCGATGTCATCTGCGTGGTGCGCTGGCAGGGCCCGCAGGCCAACGGCATGCCCGAGCTGCACAAACTCACACCGCCGCTGGCGGTGCTGCAAGGCAAGGGCTTTCGCGTAGCGCTGGTCACCGACGGGCGCATGAGCGGCGCCTCCGGCAAGGTGCCGGCGGCCATCCATGTCACGCCAGAGGCGGCTGCCGGCGGCCCGCTGGCGAAAGTTCGTGATGGCGACGTGATTCTGCTGGACGCCATCAACGGCATACTCGAGATCAAGGTGCCTGCCGCCGACTGGGCCGCGCGCGAGACCGCGCTGATGCCTGAAGCACTGCGCACCGCCAATGGCCTGGGCATGGGGCGCGAGTTGTTTACGGGCATGCGCCGTCATGCGCTGGCCGCTGAAGAAGGAGCTTTGTCGTGGATGTGAAACTCGATGCGAACGGGCCGCTGACGGCCCTGCAGGTGATGCAGGACGCCGCAGTGATCCCGGTGATTGTGCTGACCGATGTGGCGCACGCCGTGCCGCTGGCCCGCGCGCTGGTGGCCGGCGGTATCCGCATGCTGGAGGTGACCTTGCGCACACCGCAGGCGCTGGCCTGTATCGAGGCGATTGCGCGTGATGTGCCGGAGGCGGTGGTCGGCGCGGGCACCGCGCGCAGCGCCGCCGATGTGCAGGCCTGCGCCATGGCCGGCGCGCGTTTCATCGTGAGTCCGGGTTACACCCACGCGGTCGGCACGGCCTGCCGCGACGCATATTTGCCTTTGCTGCCCGGTGTGGCCACCGGCAGCGAGATCATGGCGGCGCAGGAAGACGGCTTCACCGAGCTCAAGTTTTTTCCGGCGCTGCAGGCCGGCGGCCTGGCCATGCTCAAAGCCTGGGGTGGACCGTTTGGTGATGTGAAGTTCTGCCCTACCGGCGGCATCACCGCCGCCAACGCGGCGGAGTTCCTGGCGCTGGCCAATGTGGCCTGCGTCGGCGGCTCCTGGCTGGTGCCGGCCGATGCCCTGGCGCGCGGGGACTGGGCCCGTGTCAGTGACCTGGCGCGGCAGGCCGCCGGCTTGCCGCGATAGTCTGGCTTTATGAATGGAATTGCCCTCCAGCCCTTTTTCAGTAAGAGTTAGTAGCTACTAAATTCATAGCACTTTCTGTACCTCATGGTCCCAAATGTGCGGCGCGATGCGTGACCGCACCGTGGTTTGCCGGCAACCGGTCGTGCTGTTTGCGCCGGATCAGCACGCCAGCAAGTCCTTCCCGGATAATTGATTCAACCACCGGGAGACGACCATGACGGATGCCGATCAGCCGCTTGCTTCGCTCAATGCCGACCTCAGTCCGTCCAGCAGCCTGCTGGCCAACCTGCGGCAGGAACTGATGCGGTATCCGCCGTTTGCGCAGATGCTGGCCGGCGATGTCGATTTTTTCCTCAGCCACTCCCGCGAGAACTACTACGCGCCCGGTGAACTGCTGATCACCCCTGACAGCGGTCTGGTGCAGAACCTCATCTTTATTCGTCAGGGCGCGGTGATCGGCGAGCGCGGCCTGGCCGAACTGTCGGGCGGTGCTTTCCACTACGAACCCGGCGAGTTGTTTCCGGTCAGTGCGGCTGTTGCGCAGCGCGCCGTCACGGCCAGCTACCGTGCCGTCGCCGACACCTTTGTGCTGGCCTTGCCGCTGGACGCCATGCACGCGCTGGCGGTGCTGAGCCCACCGTTTGCCGATTTTCTGAACCGGCGCATCCTGAAATTCCTGGACCTGTCGCGGCGCGCCTTGCAGGTGGCCTATGCCTCGCAGGCGCTGGCCGAGCAGTCGCTGGAAACGCCGCTGGGCGAGGTCGCGCGCCAGGCGCCGGTGAGCTGCCCGCCGGCCACGCCGCTGCGCGAGGCGCTGGCGCAAATGCACCAGCAGCGAATAGGCTCCATGCTGGTGGCGGACGCGCAGCAGCGGCCGCTGGGCATCCTCACGCGTTACGACATCCTCGGCAAGGTCACGCTGCCGGGGCTGTCCCTGGATACCCCGATTTCGCAGGTGATGGTCCAGCCGGTGCTGTCACTGAGCCACGAACACACGGCGCTCGATGCGGCACTGCTGATGAGCAAACACGGCATTCGCCACGTCCCTGTCACGCGCGGCGGCGCGGCCGTCGGCATGGTGTCCGAGCGCGACCTGTTCGCCATGCAGCGGCTGAGTCTGAAGCAGGTCAGCACCTCGATCCGCTCCGCCCCCGACGTGGACACGCTCAAGCTGGTGGCGCAGGATATTCGCCGTTTTGCGCACAATCTGCTGGGCCAGGGTGTGCACGCGCGCCAGCTCACCGCGCTGATCAGCCACCTCAATGACGTGCTGACCGCGCGCTTGCTGGAGATCAAGTCCGAAGAGCACGGGATGGACCTGACGCGCATCTGCTGGCTGGCGCTGGGCTCCGAGGGGCGCAGCGAACAGACGATTGCCACCGACCAGGACAATGCGCTGATCCTGCCGGACGACACGACGCCGGAGCAGCGCGAGGCCGCGCTGCGTTTCGGGCGCGACGTCAACCTGGCGCTCGACGCCTGCGGCTACCCGCTGTGCCGCGGCGGCATCATGGCCGGCGAGCCGTCCTGTTGCCTGACGCTGCGCCAGTGGCGCGAGCGGTTTGCCCACTGGATAGAACACGGTGCGCCGCAGGACCTGCTGCATGCCAGCATCTACTTCGACTTCCGGGCATTGGCCGGTGACGAGGACCTGGCCGACAGCCTGCGCCGCGAGGTCAGCGAAGCAGCGCGGCGCGCACCGCGCTTCATCAAGCAACTGGCGCTCAATGCGTTGACCCACAGCGCGCCGCTGAACTGGACCGGCAGCATCGCCGTCGATGACGCCGGGCTGATTGACCTCAAGCTGCAGGGCGCGGCGATTTTTGTCGATGTGGCGCGGATTTATTCGCTGAGCCACGGCATCACCGCCACCAGCACGCGCGAGCGGCTGGAGGCGGTCGGCCCGCTCCTGGGCCTGGCAGCGCCCGAATACCAGGCCTGGGTCAGCGGCTTCGAGTTTTTGCAGACGCTTCGGCTGCGCATCCAGCTCGAAGCAACAGCCCCGCCGGAACAACCGAATCACCTCGAAGTCGCGCGCCTGAACGATATCGACAGGCGCATTCTGCGCGAGTCGTTTCGCGTCGCGCGCTCGTTGCAGCAGCGTTTGCAGCTGGACTACGAGCGATGAGCTGGAGCGACCGCTTGCGGGGCTGGCTAGTCGCGCCAGCGGCGGTGGACGAGTTGCGCTGGGTGGTGCTCGATGTCGAGACCAGCGGGCTGGATCCGCAGCGCGACAAGTTGCTGGCGATTGCCGCGATTGCCGTTCGCGTGGACTGGCCGACCAGGCGCCTGAGCATCACGCCGGGCGACAGCTTTGAGGTGGTGCTGCGCCAGTCCGAGGTAGCCAGCGCCAAAGACAACATCCTGCTGCACGGCATCGGCCTGCAGCGCCAGCGCGAGGGCGAACCCATGGCGGATGGGCTGCGCGCCTTCACCCGCTTTGTCGGCAATTCACCGCTGCTGGCGTTTCATGCGCCTTTCGACCAGGCCATGATCGGCCGCTTTGTGCTGGCGCATCTGGGCGCCGCGCTGCCCAATCCGTGGGTCGACATCGAGCAGCTGTGTGCGGTGACGCACGAGAAGGTCAGGGCGCGCGCGCTGGACGAGTGGCTTGCGCACTTTGGCATCGTCTGTGCCAACCGGCACCAGGCCGCCGCCGACACGCTGGCCGAATGCGAGCTTCTGTTGCGTATCTGGCCGCACATGACCGGGCAGTGCGCGGGCTGGCGCGATGTCGAAAAACTCGCGGCCCAGCAGCGCTGGATTGCGCGGGCCTAGACGAAGCGATGAGGCGGGCCGACTGCGACTAAGATTGCCGCAAGACCTGGCCGGTCGTCGCGCCCATGCGTTTTACGGCGATGTGATTCGCTACTATTTCTATAGCTGGTTAGCGCCGCTGCATAAGGGCTTCAGGCCAAAAACGCCTGAAAATCGGCTATTTTTCTGCGCACGCTGGTGCGGTGCTGCCGTTTACTGTTGTCTTTGGAGTGCTTATGCAGTTTCTGCAATCCCTTCCCGTTTCCGCGCAGACCATCGGCCTGCTGATGTTGTCGAATGTCTTCATGACCTTTGCCTGGTATGGGCATTTGAAAAACCTGGCGACCTCGCCCTGGTACATCGCGGCACTGATTAGCTGGGGCATTGCCTTGTTCGAGTACCTGCTGCAGGTGCCCGGCAACCGCATCGGCTTCACGCTGTACAGCGTGGGCCAGCTCAAGATCATGCAGGAGGTCATTACGCTGACGGTCTTTGTGCCGTTTGCGGTGTTCTACCTTAACGAACCGCTCAAACTTGATTATTTGTGGGCCGCGCTGTGTATGGTGGGCGCGGTGTATTTCATCTTCCGCTCCTCCTGACTCTGACGACGGCAGGATCCCGGCGGGCGTTAAACTCCCGGAAGTCACAAATCTGTCATTGAATTGACACAAATCCCCAGGAGTTGAAGATGCTGTTTGGCA
Organism: Pseudomonadota bacterium; assembly: GCA_040385775.1. GTDB lineage: Bacteria > Pseudomonadota > Gammaproteobacteria > Burkholderiales > Burkholderiaceae_C > Polaromonas. The sequence goes on from JAZKGR010000009.1 coordinate 55,192, forward strand.
AGCTGCTGCCGCGTGAAGGCAATTTTTTCGAGCTGTTCAACCAGCATGCCGACCGCATCGTCGAGGCCGCCCGCGCTTTTTCCAACCTGGTTGCCAACTACAACGACATTGAAAAGCGGGAGAGCTACAACCGCGAGGTTGATAACGCCGAACGTGCTGCCGACCGTATCACCCACGAGGTGAACCGGATGCTGCACAAGACCTTCATCACGCCTATCGACCGTGAGCAGATCCACACCCTGATCAACACCATGGACGACGTCGCCGACCTGATCCAGGACTCCGCCGAAACCATGGCGCTGTACGACGTTCATCACATGACCGAGGAGATCGTGCGGCTGACCGACCTCAGCGTCCGGTGCTGCGAACGCCTGAAAGACGCGGTGGCGCTGATCGACAAGCTGAGCGACGCAGCCACGGCCGAGGCCGCGCTCAAGACCTGCGAGGAAATCGACAAGCTCGAGTCCGACGCCGACCGCGTGATGCGCTCGGCCATGAGCAAGCTGTTCCGCGAGGAGCCCGATGTGCGGGAAGTCATCAAGCTCAAGGCGATCTACGAACTGCTGGAAACCATCACCGACAAGTGCGAGGACGTGGCCAATGTGATTGAGGGCATCGTCCTCGAAAATTCATAAGCGGGCGGCAACCATGGAAACCGTCCAAACTGCCCTGTGGGTCGTGGTGCTGCTGGTGGCCCTGGCCATTGCCTTCGACTTCATGAACGGCTTCCACGATGCGGCCAATTCGATCGCCACCGTGGTGTCGACCGGCGTGCTCAAACCCGGCCAGGCGGTGCTGTTTGCCGCATTTTTCAACTTTATTGCGATCTTCATCTTTCACCTGAGTGTGGCCGCGACCGTAGGCAAGGGCATTGTGCAGCCGGGCATCGTCGACACCCATGTGGTGTTCGGCGCGCTGATAGGCGCCATCACCTGGAATCTGGTGACCTGGTATTACGGCATTCCCAGCAGCTCGTCCCACGCGCTGATCGGCGGCATCGTCGGCGCGGTGATGGCCAAGTCCGGCGCGGGCGCGCTGGTGGCCGGCGGCATCCTGAAAACCGTGGCCTTCATTTTTGTCTCGCCGCTGCTGGGTTTTCTGCTCGGCTCGCTGATGATGGTGGTGGTCGCCTGGGGGTTTCGCCGCGCAACGCCGTCGCGGGTGGACCGCTGGTTCAGGCGCATGCAGCTGGTGTCCGCCGGTGCCTACAGCCTGGGCCACGGCGGCAACGACGCGCAGAAAACCATAGGCATCATCTGGATGCTGCTGATCGCCACAGGGTATACCTCGGCCAGCGACGCCGCCCCGCCGACCTGGACCATCGTCAGTTGTTATGTGGCGATTGCCGTGGGGACCATGTTCGGCGGCTGGCGCATCGTGAAAACCATGGGGCAGAAAATCACCAAGCTCAAACCGGTGGGAGGATTTTGCGCGGAGACCGGTGGTGCCATCACCCTGTTCCTGGCAACGGGACTGGGCATCCCTGTTTCGACCACCCACACCATCACCGGCGCCATTGTCGGGGTGGGTTCCACCCAGCGCGCTTCGGCAGTCCGCTGGGGTGTGGCTGGCAACATTGTCTGGGCCTGGATCTTCACGATCCCGGCATCGGCCTTTGTCGCGGCGATTGCCTACTGGGTCAGCTTGCAGCTTTTCTGAGTTGCTCGCGAGCAGGCGCCGGTGCGGTCTTCGTCAAGCAGGGGCCGCGGTTCCGGCTTCGCTCGCCCGCAGGCGCAGCGCCCCCTTCGGTGGGGCAGGGCGCTACACGTCGTGAGCAACCGTGGAGGCTCTACCTCGTGGGCTGCGAGATTTTCCTGGCTTCCTCGACCTGATACTCGAAATAACGCTGGAAGCTGAACACGATGCTGGACATCAGTGCGATGGTGCCGAACAGCAGCGCAAACACAATCGCGCCCATGGTCAGCCAGTTGGTTCGGCCCGGTGCCGCATCCGGCGCCGCCGTGGCGTTGTGCCTGGCATTCCATTTCTCCGGCGCCATCAAGCCGTAATAAATCGCCGTCAACGCCGTCCCGGCCAGAGTGAAACCAAGGATGGGAATCAGCGCCCAGGCGAGCTGGTCGTCCTGGCCGTACATCCGCACCCTTTCGACACCCCACCAGCCCAGCGCGGCAGCAATCGGGTGCAGCCAGGCCAGCATGTCGCCCGCACCGAACAAGTACAGGCGGTGAATGCCCAGTTGGCCGCCGGCCAGTGCCAGCCAGGCGGCCAGGGTCTTGTTCTTGCTTTTCATGAATTGCGTCAGTGTGGGGAGGAGGGGGGCGGGGCCGGGTCGAACCCGGCTGGCGGCATGGTGTCGCCGGCACCCAGCGTTTTTTGCATGATCACGATATCACGCCAGGCGCCGAACTTCCATCCGCAGGACTCGACGATGCCGACTTGTGTGAAGCCGAGGGCGAGGTGCAGCCCGACCGATCCGGCGTTGGCCGAGTCGCCGATGACGGCCATGATCTTGCGGATGCCGGCGCTCTCGCAGCGTGCCAGCAGTTCCGACAGCAGGGCACGGCCCAGGCCTTGGCCGCCCGCGTCGGGCGCGAGATAGATCGAGTCCTCCACCGAATAGCGATAGGCCGGCCGGGGCTTGAACCAGTTACCGTAGGCAAAGCCGACGACGGTGCCGGTCTCCTCCGCGACCAAATAGGGCAGACCCTTGGACAAAACGTCGGCACGGCGTGTGCCCATGTCGGCGACGCTGGGCGGCTCGGTTTCAAAGGTACCGGTGCCGTGCAGCACGTGGTGCGCATAAATGGCGGTGATGGCGGGGAGGTCTTGCTCACAACTCGGGCGTATCAGGGGCATGGCTGGGGCTCACAAAAGAAGGCCGGAGGCCGGTTTGACGGGAAATGGCGGGGCGCGGGTTATAATCTGCGGCTTTGCAGCATTTCGCTGGCCGGGTGCCATGTCGT
>JAZKGR010000010.1:0-3009 GCA_040385775.1 Pseudomonadota bacterium
ACATCAGCACCAGCAGCGGCGCCAACGCCAAGCAGTTCAAGGGCCAGGTCTACCTCGTGCATTACGCCCTGCCGCATTTCTATTTCCACGCAAGCACGGCGTACGCCATCCTGCGCCATAACGGCGTGGAAGTGGGCAAGAAGGATTTCATCGGGAGTTTTTAAGCATTGGCGGGGCAGCCGCGCCGCTTCCCCTGAACGTGGCTTATATCAGGTGTTGCGCCGCGGGTAGCCCTGCGCCAGGATGCGCTGCCAGACCAGCTCTTTCTCCTGCGCACTCATCGAGACCCAGTGCGCCACTTCGATCACAGTGCGCCCGCAACCGCGGCACACATCGTCAAAGGTGGTGGAGCACACGGCGACGCACGGCGTGTCCGCGCGTTCCGGCAGGCTCACGGGCGGCTCACTTGGCTGGTCCGACATCGAGCTTGTCCCAGCCTTCGTGACCGAGTTTGGTCATGGTCTCGATATTCTTGTCGAAAATCTGCGCCGCCTCGGGAAAGGCCTCGACTGCCCGCTCGATGCTGTCTTCGCGCAACAAATGCAAGATGGGATAGGGTGAGCGGTTGGTGTAGTTGCCGATGTCGTTCTGGTCGGTATCGGCAAACTGGTAGTCGGGGTGAAAGCTGGCCACCTGGAGCTCGCCGTCGAGCTGCATGTCTTCCACTGCCGCATCAGCCACATCGAGAAACTCGTTGTAATCGAGGAAATCGGTAAGGACGAAGGGATGAATCAGCAAGGTGGTGTCGACCTGTTCCGGATCGGTATCCGACAGATGTTGCAGCTCATCCATCAATTGCTCGAGCAGCGCCTCCGGCGTGGTGGCGCTGGACACCACGTAGCGCACCTGCTTTTTGACGTGTACAGCCTTGGCAAAAGGACAAAGATTCAGGCCAATCACGGCTTTTTCCAGCCAGGCCTGGGTGGCGGCGATGATCTGGTCATCATCCGCATTGAGATTCGCAGTGCTCATTTGAAACTTTCTGTAAGTCCAGGCGCTTGGCCCATCACCCCGGATTGTACGCACTCTTTGCGCCAACTCATAGCTGGCGGCGGTCGCAAGGCTACGGTAAACGCTATGTAAATAGCATCAACTTGTTAAATTTAGTTGTCAAAAATTTTGCCGCACACAAAGTAAATTGGCTTGACTCATCCTTTCAAGCCAACGATACTCCGGACTTATCTGTCGTCAGTCCAAGGCACCGGGCGCAACTATGGAACGCTATGACCAAAACCACCCGCAACACCGCAGCACTGGCAGCATTCATCTTCACGCTGTCGCCTGCAGTCAGCATGGCAGAGATCACCCAGGCCACTCCAGCCATCAGCGCAGCAGTCCAGAGCGCTACGCCACAGCTTGCCCCCCAATTCCCGCTCGTCAAAATTGACGAGTTCAAGGAAGCCGACGTCTGGGGCCGTATCCGCACCGGCTACGCCATTCCCGATATCAATAACGCGCTGGTGACCAAGCACGTTAACTATTACAGCACCCGTCCTGAAAATCTGGCCCGCATCTCCGAGCGTGCTTCGCGTTATATGTTCCACGTCGTCCAGGAACTGGAAAAGCGCAATATGCCGACCGAACTGGCGCTGCTGCCGGTAATCGAGTCCGCCTTCAACCCGCAAGCCTTCTCCAGTGCGGCAGCCGCCGGCCTGTGGCAGTTTGTGCCGGGCACGGGCCGTGACTACAACCTCAAGCAAAACATGTTCAAGGACGAGCGCCGCGGCGTGGTGGCCTCGACCGATGCCGCCCTGTCCTACCTGCAGCGCCTGTATGGCATGTTCGGCGACTGGCCGCTGGCCCTGGCTGCGTACAACTGGGGCGAGGGCAATGTCCTCAAGGCCATCAAGAAGAACCAGTCCCTGGGCAAGCCGACGGACTACGAAAGCCTGGCCGACCTGATGCCCGCTGAAACGCGCAACTATGTGCCAAAGCTGCAGGCAGTCAAGAATATTGTCGCCAATCCGGCCCAATACAATGTAGCGTTGCCGGTCATCGACAACAAGGCCTACTTTACCGCCATCGACAAGACCAGCGATATGGACCTGGCCATTGCCGCGCAACTGGCGGAAATGCCGATCGACGAATTCAAGGCGCTCAATCCGCAGTTCAACCGCCCTGTCATCATCGGCGGCGAGAAGACCAAGATTTTGCTGCCGACGGAAAACGCCAAAAAGTTCGAACTGAACCTGTCGCAATGGGGCCGCGCCCTGTCGACCTGGACCACGCACAAGATCACCAGCGCCAAGGAAAGCATTGCTTCGCTGGCTTCGCGCTTTGGCACCACGCCTGAAGTGATTCGCCAGGCCAACAATATCCCGGTCAAGACCCGCCTCAAGGCAGGTTCGACGATTCTGGTCCCCAAGACCTCGGGCAGCGCTCACATCGATATTGCCGAGCACATCACGGACAATGCGATGATGGCCTTCGAGGCCGAGCGCAGCGGTCGCCGCCAGCGCAATGAGCGTCCGATGAGCAACTCGGCCAAAATCAAGGCCAAGGCAGCCAATGCCGTCGCCGCGCTCAAGAGCCGGGTCAGCCGTGGCAGCGTCAAGAGCGCCGCAGTCAGCCCACGCAAGCGTTCGCGCGCCGGTTAAGCTGCAGCGCCCACAAGCCGGCCAAGCGGTCCATCCGCTGCGCCGGCTTTTTTACGTCTGTACCGCGCACCGAAGGAAAGGCCTATACAAGTACAGTGAAACTACTGTATAGTCTCGTTTGTGCGCTGCAATAAGCAGTGGCAAGCAGTAAAACTAGCAGCTTCGCAAGCCTAGGCGTATCCTGCGGATACCCTTATAAAGCCCTCCCGCCTTTGGTGTCGCACCTGACACCGTCCCGGCGCAAAGCTTTTGTGCCGAAATTTCTTTCATTCCTGAGTCATTTCGTAGTTGGTTGGCGTTGCTATTTTGCGCTCGAACATTCCTGGCAGTTATTGCGGGACGAGTGCTCATATATACCGAAAGAAAAGAACACATGAGTTTTGAAGCACTAGGCCTCCACGCGTCTATCGTA
>JAZKGR010000011.1:0-7230 GCA_040385775.1 Pseudomonadota bacterium
GCCGCTTCATGGTGATCAACCAGGCCATGGGCCTGCCCAAAGGCCGCGATGCGGCTGCGGCCTACGTGGAACGCTTCATCGCGGAGATGAAGGCATCCGGCTTTGTGGCCGAAGCCCTGAAGCGGCACGGCATTGAAGGCGCGGCGGTCGCGCCCGCTGGGCGCTAAACCGCGTCCTCAGCCGACCCAGCGGCGCGCATTGCGCCAGAGCGCCAGCCACGGGCTGGGCTGGCTGGCATCCAGCGGCGTCCAGCTCATCTGGATGTTGCGGAACACCCGCTCGGGGTGCGGCATCATGGCCGTGAAGCGGCCGTCGGCCGTCGTCACCGACGTCAGGCCACCTGCGCTGCCGTTGGGGTTGGCCGGGTAGGCTTCGGTAGCCCGGCCGTGGTTGTTGGTGAAACGCATGGCCGCAATCACCTTTGATGCGTCGCCGCGGTTCGCAAAGTTGGCATAACCCTCACCGTGCGCCACGGCGATCGGCAGGCGGTGGCCGGCCATTCCCGCAAAAAAGAGGCTCGGTGAATCCAGCACTTCGACCTGGCTCAGCCGAGCCTCGAAACGCTCGCTGCGGTTGGTGGTGAAACGCGGCCAGGCCTCTGCGCCCGGGATGATGTCGGCCAGTTCGGCAAACATCTGGCAGCCGTTGCACACGCCGAGTCCGAAGGTGTCGGGGCGTGCGAAGAAGGCCTGGAACTGCGCCGACAGCGCCGGGTTGAAGGTGATGGAACGCGCCCAGCCGATGCCGGCGCCCAGGGTGTCGCCGTAGCTGAAGCCGCCGCAGGCCACGACACCGGTGAAGTCGGCCAGTTGCGCGCGGCCGGTCTGCAGGTCGGTCATGTGCACGTCGAAGGCCTCGAAACCGGCCTGGGTGAAGGCGTAAGCCATCTCGACATGCGAGTTGACGCCCTGCTCGCGCAGGATTGCGACCTTGGGGCGCGACAACAGCAGTGCCGGGCTTGCTATGGATTCAGGAGCTATTTGCCCAGACCGGACGGGGGTTGAAGCCGTATTTGATCCCAAGACGACATGCAAACCGGGATCTGCCGGGTCGCCGGCCGCCGCGTGCTCCGCGTCGGCGCAGGCCGGGTTGTCACGCTGCTGGTTGATCTTCCAGCTCACGCTGTCCCAGACCTGGTGCAGGTCCTGCAGCTTGGCGCTGAACACGGCTTTGGTGTCGCGCCAGACCTGAATCTCGCCCTTGCCGACTTCCAGCGAGGCGTGTTGCGGACGCGTCTTGCCGATGAAATGGCTGAACTTCGACAGGCCGTGTTCGCGCAGGGTCTGCATGACTTCGTTGCGCACTTCGGTCCGGACCTGGATCACCGCGCCGATTTCCTCGCTGAACAAAGCTTTGAGCGTCAATTCTTCCCGGCGCGCGCCGACCTGGGAAGCCCAGTTTTTGCTGTCGCCTGTGTCCATGCGACTGTCGGAGATGCCGTCGCCTTCGAGCAGCAACATGTCGATGTTGAGCGACACGCCGACATGGCCGGCAAACGCCATCTCGCAGGCGGTGGCAAACAGGCCGCCGTCGCTGCGGTCGTGGTAGGCGAGCAGCTTGCCCTGGCCGCGCAGCTCGTTGATCGCCTTGACCAGGTTCACCAGGTCTTGCGGCTCGTCGAGGTCCGGCACCTCACCGTCTTCCAGCTCCAGGGCCTGCGCCAGGATGGAGCCACCCATGCGGTTTTTGCCCTTGCCCAGGTCGATCAGGATCAGCGTGCTGTCGGCCTCTTCAGCGTTCAGCTGCGGTGTCAGGGTGCCGCGCACATCTGGCAGCGTGGCAAAGGCGCTGACGATCAGTGAAACCGGTGACGTCACCTTCTTGCTGGCCCCATCATCGGACCAGACCGTGCGCATGGACAGCGAATCCTTGCCGACCGGAATCGACACGCCCAGCGCCGGGCACAGTTCCATGCCGACGGCTTTGACGGTTTCGTAAAGCGCAGCATCCTGGCCGGGTTCGCCGCAGGCCGCCATCCAGTTGGCCGACAGCTTGACGCGAGGCAGCTCGATAGGCGCTGCCAGCAGATTGGTGATGGCTTCAGCGACCGCCATGCGGCCGGAAGCGGCGGCGTTGACCGCCGCCAGCGGCGTGCGTTCGCCCATGCTCATGGCCTCGCCGGCAAAACCGGCGTAGTCGGCCAGGGTCACCGCACAATCGGCCACCGGCACCTGCCAGGGGCCGACCATCTGGTCGCGGTGTGTCAGGCCGCCCACGGTGCGGTCACCGATGGTGATCAAAAAGCGTTTGGAGGCGACCGTCGGGTGGCTCAGCACGGCAATCGCGCTTTTCTGCAGGTCCACGCCGGTCAGGTTGATGGGTTTGATCTCATGGCGAACAGTTGTCACATCGCGCTGCATCTTTGGCGGCTTGCCCAAAAGCACGTTCATCGGCATGTCGACGGGAGCTGCGGCATCCTTGTCTGACAGCACCAGCTGCTTCTCCTCAGTCGCGACACCAATCACCGCAAACGGGCAGCGCTCACGCTCGCAAAAGGCCTGGAACACCGGCAGCGACTCCGGCGCAATCGCCATCACGTAGCGCTCCTGGCTTTCATTGCTCCAGATTTCCTTGGGCGACAGGCCGCTTTCTTCCAGCGGCACGGCGCGCAAATCGAAACGTGCGCCGCGGCCCGCGTCGTTGACCAGTTCGGGGAAGGCATTGGACAGGCCGCCGGCGCCGACGTCATGAATCGCGAGGATGGGGTTGGCCGTGCCGAGCTGAGCGCACTGGTTAATGACTTCCTGCGCGCGGCGTTCGATCTCGGGATTGCCGCGTTGCACCGAGTCGAAGTCGAGCTGGGCCGCGTTGGCGCCCGAGGCCATGGAACTGGCCGCGCTGCCGCCCATGCCGATGCGCATGCCGGGGCCGCCGAGCTGGATCAGCAGGGTGCCGGCCGGGAACAGGATCTTTTTGGTCAGCCGCGCGTCGATGGTGCCGACGCCGCCGGCGATCATGATGGGCTTGTGGTAACCCCAGCGCTGCCCGCCCACGGTCTGTTCGTACTCTCGGAAATAACCGGCCAGATTGGGCCGGCCGAACTCGTTGTTGAAGGCCGCGCCGCCCAGCGGGCCTTCGGTCATGATCTGCAGCGGGCTGGCGATGTGTTCCGGCTTGCCAAAAGCGCCGTCGAACAGCCTCGACACGGTGAACCCGGTCAGGCCGGCCTTGGGCCGGGAACCGCGGCCGGTCGCACCTTCGTCGCGGATCTCGCCGCCCGCGCCGGTGGAAGCGCCGGGGAAAGGCGAGATCGCCGTCGGGTGGTTGTGCGTCTCGACCTTCATCAGCACATGCGTCAGCACGTCCTCTGAAGCGCTATAACTTTGATAGCTGGTCGCTCCCGCAGGACGGGGGCTGGAGGCCGATTTGGCATAAAACTTCTGGACCGGCAGGCCTTCCATGACCGAGGCGTTGTCCGAATAGGCCACCACCGTGTGTTGTGGGTGCAGCTTTTCGGTGTTGCGGATCATGCCGAACAGGCTGATGCCCTGCGCCACACCGTCGATGGTGAAGTCGGCGTTGAAGATCTTGTGGCGGCAGTGTTCGCTGTTGGCCTGGGCGAACATCATCAGTTCGACGTCGGTCGGGTTGCGATTGAGCTGGGTAAAGGCGTTGACCAGGTAGTCGATCTCATCGGCGGCCAGCGCCAGGCCGAACTCGCTGTTGGCGGCTTCCAGCGCGGCCTTGCCGCCCGCCAGCACATCAATCGTCTGCAGCGCCGCGCCCTGCAATTCGGTGAACAGGCCGGCAGCCTGGGCCCGGTCGGCCATCACGCTTTCGGTCATGCGGTCATGCAGCAAGCCGGCGATCTGCGCCCGCTGCGCTTCACTGAGCGCGCCCTTGCTGAAAAAGCCGGCTGTGAGGCTGATGCGGTATTCGGTGATGCGTTCAATGCGTTTGACCGTCAGCCCGCAGTTGTGGGCAATGTCGGTGGCCTTGGAGGCCCAGGGCGAAACCGTGCCGAAACGCGGCGAGACGATGAACAGCAGGCTGTCTTCGGCGGCGGGCGCGGCCGGCTCGCCGTAACTGAGCAGTGCGGCCAGACTGGCCTTGAGATCGGCCGCCGGCGGAGCTTCGGTGGCCACCAGGTGCACAAAACGGGCACTGATGCCGCCGATTTTGGGTTCTATGGCTTGCAGGCGGGGAAGCAGTTGCTGGACGCGGAAGTCGCTCAGGGCGCTGATGCCGTGGGCATCGCCCTCGAAAGTCGTCAGGTGCAGGGTCACGGTGGCGGTGGCCTTGTGGTTGTCGGCGGCTGCCGGGGGTGCTGGTTAACCCTGAATTTTATCAGCGATGGCTGCCCTTTCCGCCTTAAACAGGCTCAGGTGGGATAATCGCGGCATGAGTATTACGTACAAAGACAAGGCGGGCATTGAAGGCATGCGCATCGCCTGCAAACTGGCGTCCGAGGTGCTGGACTACCTCACGCCCTTCGTCAAGGCCGGCGTCACCACACGCGAGATCGACAAACTGGCCAACGATTACATGGTCAATGTGCAGGGCACGGTATCGGCCACGCTGGGTTACCAGCCGTCCGGCTACCCGCCCTACCCGGCTTCGCTGTGCACATCGCTGAACCATGTGGTGTGCCATGGCATCCCCAACGACAAGCCGCTGAAAAAAGGCGACATCATGAACATCGATGTCACCGTGATCACCAAGGACGGCTGGTTCGGCGACAACAGCCGCATGTACATGATTGGCGAGGTCTCGATTGCCGCCAAGCGCCTGTGCCGGGTCACCTTCGAGGCCATGTGGCAGGGCATCATGCGGGTCAAGCCCGGCGTGCGGCTCGGCGATATCGGTTTTGCGATCCAGAGCTTTGCCGAGAAACAGGGTTTTTCGGTGGTGCGCGAGTTCTGCGGCCACGGCATCGGCCAGCGCTTCCATGAAGAACCCCAGGTGCTGCATTACGGCCGCCCGGGCACGCTGGAAGAGCTCAAACCCGGCATGACCTTCACCATCGAGCCCATGATCAACGCCGGCAAGCGCGACATCAAGGACGGCCCCGAAAAAGACGGCTGGACCATCGTCACGCGCGACCATTCGCTGTCGGCCCAATGGGAACACACGGTGCTGGTCACCCCGACCGGCTACGAAGTGCTGACGATGTCGGCCGGCAGCCCGGCCACGCCCGACTTTGTGGCGGCTTACCACGCCGCCTCTGCGCCGGTCACGGCCGATTCGGCCGCCTGATCCGGCGCATCGCCGCATCCCGCCGCACGCAGATGCTGTCCGCGCTGCCTTCATTGCCTGCCCTGACCGAAGCGGCCGCCTTGCGCGAGCAGTACCGCGCCGGCAAAAACGCGCTGCTGGCCTCGCTGGCCGGCAGCGGCTCTTCCACCCGCGGCATCCACAGCCTGTTGCGCCGTCTGGCTAGGCACACCGATGCCACCCTGCGCCAGATCTGGCAACGCGCCGATTTCCCGGTCGGCTGCGCACTGGTCGCCGTCGGCGGTTTCGGCCGCGGCGAGCTGTTTCCCCATTCGGACGTGGACGTGCTGCTGCTGCTGCGCGACGACTCCCAGGTCGAAGGCAACCCGGCACTCAAGAGCAAGATTGAAAGTTTCATAGGCGCCTGCTGGGACAGCGGCCTGGAGATCGGCTCCAGCGTGCGCACCGTCAAAGACTGCGCCGAGGAAGCCGCCAAGGACGTGACGGTGCAGACCTCGCTGCTGGAGGCCCGCCTGGTGGCCGGTTCCACCAAAATTTTTACAGCCCTGATCACCGAGCTGGACCGGGTGATGGACCCGCAGGCCTTTTTTGTGGCCAAGACGCTGGAGATGCGCCAGCGCCACAACAAGTTCGAAAACACGCCGTATGCGCTGGAACCCAACTGCAAGGAGTCGCCGGGTGGCCTGCGCGACCTGCAACTGGTGCTGTGGGTGGCCAATGCCGCCGGCCTCGGCCAAAGCTGGGACGAGTTGGCCCGTAACGGCCTGGCGACCGCCTTCGAGGTGCGCCAGATCAAGGCCAACGAGGCGCTGCTGAGCCTGATTCGCGCGCGTCTGCATTTGCTTTCAGGCCGGCGCGAAGACCGTCTGGTGTTCGACCTGCAGACCGCCGTGGCCGAATCTTTTGGGTACACCGCTCAAATCGACGATGACAGCAGGTTGCCGCGGCGTGCCAGCGAAGCGCTGATGAAGCGTTATTACTGGGCCGCCAAGGCGGTGACCCAGCTCAACCAGATCCTGCTGCTCAACATCGGCGAGCGCATTCACCCGCAGACCGCGCCGATGCGGGTGATCAATGAACGTTTCTTCGACCGGGGCGGCATGATCGAGGTGGCCAGCGACGACCTGTACCAGCGTGAGCCGCACGCCATCCTGGAAACCTTTTTGCTGTTCCAGACCACGCCTGGCATCCAGGGCCTGTCGGCCCGCACCCTGCGCGCGCTCTACAACACGCGCGGCATCATGAACGCGGGCTTCCGGCGCGACCCGGTCAACCGCAACACCTTCCGCCAGATCCTGCAGCAGCCCACCGGCATCACCCACGCGATGCGCCTGATGAACCAGACCTCGGTGCTGGGCCGTTACCTGTGGGTGTTCCGCAAGATCGTCGGGCAGATGCAGCACGACCTGTTCCATGTCTACACGGTGGACCAGCACATCCTGATGGTGCTGCGCAATGTGCGGCGCTTCTTCATGGCTGAACATGCGCATGAATACCCGTCGTGCTCGCAACTGGCGGCTGGCTGGGACAAGCCCTGGATTCTCTACATCGCGGCGCTGTTTCACGACATCGCCAAAGGCCGCGGCGGCGACCATTCCGAGCTCGGCTGTCTCGACGTGCGGGTGTTTTGCCGCCAGCACGGCATCCCGCCCGAAGATGCCAAACTGATCGAATTCCTGGTTGGCGAACACCTCACCATGAGCCGCATTGCCCAGAAGGAGGACCTGAGCGACCCGGAAGTCATTGGCACCTTTGCCCGGCGTGTCGGCAATGAACGTTACCTGACGGCGCTCTACCTGCTGACGGTCGCCGACATCCGCGGCACCAGCCCCAAGGTCTGGAACGCCTGGAAAGGCAAGTTGCTGGAGGACCTCTACCGCTACACGCTGCGCGTTCTGGGTGGGCGCGCGCCCGATGCTGACGCCGAGGTCGAGTCGCGCAAACGCGAGGCGCTGGCCATGCTGGCCCTGCACGCTGAACCCTTTGAAGCGCACAAGGCACTGTGGGACACGCTGGACGTCAGTTATTTCATGCGCCACGAGGCTGCCGACATCG
>JAZKGR010000012.1:0-27440 GCA_040385775.1 Pseudomonadota bacterium
CCTTGGTGCGCTCGAACTCGGCCGCCTGCTTGTCGTTCATGATGGCGCGGGCCAGGGCCAGCGTGTGGCTGGCGTTGAGCGGCTGCGGCGACACCTTGGTGACTTTGCCGTCGACCTTCATGGCCGGCGGAAAGTCCGCCGTGATGAACAAATCGCTGCCGTTGCGGCTGACCATCAGCTTGAGAAGGTCGTTGATGAATTTACTGGCCTGGTCGCGTTCCATGTGTTCTCCAATGGGCTGCTGCAGGCACTCGGGCCGGGAGCAGCTTTTCGCTGATGACGGGCTTGTTTAGCCGGGGAAGTTCTCGGGAATCTTGGCCTTGCCGCGCGCTTCGGCGGCAGAAATGACGTTGCGCTTGACGAGGTCGGTCAGGTTCTGGTCCAGCGTTTGCATGCCCACGCTGTTGCCGGTCTGGATCGATGAATACATCTGCGCCACCTTGGCCTCGCGGATCAAATTGCGGATGGCGCTGGTGCCCAGCATGATCTCGTGCGCCGCGACGCGGCCCTGGCCGTCCTTGGTCTTGCACAGGGTCTGCGAGATCACGGCCTGCAGCGACTCGGACAACATCGCGCGGATCATGTCTTTTTCTTCGGCCGGGAACACGTCGATGATCCGGTCAATGGTTTTGGCGGCGCTGGAGGTGTGCAGCGTGCCGAACACCAGGTGGCCGGTTTCGGCGGCCGTCATCGCCAGGCGTATGGTTTCCAGGTCGCGCATCTCGCCGACCAGGATGGCGTCCGGGTCTTCGCGCAGTGCGGACTTGAGCGCCGCGCTGAAGCTCAGTGTGTGCGGGCCGACCTCGCGCTGGTTGATCAGGCATTTTTTCGATTCATGCACAAACTCGATCGGGTCTTCCACCGTCAGGATGTGGCCGTATTCGGTTTCGTTGAGGTAGTTGACCATGGCCGCCAGCGTGGTCGACTTGCCGGAGCCGGTCGGGCCGGTGACCAGCACCATGCCACGTGGCTTCATCGCCAGGTCGCCGAAGATCTTGGGCGCATTGAGTTGTTCCAGCGTCAGGATCTTCGAGGGAATGGTCCGGAACACCGCGCCGGCGCCGCGGTTCTGGTTGAAGGCGTTGACCCGGAAGCGCGCCAGGCCGTCGATCTCGAACGAGAAGTCGATCTCCAGAAACTCTTCATAGTTCTTGCGCTGGGTGTCGTTCATGATGTCGTACACCATGGAGTGGACCTGTTTGTGGTCCAGCGGATCGACGTTGATGCGCCGCACATCGCCGTGGACCCGGATCATGGGCGGCAGGCCGGCCGACAAATGCAGATCGGAGGCCTTGTTCTTGACGCTGAAAGCCAGCAGTTGGGTAATGTCCATCCCGGGGATCCTCTTGAGTTTACAGTCGGATTATGACCATGATTGTTGACAAGCTCCAAGCCGTGCGTGACCGGATTACCACGGCCTGTGCCAAGTGCGGGCGCGACCCGGCCAGCGTGCGGCTGCTGGCCGTGTCCAAGACCTTCGGGCCGGACGCGGTGATCGCGGCGATGGCGGGCGGGCAAACCGCTTTCGGCGAGAACTATGTCCAGGAGGGGGTGGAGAAAATTCTTGCGGTTCGCGATTCGCTTGCCAGTGGCCTGGCGGAGCCGGTTTCCGGCCCCCTCGAATGGCATCACATCGGCCCGCTTCAGAGCAACAAAACGCGGCTGGTCGCCGAACACTTCGACTGGGTGCAGTCGTTGGACCGGCTGAAAATTGCGCAGCGCCTGAGTGAGCAGCGGCCGACGCACCTGCCGCCGCTGCAGGTTTGCCTGCAGGTCAACATCGACGGTGGCGCCACCAAGGCCGGTGTGCGCCCCGAGGAGGCGCAGGCGCTGGCGGCAGAGGTGTCGCGGCTGCCCCGCTTGCAGTTGCGCGGGCTCATGTCCATCCCCGAGCCTGCTCCTGATTTCATAGCTGCTTGCGCTGTCCACCAAAGGGCCAGAACCCTTTTTGACCATATAAACAAGACGGGCGTGTTGCCGCAGGCCATGGACACGCTGTCGCTGGGCATGACGGCCGACCTGGAAGCCGCGATTCACGCGGGCAGCACCATGGTGCGTGTGGGAACCGCGATCTTCGGTGGCCGTTGAATAGCCCCCACGTTTGTCATTGCGGGCGTGACCCGCAATCCATGTCGCCTTGAACCGGGGCGGTGTTGGCAGGGTGCGGCATGGATCACCCCGGATCGGCGTCCGGGGCAGGCTCCTCAAGGCCGGGATGACAGGCGCAGGGTGCGTGCCGACGGTCTGCGCCGGCGAAACCGTTATTTCTTGGGGAGGACGATCGGCTTGATCGCGCCGCAGTCGGCAGACAGCCACTTGCCCGTGCCTTCCAGTGTCATTTTTTCAGGCTTGCCCTTGACCGTGCTGGTGGTCACCATCTTCATGGTGTAGGCCTCGTTGCTGGTGAAGGTGATCTGGCCTTCGCCGCTGGACGGCGGCTGGGTGCAGGTGAAGCTGATTTTCTGGGTGTTGCCCACGCGCGGCGAGGCGGTGCTTTTGCAGTCGCCCTGCTGCGCCTGCGGCATCTCGTTGCGCTCAATCATCTCTTTGGTCATGCACACCTTCATGCTGATGCCGCCGCCCCCGCCGGTCCCCATGCTCATGCCCTGTTTGGCCAGCATGTCTTGCATCTGCTGGCGCTGCGCCGGCGGCATGCTGGCCATCTGCTGCTGCATTTGCGCCATGGCCTTGTCCATCTCGGCCGAACCGCCCATCTTGTGCTTGATCTCCCACAAGCCGGGTTTGCTGCTTTGGGCCAGGACCGGCGGGATCGCGATCAACAGGCCGGCCGTGCACGCGCAGGCCGCGATCAAACGATGGGATACAAAATGCGTCATGGGGTCCTCCGGAAAAATCAGCGCACGAAACGCCCGCCGCGCCCGATGATGGTCAAGTCGGTGTAACGTGAGCCTTCGTGGTTTTTCGGGCTGTAGTTGACGCTGAAGCCGCCCATGTTGACATCGCGCAGGGACTCCAGGCCGGTCACCAGGCTCTCGCGGGTCAGGGTTTTGCCGGCGCGGCGCACGCCCTCGGTGAACACCTTGGCGGCCAGAAAACCCTCCATGCTGGAGAAGTCAAAGTCCTTGTTGCCGGCTTCGGTCATGCGCTGCTGATACTCGCGCACCACGGCCGAGGACGGGGTGTAGGGGAAAGGCACGACCTGCGAAATCGTCACGCCGGCGCCGGTGTCGCCGAGTTCGGCCGACAGCGCGGTGGAGCCGACAAAACTGACATTGAAAAACTGCCCGCCATACCCTTTGGCACGCGCCTGCTTGATCAGGGCCGCGCATGATTTGTAGGCACTGATCTGCACCACCGCTTCGGGCGATGTTTTCAGGATCTCGGCCAGTGCGGCGGCCACGTCGACGGTATTGCGCTCGACCGTCACGGTGGCGGTGGGTTTCAGGTTGCGTTTGGTCAGGGCGCGCGTCACGCCTTCCAGCCCGGCCTTGCCGTAGGAGTCGTTCTGGTAGAACACCGCGATTTTTTTGATGCCCAGCGTGCTCAGGTGCTGCACGATGCTTTCGGTCTCGTCAAAGTAGCTGGCGCGCACATGAAACAGGTTGCGGTTGAAAGGTTCGCGCAGGGCCTGGGCGCCGGTGAAGGGGCCGATCAGCGGGATGCCGGCCGCGTTGATGGCGGGCACCGCCGCCAGCGTGGTGGGTGTGCCGACCGAGCCGACCAGCGCGAACACCTTGTCTTCCTCGATCAGCGCCTTGACCGCAGCTGCGGCCTTTTCCGGCTCGTAGCCGTCGTCGCGTGAGATCAGCCGGATGCTGCGGCCATTGATGCCGCCAGCCGCGTTGACCGCCTTGAAGTGCGCCAGCATGCCCAGTTGCATGCGTTTGCCCAGTTCCGCCGCGGGCCCGGTCTGGGCCGCGAACTGGCCCACCAGAATTTCACGGTCGGTGACCCCGGTTTCCACCGCATGGGCGGGTGCGATCAGAAGGGAGGCCAGCAAGGCGCAAGTGGCCCATGGGGAGTGCATGTTCATCATGAGTCCTTCAAAAAGGCGCGCCACAAGAGCCAATACTGCGTACCCGAAAGGTATGCAACCCAGGACATAGCGCAACTTGAACTTAGTCCAAGTGCCCGCCAGTGGCAAGGCGGTTGCACCGAGCGGCGCGAATTTTGGGCCAAATTGACCGAAAAGGCCCGGTTCTGAACGGCTTTTCTGTTGCTCTTCCTACACACCCAGCGCCAGTTGAGTGCTGTTTTTGACTTCTTCCATCACCGCATACGTGCGTGTCTCGCGCACGCCGGGCAGTTGCCACAGCGCCGTGCCTGCAAACTGGCGGTAGGACGCCATGTCGGCCATGCGGGTCTTGAGCAGGTAGTCAAAACCGCCGGCGACCATGTGGCATTCCATGATTTCGGGATAAACCTGCACGGCCGCCTTGAAGGCGTCAAACACATTGGGTGTGGTGCGGTCCAGCAGCACCTCGACAAACACGGTCATGCCGGCGCCCAGCTTGAGCGGGTTCAGGCGGGCCTCGTAGCCCAGGATGTAGCCGTCGCGCGTGAGGCGCTGCACCCGCGCCAGCACGGCGGTCGGCGACAGTGCCACTGCCTCGGCGAGCTTGAGGTTGGCGATGCGCCCGTCCTGCTGGAGCAAGTTCAGAATCTTCAGGTCGATGCGGTCGATATCGGCAGGCAATTCGGTCATGGTAGTGAATAGTTCAGAAATTTGTCATTAATTTAGCGATAAATTTTGAACAACTGAAGACAACATCGACTTATTTACCAGCTTCAGGAGTTTCCATGACCTGCCCGCAACACCTGCCTGATCCTTGCCGCCCGGAGTCCGGTCTGGTTGCCGGTCTTTTGCAACAGCTCGCCGGCACCCTCGACTGGGCTGCTGCGGTGCCGCTGGCACTGCCCTGGGTGCAGGCAGTGCGCGAGAATCCGCCGCCCTTCTGGGCCATGGAAAGCCTGCTCAAGGAGTACCCGATCAGCAGCAACGAGGGCCTGGCCCTGATGCGCCTGGCCGAAGCCCTGCTGCGTGTGCCAGATGCCGAGACCGCGATTGCCCTGACCGCCGACCAGCTCGGGCGTGCCGATTTTGAAAGCGCAGGCGACGGCGTGATGGCGCGCCTGTCGGCCTCGGCGATTGCCATGTCCAGGAAGTTTTTGCCCCCTTCGACAAGCTCAGGACAGGCTTCGGAAACCACCCTGATGAGCAAGCTGGGTGCGCGGACCGTGGTGGCCGCCACCTTGCGTGCGGTGCAGTTGCTGGGCCGGCAGTTTGTGCTCGGGCAGAACATTGGCGAGGCCATGAAGGAGGCTGACGACAGCCGCAAAAAAATCCCTGGTTTGCGCTTCAGCTACGACATGCTGGGCGAGGGCGCGCGCACCGCTGCCGACGCACAACACTACTTCGCCAGCTACAGGGATGCTATTGAATCCATAGCTGCTGGTTCAGACCTGGCGGGGGCTTGTGAGAAAAATGATGGTATCTCGATCAAGCTCAGCGCACTGCACCCGCGCTACGAAGACGCCCAGCATGCGCGCGTGATGGCCGAGCTGGTGCCACGCGTCTGGGGCCTGTGTGAGCTGGCGGCCCGCGCCAACATCGGCCTGACCATCGACGCCGAGGAGGTGGACCGGCTGGAGCTGTCGCTGGCCGTGTTCGAGGCGCTGGCCGCGCGCGTGGCCGACGAGTACCCGCACTGGCGCGGCTTTGGCCTGGCTCTGCAGGCCTATCAGACGCGTGCGCTGGATTTGGTTGAACATGTCATCACCCTCGCCCGCCGCCACAAGCTGCGCCTGATGTGCCGGCTGGTCAAGGGCGCTTACTGGGATTCGGAAATCAAACGCGCGCAGGAGCTGGGCCTGCCGCACTACCCGGTGTTCACGCACAAGCAGCACACCGACATTTCTTACCTGGCTTGCGCGCAGGCGCTGCTGGCCGCGCCCGATGCCATCTACCCGCAGTTTGCCGGGCACAACGCGGGAACGATCGCGGCCATCATTCAAATGGCATCGCGTCATGGCGTGCCCTTTGAATTGCAGCGCCTGCACGGCATGGGAGAAGGTATTTTCCGCGAGGTGTTGAAAAATCCGGCCATCGCCTGCCGCGTCTATGCCCCGGTAGGCGCACACCGCGACCTGCTGGCCTACTTGGTGCGGCGGCTGCTTGAAAACGGCGCCAACTCCTCCTTTGTGCACCAGCTCGCCGACGGGTCGGTCGGCATGGACCAGTTGCTGGGCTCGCCGCTGCATCTGGCGCCAGAACCCTCGCTGCCGCTGCCGCCCTGTTTGTATGGGCCGAGTCGCCGCAACAGTGACGGCCTGGACCTCGCGGTCGAGAGCATGCGTGCGCCGCTGCTGGCCGCGCTGGCAAGCACCCGCGTGCCTGTGGTGCCGGTGTTTGATGTCAAATCGGCCTCCAGCCCTTTGGTGGTGGGCGCAAACAGCTATCAAAAATGGAGCAAGGTGGCAGTCAGCGAACGTGCTGCCGTATTGCGCCGCGCCGCCGATGCGCTGCAGCAGCAGATGCCGCGTTTCTCTGCGCTTCTGGTGAAAGAGGCCTTCAAGACTTGGGGCGACGCGGTGGCCGAGGTGCGCGAAGCGATTGATTTTTTGCGTTACTACGCCGATGAAGCCGAACGCATCATGGCGCCCATTGCCCTGCTGGGGCCGACCGGTGAAACCAACGAGTTGCGCCTGCGCGCGCGCGGCGTCTGGGTCTGCATCAGCCCCTGGAATTTTCCGCTGGCGATTTTTACCGGACAGGTCGCCGCGGCGCTGGCCACCGGCAACGCGGTGCTGGCCAAACCCGCCGAACAGACGCCGGGCGTGGCCTGGGAGGCGGTCAGGCTGCTGCACGCCGCCGGTGTGCCTGAAGGCGCGCTGCAGTTGCTCCACGGCCCCGGCGAAACCGTGGGCGCGGCGCTGGTGGCCGCGCCAGGTGTTGCCGGCGTAGTGTTCACCGGCTCCACCGAAGTTGCCAAAACCATCAACCGCGCGCTGGCAGCCAGGGATGGCCCCATCGTGCCCCTGATTGCCGAAACCGGTGGCATCAACGCCATGCTGGTCGACAGCACCGCACTGCCCGAGCAGGTGGTGGATGCGGTGGTGCAAAGCGCCTTTCGCTCGGCCGGCCAGCGTTGCTCGGCGCTGCGCCTGCTGTGTGTGCATGAGGGCATTGCCGACAAGGTGATTGACATGATCCAGGGTGCGCTGCAGGAACTGGTGGTGGGCGACCCGGCCGAACTGGCCACCGACGTCGGCCCGGTGATAGACCGTGAGGCCTTTGACAACATCCAGCGCCACCTGCAACGCCTCGGTTCAGCATCAAAAGTGCTTCCAGCCCTTATTCCACTTGCACAAGCAGCTCCTGATTCAATAGCAAATCTGATCTATCCGGCGGCCTATGAAGTGGCCAGCGTGGCCGAAGTCAAAGACGAAATCTTCGGCCCGGTGCTGCAAATCGTGCGCTGGTCCGGCGACCCCGCCGCCGTGATTGACCAGATCAACGCCCTTGGTTACGGCCTCACGCTGGGCATCCAGACCCGCATCGACTCGCGCGCGCAGGCGCTGGCGGCGGCAGCCCATGTCGGCAATATTTATATCAACCGCAACATGATTGGCGCGGTGGTCGGCGTCCAGCCCTTCGGCGGCGAAGGCCAAAGCGGCACCGGCCCCAAAGCCGGCGGCCCGAACTACCTCGTCCGCTTTTGCGCCGAGCAGACTGTGACCGTCAACACCACGGCGGCGGGCGGCAATGCGGCTTTGCTGGCCGGCGTGAGCTGAGGCAGTAACTCGGGGCTTGACGACCCTGAATTCATGCGGCATGATGGCATGAATGTCTGAAAGGATGGGCCATGCTCAAGGAAGTCGGCGCCAGCGGCCAGATATCGCTGGGGAAAAAATACGCGGGCCAGTTGTTTGATGTGGTGTTTTACCCGGACGGACGGGTCGAACTGGTGCCCATGAAGGCCGTGCCTGCCGTGCTGGAAAGCGCAGCTACTGCTTTCGGCGTGCAGGAAGAAGCCGGTAGCTATCGCGTCGGCGATGGCTGGCTCACCCCAGAGCGCTTGGCAGCACGCAAGGCGGCGCAGGAGCGCAGCCCGGAGGAAATCGAGCGATTGGCCGTGCAGTGGGAGGCCGATAACAAAGACACGATTGCGGCCTACAACGGCCGGATCGAGCGTGAGGGCAGCATGGGCTGGCGCATTTACGAATGGCGCAAGAAGCAGGCGGCCCTCAAGGCTACGGGCGCGGAGCCCGGCTGATGGCGCAATTCGATGTTTATCCGCATCCCGTGGAAGAGTGGCGCGACCAGTCACCTTATGTGGTCGACATACAAAGCGACCTCGTCCGGGGCGTGCGCAACCGCCTGACCATCCCCCTGACGCATGTCTGGGTGGAGTCGCCCACCGAACGCCTGGCTCCGATCGTCCAGGTCGAAGGTAAGGCGCTGTTCCTGGATACCCTGGGTGTGCTCGCCTTTTCATCCGCTGACCTGCGGGGCCCTTTAAGCAACTTGCGCAGCGATGCACCACGCATCTGGTCAGCACTTGACTACGCTTTGCACGGCTATTAGGGCCTGTTCGTGCTTCGGTTTTGAGCATCAGCCTCTGGCGCATAAACAGCAAGCGCAGGCAGCTACCCAATCAATAGCAAATTTCGGCTGATCCCCGTCTGCTCAGGCCGAAACCTGCGGCAGGCGCTGGATAAACACTTCCAGCTCCTCGATCGGCAGCGGCTTGCAGAACAGATAGCCCTGGAAGCAATGGCAGCCGTGGCGCGCCAGGAAGTCGCGCTGGGCTTCGGTCTCCACACCCTCGGCCATCACGCCCAGGCCCAGGCTTTGGGCCAGGCCGATGATGGTGCGTGCAATCGCCGCATCATTGGGATCGGTCAACACGTCCTTGACAAAGCTGCGGTCAATCTTGAGCTGGTCCAGCGGCAGGTATTTCAGGTAAGACAGGGCGGAATACCCGATGCCAAAGTCGTCGATCGACAGCGTCACGCCGGCGTTTTTCAGAATCCCCATCTTGGCAATCGTCACGTCCATGTCCTTGGCCAGCAGGCTTTCGGTCAGCTCCAGCTTGAGGTGGTGCGCGCTGATGCCCGTCTGCTCGATGGCCTTCATGACCATTTCCACGAACTCGGGATGCCGGAACTGGCGCACGCTGACATTGATCGCGATGCTGAACTTCCTGGTCTCGGCGCGTCCGGCCCAGGCGGCGAGCTGGGCGCAGGCGGTTTCCAGCACCCATTGACCGAGCGGCAGGATCAGGCCGCTGTCTTCGGCCTGCGTGATGAAGCTGTCGGGCGTCACCAGACCATGCTGCGGGTGGTTCCAGCGAACCAGCGCTTCGACGCCCACCATCTGCCCCTTGGGTCCGACCTGCGGCTGGTAGTGCAGCACAAACTGAAGGTTGCGCAGGCCCAGCCGCAGTTCGGAGGTCAGGGCGGCATTGGCTGTGGCCACCGCCTGCATCGCGGGGTCAAAAAAGCAGATCGCGTTGCGCCCTGCCGCTTTGGCCTGGTACATCGCCAGGTCGGCCTGCTTGAGCAGGTCGCCAACACTTTGCTGATGCTGGTTGAACAGGGTGATGCCGATGCTGCAGGTGCCGTCGTAGTCATAGCCGGCCAGGTCGCAGGGCTCACACAGTGCCTGGAGAATTTTCTGACTGACAATTTTGGCCCTGGCCGAGGCCATTTGGGGGTCGTCGCCCAGGTCTTCGAGCAAGACCACAAACTCATCGCCGCCCAGCCGGGCCACCGTGTCGCGCAGCCGCACGCAGCTGTTCAGGCGGGTCGCCACTTTTTGCAGCAGCAGGTCACCCGTGGCATGCCCGCGGGTGTCGTTGAGCACCTTGAAATTGTCCAGGTCGATAAACATCAGCGCCCCGTTTTTGTCGGGGTTTTCCGTGTGCGACAAGGCCAGGCGCAGGTTGCTCATCAGCAACTGGCGATTGGGCAGTTGCGTCAGCGGGTCGTAAAAGGCCAGGTGTTCGATTTCTTCCTCGGAAGCCTTGCGCTGGGTGATGTCGCGCGCCACGGCGACCCAATGTGTGAGCCCGCGGTTGAAATAATCCACCGGCACGATGTCCAGCTCCAGCCAGAACGGGGTGCCGTCTTTTTTGTAGTTGATCAGTTCCGCCCGCACCGGCTGCGCCTGTTGCAGCGCCAGCCGGATGCGGTCCAGCTCGGCGCGTTGCGTGCGCGGGCCCTGCAGCAGGCGCGGCGTCTTGCCTATCACTTCGGCCCGGCTGTAGCCGGTATGCCGTTCAAATGCGTCGTTGACGAAAACGATGTGCGGGCCGGGTGCGTCGATGGCGCCGGCTTCGGTGATCAGAACAATATCGTTCAGTCGCGAGATGCTGGTTTGCAACAGCAGCAACTGCTCCTGCGACTGGCGTCTTTCGCTGACATCGCGCAGGTAAACGGCCAGCCCCTCCTCAAAGGGGTAGACCCGCAGCTCCAGCCATTTGTCAGGCACCGTGCAGAAGACTTCAAACTCCAGGTGGGTGGTGCTTCCCAGGGCCGCAACCACGTTCTGGCGCAAAGGCCCATGCGGGTTATCGTCCAGTGCTTTCCAGATGGGTTGGCCCAGCAGGTCCCGGCTTTCCCGGCGCAGCAGGCGCTCGCTTTCGGTGTTGACATAGGTCAGGCGGCCGTCCCGGTCCAGCGTGACGAAGGCGTCTGTGATGCTGGCCAGCGTCGTGCCCAGCCGCATGGTCAGGTATTGGGTTTCCTGCTCGGCGTGTTTTTCGGCGCTGAGGTCCTTGACAACGCCCGAGAGATGCATCAGCGCGCCCGACACATCGTGCACGGCCTCGCCCAGCATGCGCACCGCCAGCAGCCGGCCACGCGCCGTGACGACCTGTGCCTCCTCGTCAAAGGCGGTGCCGTCGTTCAGGCAGGCCTGCAGCGCCAGGGCCATGCGCTCGCGCGAGCCTGGGGCAAAAATCTCGGGGAAGCGCCCCCAGTCGGGTGCTGGCGTGACGGGCAGCTCCAGCAAGCTGGCCAGTTGCGCGCTCCACAGCAACTGGCGTTGTGGAAGCGCCAGCGTCCAGGTGCCCGCACTTGTGGCCCGCTCCAGCAGCGCCAGCGCCGCAGTCGCCGAACGAAGGTCCCCCGGGGCATGGCTGAAGAGCGCGCGCTTGCGCAGGGAAGGGGGGAGCGGTTGCATGCTAGGCAAGGTAACACGCGCGTTGCCGGCGCCGTTTGCCCAGAACGCCCGTCAGGGTGTCAGACGTTGGCTGCGTTCCCGCTTCAGGGCGGTGTGCAATTTGTCCATTTCGGCGACACATTCCAGCACCACGGCCTGCACCAGGCTGGCCGACAGCTCCGCTGAATGCTGGGGCGTGTGCGGCGATTCGCCCAGGCGGCCCACGGTACGTACCAGCCTGGCTTGCACCGCGTCAAACATCATGTCCCATTCGGCCATGTCCATCGCCGCTTGCGCGCTGGCCGGGGCGCCATGCACCGGCTCTGTCTGCACGCCGTGCGCCGGGCTGGTGGCGGCCTGATGGCCGTTGGTGTGGCCCGCGTGCCCGCCAGGCGGCGCCTGCGTGTCCGCGTCCAGGTCGGCCTTGACTGTGATTTGCGCCAAGGGGCTCTGCGGCGAAGAAGAGGGCATCCAAGCCTCGTTTCTGAGGAAAAAGCAGATTCCAGGCAGCGCCTGCAACGGGAGTGATTCACGCATCCGCCCGCGTATCGCCTGAGGCTCTTGTAGATGCCTGGCAGCGTGCTGTCCGTGCGCTAGCGCACATTGGGGCCTGTTCACGCCTTGATTGGCGCTGTTTTCACCACGTTCGCACTTGCACAAACAGTATGAACAGGCCCTAGCCGAGGAGTTGGGCGTAAGCCTGACGGTCGGCGGCATAACAGGCGCAGGCCGCAGCTTCGAGGCCGGAGCGGTTGAGCACCCTGAGTTCTCCGCGGTGGTATTCGATCAAGCCGGCTTTTTGCATCGCGCTGGCAGCGGCCGTCACGCCGACGCGCCGCATACCCAGCATATAGGCCAAAAATTCATGGGTGACATGAAAGCTGTCCGAGTGTGCCCGGTCCTGGCTCATCAGCAGCCAGCGCGCCAGGCGCTGCCCGATCAGGTGAAAACGCAGGCAACCGGCAGATGCGGCCTGCTGCGCCATCAGCACATACAGGTAGTGCTTGAGTCCACGCTGCAACGCCGGGCTCAGCGCCAGTTCGCGCTTGAAGGCCGCCGTGCCCATGCGCCAGGCCGCACCCTGGCCCTGCACCAGCGCGCGCCAGGGCGCGTCGGCCACGCCGAGCACAAGCTGGGCGCCGAGCATGCCTTCGCGTCCCACCATGCCGACTTCCACACCCGGACTGCCTTCAACCAGCGTTACCAGAGAGATAAAACCATCGGTTGGAAAATAAACGTAGCGGGTGGGTTTGCCGGGCTCGCACAGGACGTCCGACAGTACCAGTTGCACCGGCTCGCAGGCGGCCAGCAGCCGTTTGCGGTCGCTGCGGGGGAGCAGTTCCAGGAGGTGGTTTTCGACAGGGGCCATGAAGGCTCTCCGGTGGGGTAGCGCACCCCTGGGCGGGGACAAGATCGAGCCGCGCTACTGTCGAGACCAGTTCAAATCGGTGCCTCAGTATGCGCTAACTCACAGTGCCCCACTGTTTGCCAGCGCACATAAGCCTTGCAGGCAGCCAGCGCTTGTCAAGCCGCCGTCTTCTCTGGCAGCAGCCGGTCGTACTCTTTTTTGACCACCGCATAACATTCGCAGGTGCGTTTTTCCAGCCCCGGCCGGTCAATCACCGTGATGCGGCCACGCGAGTAACGAATCAGGCCCAGGCTTTGCAGCTTGAGCGCGCTTTCCGTCACGCCTTCCCGGCGCACACCGAGCATGTTGGCAATCAGCTCCTGCGTCATCACCAGCTCGTTGCCCTGCAGCCGGTCCAGGCTCAGCAGCAACCAGCGGCACAGTTGCTGGTCCAGCGCGTGGTGCCGGTTGCAGACGGCGGTTTGCGCCATTTGCGTGATCAGGGCCTGGGTGTAGCGCAGCAGCAGGTGCAGCACCGGCGCGCGCTTGAACTCGTCCTTGATGACCTGCGCCGGCAGCCGATAGCCGCTGCCTGCACTTTGCACCACGGCGCGGCTGGGCGTGGATTCGCCACCCATGAACAGCGAGATACCGACGACGCCTTCATGCCCGACCACGGCGATTTCGGCCGACGCGCCGTTTTCCATCACGTACAGCAGCGAGACGATGGCGGTGGCCGGGAAATAAACATGGCTGAGTGTGCTGCCAGACTCGTACACCACGGTGCCCAGCGGCAGATCGACCGCCTCAAGTTGCGGTAGCCAGCGCTCGTACTCGGCATCCGGCAGGGCAGCCAGCAACTGGTTTTTTTTCGGGTCGGGGGAAACGGCCATCAACAGAAGCTCCGAAGCAATCCTGGCTTCGAGCGGTGGCTCTGGCAGGGGTGCAGAGTTGTCGGGCCAGCCCTAAATACTAGGCCGTTCAAGGTGGTTTGTATGTGCGCTACCGCACAAACCGATAAACGGCGGCTTCCGGCCCCTGCCAGGTGCTCGGCAAGCGTTCCGGTCGAAATTGCCGGTGCCGAAGCGCGATGGCCTGGCGGCTGCATGCCGTTTTCGTTGCGTGCTTTTGGTCGGTGTGCGCGCTAGCGCACAGACGTATGCAGGGGATCTGCCGCCTTGGGTTCAGAGGGTGTGGCTGGACTTTTGCGGCAACTATGGCCTTGTGGTCTACGGGGTCTTCCGCTTGTAGTACGACGGCGGCGTCCTACAGCCAGGGGCGGCATTTCCCCTGACAAGCCCGGACCGGGACTTTCTATATTGCGTAAGACTTAAGTTCACAAGCCCTCCAACAAAGCGTCACGCTTTCAAAAAATATGCACCACGAATTTGATCAACTCAATAACTTTGCCGATATCAGCACACTCAAGCCAGCGCTGCATTCGCTGTGCTCGCGCTATGGCTCTGTCGCCCGGCTCGACATTCTGGCGGCGAGCCAGGCCGGCAAGCGCCAGGCCCTGTGCTTTCTGCGCATGGGTTCTGCCGAACAGGAGCATCACCTCATGAGGGAACTCGGGGTGGGCCGCTTCGGCGGCGACCTGGTCGTGATCGTGGACTTGCAGACGCCGGCCACCATGGGCCACTCACACCAGATGGCGCAGCCAGCATGAGCGTCTCGGGGCCTGCCGCCGAAAAAGCCATTCACAACATTCTTCTGGTCTCGGGTACCCGCCCTGAAATCATCAAACTGGCGCCGGTTTACCACGCGCTGCGCCAGGCGCCCTGGGCGCGCGTGCAGTGGTTGCACACCGGCCAGCACGCAGACATGGCCGACCAGATCCTGGCCTGTTTTGACGTGGTGCCGGACATCACCCTCACGCGCACGGGCAGCAGTTTGCTGGAATTCAGCGCGGGTTGCAGGCAGCAGCTCGAAGCCGCCATGCAGCAGCAGGAATGGTCGCTGGTCATTGTGCAAGGCGACACGGAAAGCGCATTTCAGGGGGCCCTGGTGGGCTTCTACAACCGGGTGCCTGTCGCGCATGTGGAAGCCGGGCTGCGCACTTACAACCTGGCCCGGCCTTTTCCGGAGGAAGGCCTGCGCCAGATGATCAGCCGGCTCGCGCAGTTTCACTTTGCGCCCACCCAGCGCGCCCGCGTGGCCTTGCAAACCGAAGGTATCGCCGACGAATTTATCGAGCTGACCGGCAACACCGTGATTGATGCCCAGCAGTGGACCTGCGCCCACCGTGGCGTCAAACGCCGGGTCACGGGACGCGGCCACCTGCTGGTGACGGTGCACCGGCGTGAAAACTGGGGCACGGATGTGCAGGAGATCTGCCACGCGGTGGCAGACATCGCGCGCCAACAGCCCGATCTGCAGGTGCTGTTTCCGGTGCACCTGAACCCGGTGATTCAGGGCCCTGTCAACGAGATTTTGGGCGGCATCCCCAATGTCACGCTGACGGCGCCGCTGGACTACACCGGCATGCAGCAGGCGCTCGCCGATGCGTGGATGGTGTTGACGGACTCTGGCGGCCTGCAGGAAGAGGCGCCGACCTTCGGCGTGCCGGTGCTGGTGCTGCGCGACGAAACCGAGCGACCCGAAGCCATCGAAGCAGGTTGTGCCCTTCTGATAGGCGCAAGCCGCAGCGCCATCGTCAGCGAAGTGACCCGGCTCTCGCAGGACAACACTGCCTGGACCCGCATGGCGCAGGCCGGCAACCCATTTGGCGATGGCACGGCCTCGGCGCAAATTGTTGCTGCGCTCAAACGCAGCCTGGTGATCGCTCCCGTGCCACAGCCGGTTCCGGCCTGAAACTTTCTGGAGTGATCTGTATGTTGCGTTTCTCTCGTTTCGTGCCTCTGAAAATTCTCGTGTTGACGCTGTTCGCCGGCGCGCTGCCGGTGTTCGCACAGCCGGTGTCAGAAGGCCTGGTGCCCTCGTTCAAGGACTACCCGGTGGCTGCCGTGATGGCGTCGCTGCTGGTGCTGATCGTGGTGCTCATGACGCTTTATGGCATCCGGCATTTCATGTTCACCATGAACCGCCTGACCGGCGTGCAGCGCCATCCCTATATCGACATCGCGGTGGCGCGCTGGCCGATGATCACGGTGTTCATCGCCGCCCACAATGAAGAAAAAGTCATTGCCGGTTGCATCGAAGCGCTGCTCAATACCGATTACCCGGCAGACCGTCTGAAGATCATTCCGGTCAATGACCGTTCCAAGGATGGGACCGGGGCCATCATCGACAGCTATGTGGCGCGTTACCCGTCACGCATCTCGCCGTTTCATCGCGTTGACGGCAAGGCCGGCAAGTCGGCCGCGCTCAAGGACGCGCTGCATTTCGCCGAGGGCGACATTGCCATCATTTTTGATGCCGACTATGTACCCGGCCGGGGCTTGCTCAAGCAGCTCGTGGCGCCGTTTTTTGACCCAGAAGTCGGTGCTGTGATGGGCCGCGTGGTGCCTGTCAACAGCGGCGCCAATTTGCTGACCCGGATGCTGGACCTGGAGCGTTCAGCCGGTTATCAGGTGGACCAGCAGGCACGCATGAACCTGAACCTGATGCCGCAGTACGGCGGCACCGTGGGCGGCGTGCGCCTGTCGGCGGTCGAGGCAGTCGGCGGCTGGCATGACGACACACTGGCCGAAGACACCGACATCACCTTCCGGTTGATGTTCAACGGCTGGAAAACCGTCTACACCAATCGCTCGGAATGTTATGAAGAAGTGCCGGAAGAGTGGAGCGTGCGCATCAAGCAGGTGACGCGCTGGGCCAAGGGCCACAACCAGGTCATGGCGCGTTATTGGTGGCAGTTTGCCAGCAGCCCCTATTTGACGCTGGGGCAACGCGTGGATGGTTTGCTGCTGCTGTTCGTGTTTCTGATCCCCCTGGTCATGCTGGTGGGCTGGTGCCTGGCGCTGGGCCTGTATTTTCTGAACGCCGGTTCCTTGCTGTCACAACTGATCCCGATTTTTGCGCTGATGATTTACGGCACCCTGGGCAACTTCGCGGCCTTTTTCGAAATCGTCGTGGCGGTGCTGATCGACGGCAACCGCCGGCGTCTGCGGCTGCTGCCCTTCAATATGCTGGGCTTTCTGGTGAGTCTGTTTGCCATCTCGGGCGCCGTCTGGAGCCTGCTGCTGGACCGGGTGCTCAAGCGCGACATGGTCTGGGACAAAACCATCCGCTATCGCGGCGCCCAGGAGGTGACCAAATGATGCCGTCGAGTTATCTCACCTATGCGGCGTTTGCGCTGGTGTGCCTGCTGCTGCTGACCCTGCCATTTATACCGGCGTTTCGCGAGTGGCTGCGTCCGACGGATTTGTCGGCGCTGCCGATCTCGCCCAACTACACCAGCGACATCGACCACTTCGCGCGGCGCCTGCATGCAGATGCATCGGCCAAACTGGGCGATGGCCCGTCCACCGGTTACGAAGATTTCGAGTTCTTGCCCGATGAGCCCGACGCCGAGGACTGGAAGGGCGCCGGCAAACGCCTGATCGCACGCGGCAGCATTGTTGGCCAGGATACGATCCTGAGCAAGCGGCCGCTCTACGTACAAGGGGACCTGCGTGCCGGCGCGGAATCCGCGTTTTCTGCGGTGTACGCCACCGGAGACATCGGGCTGGGGGCTGAAAGCGAAATCCACGACTGGGCGCACGCCGGCGGCGTGTTGCGCCTGGGGCGCAAGGGCATCGCCCTTCGGCGAATTTCGGCCGGTAGTGCCATCGAGCTCGGTAACGAAACCTGGTTTGAGCGCCTGCACGCCCCGTCGCTGCACTTCGGCTCCCGCGATACGCCGGTGCCCGCGCCCTATCCCGGCACGCCGGTAGAGGCCAGTTATGCCCAGTTGCCGGATGCGGTGCAACAGACGCCCTTGCTGTTTTTGATCCGTGGCAACTGTGCACTGCCGCCGGACAGCATTTATCACGGCTCGCTGGTGGTTACAGGCTTTCTGACCATCGGCATGGGCACCACGGTTGTCGGTGACATCAAGGCGCGTGAAGGCGTGAGCATGGGTTACGGCGCTGAGGTTCATGGCGCGGTGACCTGCGAAAAACGCGTGTATGTGTTCAAGCAGGCCCGGGCCTGGGGGCCGCTGGTCTCCGAAAGCGATGTGCTGATCGGCGCCGGTGCAGTGATCGGTCTGCCCGATGCGCAGACCACGGTCAGTGCCAACAACATCATTGTGGAGGACGGTGTCACCGTTCACGGCACGGTCTGGGCTCACGAAGTCGGCATGGTGAAAGCCGCATGAAGATCAAACGTTTTTTGACGGGCTGCGCGCTGGCAGCATGGCTGGGCCATGCTGCTGTCGCGAGTGCCGCACCTTCGCTGGATCTGGCCGGTTATGCCGATTCCGCCGGCGCTATCACCGTGCTGCACGGTGGGGACTCAGCCGACCCTTACTTTGCGATGCAGGCCTTGCTGCTGGCGCATGACAACGGCATGGACATCGCGGCCCCCGCCGAAAAGTTCGTCAACTGGCTGCTGCCCCGCCAGAAGCCGGACGGCACCTTTGACCGGTTTTGCCGCGACGCTGCAAAAAGCTGGGCGTCTTGCAAAACTGCCGATGCGGATGATTCGCTGCTCGCCATGTGGATGCGTCTGCTCGACACCATGCCGGACAAGCTGGGCAAAAATCCGGCCTGGCAAAAAAGCCGTTCCATCAGTCAAGCCTCCCTGGCGCATTTGTTTCAGCCCTCACGCGGCATTTACATGGTGTCGCCGGTGGTGCTGCACGGCCTGTTCATGGACAACCTGGAGGTCTGGTCGCTCAAGGTGCGCGGCAGGCAGCCGGCAGAACGGGCCGAGGCGGAGAAGCTGGCGCGCGCGATCCACAGCACTTTCTGGAACCCGGTGGACAAACGTTTCCTGGTCTCCACCCAGCTGGAGCAGCGTTCGCAGAAGCCGGCGTTTTACCCCGACCATGTGGCGCAGATTTTCCCGCTGCTGGTTGACTTTCCGCTGGTGCCCTCGGATGCGCGGCAGCATTACCGCGAGTGGATGCGTTTACATCGTACCGAGTGGCTGAACCACGGCAAGGCCGACTATCCATGGGGCCTGCTGGCCGTGCTGGCGATGCGCCAGGGTGACAAGGTGTCGGCCGGCTGCTGGCTGCGCGAAGCGACGCCGCTGCGGCACTCCGCGCGTTGGGCGGTGACCGACGAAACCGCCTACCAGTTGCTGGTGGCCAAAGGCCTGAGCGCAGCAGGCGCCGGGGCCAACTGCAAATAAGCCGGGCACTGCCCAGACCACCCTTTCAAGACCCATATTTTTCAGGAAGTCCCATGTTCAGAATCAGTTCCCTTGTCGCCCTGCCGGGTTTGCTTTTACCGATGGCCGTTACTCTGGCCCAAACCCAAACGGCCGTACCCAACCAGGTGGGCATGGTGGCGGCGCAACCGGCCCCGGCCGGCGCGCCCCTGCAGCGCAGTCTGGAACTCAGCGCAGGCGCGCAAAACCTCACAGGCGGGTTTGGTGACTGGCGCGATGTCACGCTGCGGGGGACCTATGGCCTGCCTTCCCATGTGCTACAGGGTGAGTTGTCCCAGAGCCACCGCTTTGGCGTAGACGGCACCTTTGTCGGCCTGAGCGACACCTACACCTTCAACGAGGACTGGTACGGTTCGGTGGCCGTGGGCGCGGGTGATGGCGCTTTTTATCTGCCGAAATTCCGCGTTGACGCGACGCTGTACCGGAAGTTTCTTCCGGGGCGCAACCTGGTCGGCTCTGTGGGCGTCGGTTATTACGATGCCCCCACCGGATATACCGACAGAAGCGTCTCGCTGGGTGCGGCCTATTATTTCGAGGCGCCGTGGATCGTGGAGGGTGGCGTGCGCATGAACTCCAGCAACCCCGGTTCGGTCAAGAGCCAGCAGCAGTTCGTGGCGCTGACCTATGGCCGTCCCAAACAAAACCTGGTGACGGGGCGTTATGGCTGGGGCACCGAAGGGTATCTGGCAGTTGCCGCCGGCGCGCAGCTGGTCAACTTCGACAGCCGCGAGGCCAGCCTCACCTGGCGCCACTGGCTGAACCAGAGCACCGGGGTGCTGGTCGGCGCCAACCGTTATACCAACCCGTCGTACCGCCGCAGCGGCGTGACGGTCGGCATCTTCCACGACTTTTGATCGGCCTGCATGAGCTCCAAAACCATTTCCGTGACCGACGAGGCGCGTGAGCACGACCGGCTTTTTCATGCCTCTTTCTCTGTTGTCAAGGAGGCGAGGGCACGCAATGTGAAGGTGCGCCCGCACCGCGCGATCACGCCGCTCAAGGTCACGCCCTGGTTGCTGATACAGGCGATTGTCCTGCCGCTGCTGCTGTGCGGCCTGCTGCTGTGGGCCAAACCGATGTTGCTGGAATTCTGGCGCCAATGCATTTTGTTCTGGTCTGCCGGGCTGAACCTGCCTTTCAGCCTCGCCACGCGGGTCAACGAGGCAGGGCAATATGCGCTGGTATTGTCCAACGTGTCCGAAGAAGCACTGATGCCGGGCACCACAGCGCTGGTCGTGACCACCGTGGTCACCCTGCTGGGGTTTGTGTTGTCCATGCGCATGCGCGATTCGGCCCTGCCGCTGAAGTACCCGCTGCGTATTGTGTGTGTGGTGCAGCTCATCACGCTGGCGTATTTCTGGCTGACGCCATCTGCCTTTCCCTATAGCGTGGCGCGTCACAGCGAGGAATTGATGACCATTGGCTACGTGGTGATTCTGGCCACGCCGGTGATGCTTGCGGTGGGTTACTACATCCTGAACCAGGGGCTGCTGGTCAAGCTGTTCCACACGGCGCTGATACTGCTGTTTTTGGCCATCATGGTGCCGCATCAGGTGCTGGCGCAGGCCTTCATCATGCAACACCTCTCGGTGCTGTTCATGCCGGTGCTCTATATCTGCTTCGGCGCGGTGTTCGACGCGCTGGTGTTTGTGGCGCTGTATTCGTGGGCTGTCAGCAAGGCGCCCATGAATGCGACGGTGTAAGCAGCTTAATACCGGACGTTGCAGACTTCCAGCGCGTTGAGCCCGTGGTCGGTGATCAGATAGCCGCCGCTGCCGTCGTCGTCCAGAAACCCATGCTTGTGCAGTGATGCCACGGTTTTCAGGCCGTGTGCGCGGGTTTTGTGGGGCTGCGGCAGCTTGCGGTCTGACGGTGGCACGCCGACGATGCGAAAACCATAACGCGCATCTTCCAGGCACTCGTACTGCTTGTAAGTCAGGACCTTGAGCGGCAGCGCGCCGGTGGTGGTGCCGCTCCATTCAAATTCGGGTGGCGCATAACTAACCTCGTAAGCGTTGTCTGGCGGTGAGGCCGTCAATGTTTCGGATAGCTTGGTTTTACTGCGGAACACGCGCACCCACGCAAAGCCGAGCAAACCCAGCAAAGCCAAAAAGACAAGCACAAACACTACCGCTTCCAACATAAGCCTTTCAGTCCGTCCCCCGATTATCGGCAAAAACCACGGGCCCGGTTGCCGGCGGTGTCAGCGGTCACCGATCGACAGTTCAAAATGCGCGTCGCCCATGTAGCGTTCGGCGCCAAACGCCGCCTGGGTGGCGGCCAGCTCCGCAGCTTCCCATTGGTCGGCCAGCAGTTGTTCGGCCGGGCTCAGGTCCCAGGGTCGGGCTTCTTCGCCATGCGTCTGCAACAGCCGCAGCCAGGCGCGGTAGACCGGCGCCACCAGGCTGGCGTCGCCCAGGGAGGCTTCGAGCGCTGCACGAAACCGCGCGGCCGCTGCTTCGCGATCCGCCGGCGAGACGTCCTCGCTGTGAAAAATTTTGACGGTGTAGTCCATGCCGCGAGTCTATAGGCCCAAAAGATTTTCGTTACTCATCTTGCATTAGCGGTGGAGACTTTTGCAAAGTGCCTCCGTACCATCGGATTCTTTTGAAGGAACCCACATGGCACTGCAATCACCGTTCTTCGGCAAGCGAGACAACGAACCCACCAGCCTGCGTCACGGCAGTCCCAACCCCAATCCCTACAGCAACGGCGCACCAGCCGCAGCCACCAGCGCCGCGCCGGTGAACGCGCAGGCGACACCCGCTTCAGCGAACACGGCATCGGCCGGCAGCAGCACCCGCGAAGGCGGCAGCAAGCTGACGGTGGGCCCCAATATCAAACTCAAGGGCGTCGAGATCACCGACTGCGACACCCTCGTGGTCGAGGGCCTGGTCGAAGCCACCATGGACTCGCGCGTGATCCAGATCGCCGAGCATGGCGCGTTCAAGGGCTCGGCCGAGATCGACATCGCGGAGATTCATGGCGAGTTTGACGGCAACCTCACGGTACGCCAGAAGCTGGTGATTTACGCGACCGGCAAGGTCACCGGCAAGATCCGTTACGGCAAGCTGGTGATCGAGGAAGGCGGCCAACTGGCCGGCGAGATCCTCTACGGCGCGGTGGCTGGCACCAAGGCGGCGCTGGTCGGCAAGCCGGGTTTGCAGGTCGCCTGAACCGGCCTGAAACCGCCCGTCCCTGAGGCGGGTGTTCTGTCACCGGCTTGACGGGCGGCTAGCCCGTGGCGGCGCACAATCGCCGGATGAGCGCTGTCCATTCCCCCCTGCAAGCCCGCATCGTCGAGTGGGCCGTTTCGCCTGGTGCTTGCGTCGAAGCCGGCGACCTGCTGCTGATTCTCGAGGCCATGAAGATGGAGCACGAGGTCCGCGCAACGGCGGCCGGCCAGATCGGTGAGCTGTTTTTTGCCGCCGATGAGCTGGTCGAGGCGGGCGCCCTGCTCGCCACTTTGCATCCCGGCACCACGGGTGCGCGCCCGCGCGAGCCTGCGCCTTCCGCAGCGGCGGCGCAGCAGCCGGTGTTACGCCCGGACCTGCAACGCGTGCTCGACCGCGATGCCAGCACACAGGACGCCAGCCGGCCGCAGGCCATGGCCAAACGCCATGCACTCGGCCTGCGCAGCGCGCGCGAAAACATCGCCGACCTCTGCGACGAGGGCTCCTTCATCGAATACGGCGCGCTGGCCGTCGCCGCCCAGCGCAGCCGGCGCAGCGAGGATGACCTGATCGCCAATACGCCGGCCGACGGCATGGTCACCGGCATGGGCAGTATCAATGGTGCCCTGTTCGGCTCGGAGGCCAGCCGCGCTGTGGTGATGGCCTACGATGCCATGGTGCTCGCCGGCACGCAGGGCATGCGCAACCACCAGAAGACCGACCGCATGCTGGGCATCGCGCTGCAGAACAAGTTGCCGGTCGTGTTGTTTGCCGAAGGCGGCGGCGGCCGGCCCGGCGACACCGACATGCCCATCGTGGCCGGTCTGCATGTCAGCACCTTTGCCGGCTATGCGCGCCTGTCGGGCCAGGTGCCTGTCATCGGCATCGCTGCCGGGCGCTGCTTTGCCGGCAATGCGGCCTTGCTGGGTTGCAGCGACGTGATCATCGCCACGAAGGGCAGCAACATCGGCATGGGCGGGCCGGCCATGGTGGAGGGCGGCGGCCTGGGCGTGTTCACGCCGGAGCAGATCGGGCCGAGCGCCGTGCAACACGCCAGCGGCGTGATCGATGTGCTGGTCGATGATGAAGCGCAGGCGGTGGCCGCCGCGCGCCACTACCTGGGGTTTTTTCAGGGTGCGGTGAAGGATTGGCTGGCGCCCGAAGCGGCCAGCCTGCGTGATGTGGTGCCGGAAAACCGCCTGCGCGTGTACGACACGCTGGCGGTGCTGAAGGGCGTGGTCGACAGCGGCAGCCTGCTGGTGCTGCGCAGCGGTTTCGGGATCGGCATCCACACGGCGCTGGCGCGCATCGAGGGGCGGGCCATCGGCATCATCGCCAGCAACCCGCAGCACCTGGGCGGCGCCATCGACGCCGATGCGGCCGACAAGGCCGCGCGTTTCATGCAACTTTGCAACGCCCACGGCCTGCCGCTGGTGAGTTTTGTCGATACGCCGGGTTTCATGGTTGGCCCGGAGATCGAAGCGCAGGCGCAGGTGCGCCATGTCAGCCGCCTGTTTGTGGTCGCTGGGGCCTTGCGCGTTCCGTTTTTCAGCGTGGTGCTGCGCAAGGGCTACGGCCTGGGCGCCATGGCCATGACGGCCGGCGGTTTTCATTCGCCGATGTTCACCGTCGCCTGGCCCACCGGCGAGTTCGGCGCGATGGGCCTGGAAGGCGCGGTCAAGCTCGGTTACCGCAAGGAGCTGGAAGCACTGCCCGAAGGCCCCCAGCGCGATGCCCTGTATGACACGCTGGTGGCACGCCAGTATGAAAGCGGCAGCGCCATCAACATGGCGACCACGCTGGAGATTGATGCGGTGATTGACCCTGCCGACACGCGCCATTGGCTGGTGCGC
The DNA here is from genome assembly GCA_040385775.1 of Pseudomonadota bacterium. Taxonomy (GTDB): domain Bacteria; phylum Pseudomonadota; class Gammaproteobacteria; order Burkholderiales; family Burkholderiaceae_C; genus Polaromonas. Next base: position 23,785 of record JAZKGR010000012.1, read on the forward strand.
GGATTGTTATCGGCGCGCGTGCGGCCGGACGCCGGAATGCGGTTTGTTGATTCCTGGTGAACTGTCAGACGCTTGAAATTGTTGACAAAATTGGCCTCCAGTCCACGACTGGCGGGGGCGAATAGCTATAAAAACAATAGCTAAACAGACTGGAACAGGCGAAAAAGCAGCGGCAGCAGCAGCGAGGCCAGTACCACCTGCAGGCCCAGCGCCAGGCCTGCATAGGCGCCGGCGTCGGCGTTAACCTGCATGGCGCGCGCCGCGCCTATGCCGTGCGAGACCGTGCCCAGCGCAAAGCCGCGCGCCGCCCAGCCGGCCGCGTCGATCGGGATGCGGCACAGGTCGAACAGGTACTTGCCGGCCACCGCGCCAACCAGGCCGGTCAACACCGCAAATACGGCGGCCAGTGCCGGGATGCCGCCTATCTTTTCGGCGATGCCCATGGCCACCGGCGCAGTCACCGACTTGGGCGCCAGCGACAGCAAGACCTCAGGCGGCAAACCGACCGCCCAGCCCAGGGCCACGGCCGAGCTGATGGTTGCCGCGCCGCCGGCCAGCGCCGCCAGCAACAGCCGGCCCCAGCGCGCGCGCAATTCGGCGCGCCGCTGCCACAGCGGCCAGGCCAGCGCCACCACGGCCGGCCCGAGCAGGAAGTGGATGAACTGTGCACCGGCAAAATAAGTCGGGTAGGACACGTCAGTGGCCAGCAGCACCGCGGCAATGGCCAGCACGGTCCAGAACACCGGATTGGCCCAGGGCGCCTGCTGCAGCCGTGCATAGGCCGCCTGGGCCAGCACATACACCACCAGGGTCGCCGTCAGGCCGAACAGCGGCGTGGCGGAGAGATAAACCCAGAGTTCAACGAACTTCGGCATCGCCCCTGCATCCCAGGAAGTTGAGCACCAGCGCCGTCACCAGCAGACCGATGAGCGTCGACAACACAATCACCAGCAGCAGGCGGCCGCCGTATTCAGCAATCAATGACAAATGCGTCATGACGCCGACCCCGACCGGCACAAACAGCAGCGACAGATGGGCGAGCAGAAAATCGGCACAGGCCGCGACCGGCTCGCGCACCAGCGGCCAGTTCAATGCCAGCAGCAGCAAGATCATGCCGACCACCGGGCCGGGGAAGGGCAGGGACAGCGCGCGCGACAGCAACTCGCCCATGGACTGCAGGAGCAGCAGCCAGGCCAGGCCGCGCAGACCCGGCATCTCTAGAACCTCGGGAGGTCTGGGTGGGGGATGTTGCCGCCACGCACCAGCACTTTGCCGTACTCGGCGCAGCGCTGCAGCGTCGGGATCACCTTGCCGGGGTTCAGCAGACCCTGCGGGTCGAAAGCGCGCTTGACGCCGAACATCTGCTCGTTTTCCGCGGCCGAGAACTGCACACACATGGAGTTGAGTTTTTCCACACCGACGCCGTGTTCACCGGTCACGGTGCCGCCCATGGCGACGCTGGTTTCCAGGATGTCTGCACCGAACAACTCACAGCGGTGCAACTGGTCGGCATCGTTGGCGTCGAACAAAATCAGCGGGTGCAGGTTGCCGTCGCCGGCGTGGAACACATTGGCGCAGCGCAGGCCGTACTTGATCTCCATTTGCTGGATCGCCAGCAGGATGTCGGCCAGGCGCTTGCGCGGAATCGTCGAGTCCATGCACATGTAGTCGGGGCTGATGCGGCCCGAGGCCGGGAAGGCGTTCTTGCGGCCACTCCAGAAGCGCAGGCGTTCGGCCTCGTTCTGGCTGACCGCAATCGCGGTCGCGCCGCAGCTGCGCAGCACGGCACTCATGCGGCCGATTTCTTCCTCGACCTCTTCCACGGTGCCGTCGCTTTCGCAGAGCAATATCGCTTCGGCGCTCAGGTCGTAGCCCGCATGCACAAAGTCCTCAACCGCCGCCGTCATGGGTTTGTCCATCATCTCGAGCCCGGCCGGGATGATGCCGGCGGCAATCACTGCGGCCACCGCGTCGCCGGCCTTGCGCAGGTCGTCGAAGCTGGCCATGATGCAGCGGGCCAGCACCGGCTTGGGCACCAGCTTGACGGTCACTTCGGTGGTGACGGCCAGCATGCCTTCGCTGCCGACCAGCACTGACAGCAGGTCGTAACCGGCCCCGTCGAGCGCGTCGCTGCCGAACTCGACTTCTTCGCCCTCGACCGTGAAGCCGCGCACCTTGAGCACGTTGTGCAGCGTCAGGCCGTACTTGAGGCAATGCACGCCGCCCGAGTTTTCAGCGACGTTGCCGCCTATGGTGCAGGCGATCTGGCTGGACGGATCGGGGGCGTAGTACAGGCCCAGCGGCGCGGCGGCCTCGCTGATGGCCAGGTTGCGCACGCCGCCCTGGACCACGGCGGTGCGGCTGGCCGCATCCATCTTCAAAATTTTGTTGAACTTGGCCAGCGACAGCGTCACGCCCAGCTTGTGCGGCATGGCGCCGCCGGACAGGCCGGTGCCGGCGCCGCGCGCCACCACCGGCACCTGCAAGGCGTGGCAGGTACGCAGCACGGCTTGCACCTGGCCATAAGTTTCAGGCAGGGCGACGACCAGCGGGCGCTGGCGGTAGGCGGTCAGGCCGTCGCATTCATAGGGCGTGGTGTCTTCGCTGTTCCAGAGCAGGGCATGGGCCGGCAGCACGGCCTGCAGCGCCTTGACCACCTCGGCCTGGCGCTGCGTCCGTTCAAGCTGTTGCTGTTGCTGGGAATCCAGGGGTGCGTTCATGGGTGGGCTCACGGATGGGGGTCAGGCCACTTTAATGCAAAGCAGGCGCGGCCGGTGTGAAGAAAATGCAGGCCTGCCGTGAAAAACAGATTGCTATTAAATATGTAGCTAATAGCCCCCGTCCGCCGGGGGCTGGAGGCCAAAAAGGCTTGAAAACCAGGGGCGCTCAGGTCACCGAGCGTTTCAGCCAGTCAGCAAAGGCTGCGCATTCCCAGCGGTCCATCATGCCGGTGCGCCAGCACAGGTAGTGGGCGTGCGGGCTCGGCACGTTGCGCTCGTACAGGCGCACCAGCGAGCCGTTTTCCAGCCAGGGCGCGCCCAGCTTGAGCCGGATCAGCGCCACGCCCATGCCGGCGGCAGCCGCATCGCACATCAGGCCGATGTCATTGAACTGCGAGCCGTCCACCGGTTCCGGCCAGTCCAGCGCATGCGCGGCAAACCAGGTGCGCCAGGGTTCCAGCGGCGAGCGCAGCAAGGCTTCTCCGTCCAGGTCTTCCGGCGCCTCGAACGGTCCATGCTCGCGCACATAGGCCGGCGAGGCCAGCGGCGTGACCTCGTCCTTCATCAGGCAGACATGTTCGACATCGGCATACCGGCCGGTGCCGAAACGCACCACCAGGTCGGCGTCTTCGGCAACCACGTCGAGCAAGGGAATCGACACTTGCAAGGTCAGGTCGATCTCGGGATAGGCGTCGGTGAACTGGCGCAGGCGCGGGATCAGGATGGAGCGCGCAAAAGTCGGCGTGACGGCCAGCCGCAGCTTGCGTTTGCCGGGTGTGCCGCTCTGGCCGGCCGTGCCCGGAAATTTTTGCAGGATCGCGATGCCTTCGCGCACATGGGCCAGGTATTCGCTGCCCTCGGTGGTCAGCGAAAAATCGGCTCGGCCGAACAGCTTGGTGCCGATGATTTGCTCAAGCTGCTTGACCCGGTGGCTGA
>JAZKGR010000013.1:0-6300 GCA_040385775.1 Pseudomonadota bacterium
CAAGCTGATCACCTACATGATGGAAGACCCGCGCACCATCTCCTCCAGCCTGGACTTGTTGTTCGTTGCCAAGGCGATAGAACGTATCGGCGACCATGCCAAAAACATTGCCGAGTTCATCATTTATGTGGTCAAAGGTGCCGATGTCCGTCACACCTCCATGGAAACCATCGAATCCATGGTTCGTTAACTGCAAGCTGTGCCGATGAAAACTGTGCCCCGAGTTCTTGTGGTTGAAGACGAGCCCGCGATTGCTGAACTGATCGCTGTCAATTTGCGCCACAACGGTTTCCAGCCCATCTGGGCGATTGACGGCGAGGCCGCCCAGCGGGAGCTCGAAGCCGTGTTGCCCGACGTGATACTTCTTGACTGGATGCTTCCAGGACAGAGCGGACTTTCACTCGCAAAAAAATGGCGGGCGCACGCCAGGACCAAACAAGTGCCGATCCTGATGATCACCGCGCGCGGCGACGAGCCCGACAAGATTGCGGGTCTGGATGCCGGTGCCGATGACTACATCACCAAGCCCTTTTCCACGCAAGAGCTGCTGGCCCGAATTCGCGCGGTGTTGCGCAGGCGTGCACCTGAGCAAAGCAACGAAAGTGTGACGCTCGATGCGCTGGAACTCGACGCCGCCACTTACAGGGTGTCCTATCAGGGCCAGGGCCTGAAACTGGGCCCGACCGAATTCAAGCTGCTGCACTACCTGATGAAACATGCAGAACGCGTCCACACCCGTGGACAGTTGCTCGACAAGGTGTGGGGCGACCATGTGTTCATTGAGGAGCGGACCGTTGATGTCCACGTCAAGCGGCTGCGCGAGGCGCTCGGTGCGGCAGGCCATATGGTGGAAACCGTCCGCGGCGCAGGCTACCGCATGACCGCCACGCCGTCCGCCTGAGCGGCCGCTTTCCTGCACAATCGCCGCATGGTTTGGCGCGTATTCCGCTTTTTTCTTTTTCAGCTCGCCGGCGCTCTGATGGGGCGGTATTTGCCGATGGGCGATCCGCGCAATGGCATGGTGCTGGGCATTGTGCTGGCCAGCGCGCTGTGGGTGCTGGTTGACCTGCGGCGGGGCATGCGTTTGTTGGCCTGGCTGAGAGAGGGCGACATCAGTTCCCCCGTCCGGGCAGGCGGACTGTGGGGGGAGGTAGCGGACAGGACCTGGCGCCTGACCAAATCGCGCGATCGGCAAATTGCTGAAAACCGGGACCGCCTCAACGACTTTTTGTCGGCCATCCAGGCGTCCCCCAACGGAGTGGTCCTGCTCGACGCGCAGGACGGCATTGAGTGGTGCAATGAAACCGCAGCGGGGCATTTCGGGTTTGATCCGCAGCGCGATGTCCTGCAACACATTGGCAACTTGCTGCGCGACCCTGGATTTGTTGCGTACCTCAATGGCGACGACTTCGCCGGCGATATTGTGATTCGCGGCCCACGCAGCACATCCAGCCGTCCTGTACAACTGGCTGTTCATTTGCATCGTTATGGCGAGGGGCGCAAGCTGCTGCTTTCGCGTGATGTCACCTCGGTGCAGCAGGCCGAGGTCATGCGGCGCGATTTTGTCGCCAACGTCTCGCATGAAATCCGCACACCTCTGACCGTGCTGGGCGGGTTTGTCGAAACGCTCCAAACGCTGCCACTGAATGAAGAGGAGCGCGCGCGTTACCTGGAGTTGATGTCCCAGCAAGCGCGGCGCATGCAAACACTGGTCAGTGACTTGTTGACGCTGTCCAAGCTCGAGGGCAGCCCGCCGCCAGGCATTGCCGAATGGATTTCGGTGGCCGGGCTGATGGTGCAGTGCGAGCAGGACGGCAGGGAGCTGTCGCGCATGCTGGTGACGCAAAGCCATGACATGAACTTCCAGCAGGAAGGTGGGTGCGATATTGCAGGCTCTCATTCGGAGCTGTTGAGCGCCATGACCAACCTGGTGAGCAATGCGGTGCGTTACACCCCTGCAGGTGGATGCATAGAAGTCCGGTGGCAGAACCTGGCGGATGGGCGGGCAGAGTTTTCAGTCAGGGATTCAGGGCCGGGCATCGCCCCGGAACATATTCCCCGCCTGACCGAGCGCTTTTACCGCATCGACCGCAGCCGCTCGCGCGAGACGGGTGGCACCGGCCTGGGTCTGGCAATTGTCAAACACGTCACCCAGCGTCATGGCGCCGAACTGCAAATCGAAAGCCAGCCTGGGCAGGGCTCACGGTTTTCGATGGTGTTTCCGGCTGCGCGGGTGCGGCAGCTAGGCGCTGCGGGTGCTGCGCCGGACGGCGTACCACAGCAGCCCGGTCAGGCATAGCGCGACCAAAGCCATGCCGGCCGTGCTGGCGGCCCAGAAGCTCACGGCCGATGGCATCGCCGGGTAGGTCCCCAGTCCCTGATAAGCCAGCGTATAGCCGCCCAGAAGGCCCAGGCCCCACAACATGACCGCGTAGAGCAGCAGCGGCGTGAGTGTGATGCGGTAGCAGCGCAACAGGAAGCCGCAGACGGCCTGTACGGCGTCTCCCACGTGGTAAACAGCCACCCAAAGAAGCAGTCCGGATGCCAGTTGCGCCACGGCGGGCGTAGTGGAATAAAGGCCGGCGATACTTCGATTTGCTATTAATAATATAGCAGCTAGCCCAAACGCAGAGAGGGCTACCAGCCTGAAACCTGTCCAAACTGCACGTGCGGCTTTGGCCGGTTGGCCTGCGCCTGTCCAGAACGATACGCGCGCGCTGCAGGCGATGGCGATGGACAGCGGCACCATGTACAGCACCGAGGCCATAGTCGCGGCGATCTGGTGGCTGGCTGACGCTGCCGTGCCCAGGCGCGCGATGAACAGCGCCATCAGCGTGAAGGACGTGACCTCCACCAGGTAAGCCATGCCGCCCGGAATGCCCAGGCGGGCAAAGCCGCCAATTTGCCGCCAGTCAGGTTTCTCCATGCTTGCCCACAGAAGATAGGGGTGGTACAGGCCTTGGGTGCGCAGCATCAGCAGCGCGAAAAACATCAGGCCATAGTTGACCACCAGGGTGGCCCAGGCGCAACCGACCACGCCCATGGGGTCGATGCCGGCACCACCGGCGACCAGCCAGATGGACAGCGGGATCTTGACGAGCAGCGCGCCCAGTTGCAGTGCCGTGATCAGCAGCGGATGGCCCAGTGACTGATTGAAGGTGCTGTAGATACGAAACAGCAAGGACGGTAACAAGGCCACAGCCAGGACGGCCAGGTACTGCCTGACCTCGCCCTGCATTGCCTCGGGCACCTGTGCCCAGCGCAGCAAGGGGCCGGGTGAAAGCAGGGCGGCGACACCGGCAAGCGTCAGCAAAGCGCACAGGTAAAGGCTTTGCCTGAGGGATGCGCCCAGTGCTTGCGGCCGCCGCGCGCCGTGCAGCTCGGCCCAGATCGGCAGCAACGCCTGCACGATGCCGATCAAGCCCACATAAACACTGATGTAGATGGCGGAGCCGACCGACAGCGCCGCCAGGGCCTGATCGCTGTAGCGGCCAGCGATGACGGTGTCGGCCACACCGAAGGCCATGATGGCGAGCTGGCCGACCAGCACCGTGCCGGCGTGTTTGCCGATGAGCCTGAGGTCGCTCACGGCCCGCGGGGGGCTGATGCCGGCGAGGGCGCCGGGGTGGCCGTGGTCAGGCTCACCCTTTTGTACAAAGCCACGTTTTCGTTTTTGTCGGTGGGCCGGCGAAGGGTGGCCAGATAGGCCCACTCCGGCATGTCGACGATGTCGCTGAGCGTGGCCTGGGCATCGGCGTCCACCACCAGATAAGGGCAGGTGGCTTTGGCACCGGCCTGGCGCAACTGAAGGTGTCCGTGGTACTGGAAAGCCGCGACCTGCGCGCTGTTCAGTCCGTGGACCTCGACACAGGCACCCGGGTTGACGCGGGCTGCCACTTGCCGTGACAACGGTGCATAACTGCGCGCATAGTCGAGCAGTGGCAGCCACAGGGTCATCAGCAGCAGCCAGCACAGTGTGGCTCCGCCGGCGGGCAACACCATGGACTTCCAGATGGCGGCGCGTTGTCCGCCGGCCCGCCATTTCACCAGCCAGGCCCAGGCCAGCGTGGCAATCACCGCCGCCAGAAAGGCCAGCCAGGAAAAGCTGGGCTCGAACCCCGGCGCCAGCTTCGCGACATTGGCGGCCGGCTGCTTCGGCATGCCGGTCTGCATCGCAATCCAGATCACCCAGATGATGAATGCACAGCCAGTGAAAAACAGCAGGGTGAACCAGTCGATCAGCGAGGCCACGCTCCGTTTGAGTGTGGGCAGCGCAAAGGCGGCCAGTGCTGCCAGGGGCGGCAGGCTCAGCAGCAGGCTGCGGTCCGATGCCGTGGTGGTCACGGTCGCGGCCAGGGCGACGGCGGCGAACCACAGCGGTAGCGCGACATGACGGCTGGTCAACTGCCTGCGCCAGCGGTACAAAGTCCAGGCGGCGAGCGGCCAGGTGGGCCAGGTGAACCAGATCAGCAAACGCGCCAGGCTGCGCCACTCCTTGCGGTCCGCAGGATCGTCCAGACCGGGGATTTCAATGCGCCAGCGCCACAGGTCCAGCGCCCACGACAGCGCAGCCACCCCAAGCGTCAGCAGTCCGGCCAGCAGCACCCAGCGCCAGGCGTGTATTTCGATTTTTTCGGGATCAATGTTTTGCGTGCTGCCGAGCGCAAGCAGGGTGCTGCCGGCGCCCAGCAGCACGGCCACGGTGGGTGCGCCGCTCAGGGCCAGGCCGGCCAGTCCGATGGCCAGCCCCAGCGCGGGGCCAATGATTTTGTAGGCGCTGCGGTAGGCGCTGGACGCCATGGCGTAAAACACCAAGGCCATAAAACCGAGCTGGGCCAGGGCTGGTGTGGTTTCGTGCGAGAGCTGGGCCAAGCCGAGGCTGGCGATCAGGGCGAGCAGGCCGGCATCGGCAATCGCGCGGGCATAGTCCACCGGGCTGGCTTCGCCACCGAAGGCAAAAGCCACAGGTTGGGCTTGCGGGCTGCGCGCCAGGTAATAAACCGCGTACCAGGTGCACAGCAGCGTCAGCGCCAGCAGTAGGCCGAAGGGGATACGGGCCGCAAAGGCCGGATCCAGGAAGGGAAAGGCCTTGATCGCCAGCGCGCCAAACCAGTAAGGCGCCAGTGCTTCAAACTCGCCCGCTTGCCCCAGCAATTGCGGGTGCAACCAGCTGGTGTTGCCGGCCGCGAGTTCGCGCATGGTGCCGAAGGCTGCGATGTCGGCATTTTTCCAGGGGCCTCGTCCCAGAAAGCCAGGCAGTACATAGGCGATGCAGAACAGCAGCAAGGCAAGCCGGGGCAGGCGGCGGACCGCAGACTGGGCAATGATGGCTGGCGAGGGCTTGTTCAAGGGAGGTCAGGTGGTCGGGAAATGGAATGCCCGATTTTGGGGCAAAAAAAAGCAGCCTGACACTCAGGCTGCTTTTTATGTGGCGGGAAGAAGCTGGGCAGCTTATTCGGCAGCCGGTGCCGCAGCAGCGTCCTTGGCAGGGGTTTTGCCAAAGCGGTTGCGGAACTTCTCGACGCGGCCACCCATGTTGTCCACGGATTTCTGTGTGCCGGTGTAGAAGGGATGCGACTCGCTGGACGTATCGAGCTTGTACAGGGGCAGTTCGCGGCCGTCTTCCATGGTCACCATTTCTTTGGTGTTGGCGCAGGAGCGGGTCACAAACTTGAAGTTGTTGGACATGTCCAGGAAACAAACTTCGCGGTAATTGGGGTGAATGCCTTCTTTCATGATCTTTCCTTGTTCGTTTCGGGAGCCACTCAAAACCGTTCCGAGCACTTTCCGTGAAGCCTCGCATTATGCCATGAAATCAAGCACTTACGGAGCCCCCACGCTTATTCACTGCGTGTAAACGCTGCCCCCCGAGGGGGCGCTGCGCCTGCGGCCCGGCAAAGCCGGTTCCGCGGCCCCGGCTGGACCAATCCGGTCAGGGGGGCATGGGCTATGCGCTGCTGAGCAGCTGTGGGGCCTAACCACCCCTCCGCATCATGTCGAAAAACTCGTGGTTGTTCTTGGTGGCCTTCATGTTCTTGAGCATCAGCTCCATGGACTCGATTTCGTCCATGTTGTACATGAACTGGCGCAAAATCCGCGACTTTTGCAGGATTTCGGGGGCCAGCAGCAGCTCTTCCTTGCGGGTGCCGCTGCGGTTCAGGTGAATCGCCGGGAACACGCGTTTTTCGTACAAGCGGCGGTCCAGGTGGATCTCGCAGTTGCCGGTGCCCTTGAACTCTTCAAAAATCACCTCGTCCATGCGGCTGCCGGTATCGACCAGCGCGGTGCCGATGATGGTCA
>JAZKGR010000014.1:0-55034 GCA_040385775.1 Pseudomonadota bacterium
TCAAAGGAGCGTACCTGGAGGTATGGAGCGACATGCTCGGCTCATTGGGCGTGATTGTTGCTGCGGTAGTGATTCGATATACCGGCTGGACTTGGGTAGATACCTTGGTTGCGGCTGGTATTGGGTTGTGGGTCCTCCCTCGGACATGGATTTTGTTGAAAGAAAGCCTGAATATTCTTCTGGAAGGAACGCCCGAAGGGCTCTCGCTGGATGATGTGACGGCCGCCATGCTGGGGGTTGCGGGCGTCACTGAAGTTCACGACCTGCACGTATGGGTCCTGACCAGCGGCAAGAATAGCCTGACCGCCCACGTTGTACACAGATCGGATGTTGCTCCCGCGCAGATCATTGAAAACATCCAGGCTCTTGTGGCGAAACGTTTTGAGGTCTTTCACACCACGATTCAGTGTGAGCTGGTGGCGTGCGAACACAGCGCTGATGGCTGTAACTTTATTGAGCGGCGTCCAAGCACCACTGAAATACCAGAAAGTCACTCAACCCACGTTCATTAGGATCGGGCTTGTAGGTCATAGCAACGCAAATAGGCAACCAACGTGAAATCCAGCTGGAGTCCAGTTTTCTGTCTTGCGGCTTTCGCCCTGGCTGGCTGCACTACCGTGTACGAAGGCAAGTACGATTTCCGCGACGGCTGGCGCGAAGCCAAGGTCATTCAAATAGAACGCTCTAGCGAAATTGCGAAGCCCCAGTTCTCAGATTGCCGTGTGAGCGCGTCGCCACATTATCTTGCGGCAGATATGTTTATCGTGCTGTCGTACAAGCACTTGAGCCGACCGCGAAAGCGAGTAGTCCCATTCGGCCCGAGTGATGGTGCGCGGGTGGAAGACCTTGTGTACGTGAATGTGACAGATTGCGATAGTCCACTCATCCCCCGAAGCGAGCCACCCAAACTCCAGCCGCTCTTGAAGAAGTAAGCATCGGTCAGCGCTAGGACGGTATTGGGCTGCTCTTTGCGATCATGGCAAAGAGCTAAATGTGCTCAGCCAATTCATTGCGGATGCTTGAGCGCATCGTCCAGATAAATTGTTTCAGTCGCATGAAGCTTGACCCACCTCCAGGTCATCGGCTGGCGCATGAGTCAGGCTAACGCCCACAGGAGTCAACCAGAGCTCTGCTGCATCTGCTGGCGGCAATGCGCGAAGGTTGGTGTCCCGTCAAAGCTCGATGGCTGCTTCCTCCAATTGTTCAGACTCAAGTGGTGGCACGTAGCGCTACCTCAGCAAGTCAACTTCACTCAACCTTTCTGCCCGTGTACTTCGAATGAGCAGTTCGAAATTTATCAATTTTGGCGTTAATCCGTTTTGACGCGAGCTTGTACATGTCCTGGATATTCGATACGCTGCCAGTGTCATCTTTTGGGTTATAGATTCGCGCCCCGGCGGCAACCGCATCGACAACCTTACGTTTATCTACATTGCGTAGATCCCAAACCTTAAGGCCAATGAGCGACGGAACGATTTGCTTGTGGTTGGTAATAGGGTACTCATAGTTCGCCCCTTTGTAATCCCACTCTAGAAAGCTTTGAATTAACTTTCTTGTGACAGATCCTCTTTCGCTTTGGCCTAAAGCCGCCTCACGCAACACAGCGTAACGATATTGGAAATTCTTAAACGCGCGCTCCCAATCGGCCTCGTCAAGGTCCCCATCCAGCTCTACCGAAATAGACACAGATGGACGGCCGTTTCGTAAGGTTCCAGATTGATGGAATGCAGGATGAACGGTTACAGGTGCCCTGAACGTGATCCCTGAGTACTGGTCGAGGGAAGTGACACTTTTCTTCTCAAGCTTTCTTACCGCGCCAAGCTTGTCGACAACCGTCTTGATCATCGAATCGATATCTGCACCCGCCATCAAATCTGCGATCCGGAAGAAGCGTGCGGCCGGGATATTTAGCAGGTGACGCTGTTCGATGTACGCGCCTGGCAACTCATAAAGCGCCTTTGCACGAAGAGCTGCAATTTCGGGGTGGAGCCACTTGCCGTGCGTCTCACCAAGTGGGTAGCCAAACTGAATCAGATCCCACGCGTACTCCAAGAGGTTGGAATCCAATATCTCATCCTCCGAAGCTCCCGCAGCCTGCCAATACTCGCGCAGCAGCACTTCCCATTCTTTCAACTCGTTCATCTCCTGCTCATTAATCTGATTGGACGCACGTATGCCGTACTCCAAGGAAAGAGCTTTACTGACGCTGTTGTGCAGATATGAGTAAAGGGAATCTGGATATTTAGCCTCGGTCAAACTTACGTCTCCCTCAAAAAAGTAATACTAAAGTATAGGTGCCGAGAACCCCCTCCCGTTGGCCCCTTTTTCCAGCAGGGCAGAAAACCTCTAATTGTGCTCAGTCGCGAACATCAACTCAACCGAATTTCTCGTAATGGATTTCGCGGCCTTTAGGAGCATGCCATGGACACCAAAACTAACCCGAAGGGAGACCACCCTCTCAGCACAGAGGAATTCGCCAACCTGAATTTCGTCGAACCGCAGACCGTCATTAAGCGCCGTTGCCAGACGGGAACGTATCACGGCGTCGCCGCGCGAAAACTTGCGAACGGCCGCCTCGCTTGGCCCAACTGCCAAGTTTTGGCGAATCGCGAAGGCTAGAGGCACCATCGGCTCCGATTTACCAGGAAATCGGCCGCCGACTTCAGCTCAATTGTCACAGCGCCGCAGGACTTGCCATAACGGCAATGAGGGGCCCCTCATCTACCTGCCTTGATTCTAATTGCACTACCTGAGCCTGATAGCTTCAACAGCGATAGAACGCGCTGGCAAAACCTTAATGATTACGAAAGTTAGAGATATATATGGAAAGTTCTTTGTTGAACCCGTTTTTTGAAGGGGACAACTTCCTGGCGGAAGCTGACCGAAATGCAGTCGGGATCGGACTCAATCCCTACATCGTAAGTACGATGAGCGATACGGTGTGTGATATTTCCCAGTTCCAGGTGGACGTCGAATCGCCGCACGGTGACGTCGGACCCACTGGAAACATTATCGTGCACGAGGGGGAGCCATGCACAGGAAAGTCCACGGTCGCCGGTGCCTATCTGCACGTAGTACGAGACACCATCGATGCTGCGGCGCAAGAAAATCCAGCGGCTGCCGAGGCAATTCGCCAGCACGACAACGTCTCACGCGAGGCTTTAGTTAAAGAGCTCTCAGAGTTCCCTAACCACTCGATGCTGAGCCCGGATGGTGGCCCCATGCTGCAGCAACTTTTCGGTCCATCGGCAAATATCGGCGTAAAGATTAACAGTGCGGAGGAGATGAACAATGTCAGGGTTGGTGCTGGTCGCGCGCGCATCAAGAGGCACACGCGTAATTGGGTGTCGCTGCTTGTGCAAAGGCATTACTCTGGCCCGATCCTTACCCGAATCGGATCAGGTGCTCTGATGCATGGCCTAGCAGATCGTTGCGAATGGCGCCTAGACCCGAGTGGAGTGCTCACGGCAACCCTTGAAGCGAACATCACTGAAATTCCGGGCATGAAAAAAGTCCACCAACGCCTGATCGAGGTAGTAGAAAACACTATCGAACGCTATCTCGGCGGAATAGTCTGCCGCCCTGTACTGAAGCTCGACCCATCAGCTAAAGCGTTCTACTTTGAAATTGTTCGCCAGTCGCGAGTGATGGCGTCAAGCGCTGGCAGTCAGCATCTACAAGCTTATGCCTTACGCCATCCATGGCGCAGCCTGCGGAGGGCAGCGTCCCGTCACTATTTTCTGTACGGGAGCGATAGTTGCATTACCTTCGAAATGCTCGAGAACGCGGTGCGCCGCGACCTTGTCAATATGCGCAGCTTTGAGGCCATGACCTATGTGGCGCCAAAGCTGACACGCCAAGAGGAGGATGCCGCAGACCTGGAGCATTGGCTTTTGTTCAATTCGCGGCAATGGGGCACCAATCTCCGGATATCACAACTCACTCGCGTTGTGGCAAATGCCGGATTGACTGTCGCGAGATTTAAGTCCGCGCTTCCAACACTATGCCGACAGAACAAGGCCATGGTCGACGGCGATTGCCTTTTTCTTCACACGATCAATATGAGATTTAAGTGGCCCAAATCTTGACAGCACAGCGACACCTCAGTCGGAAAACTGTGCGTGGCGAACAGACCAAAAAATCAGCGGCATAGACGGCATTGCCGATCCTTGTGAGCCGTCACATAGCGGTGCAAGACGCTAGGAAGTTCTGGTTATTAGAGTGATAGAAATATCTACAGAAACATCACTGCCTGTAAAGGCTAATTAGCCGAACCGTGTGATCAGTGGTGTGGGACGCAATCGGGCGACACCCCCGTCACCGCATATTGCGCGAAGGAAATGAAAATGAGCAAACTTACCCAACTTGATAATACCCACACGTTTCACTGTGCCGACGGACGTCAGATCCTGATCAGAGCCAGCGAAACCCATCCCTATGTGGCCCATGAGACAGTCAAAACCATCTTGAGAAGCGACGAGGAGCCCTTCATCCGCACAAGGACGGGTGGGCTGCGTACGACGAAGGTCGGCGAGATGATGAAGCGTCTTCCCATGTGTGCATTGATCTGGCGCCCTGATCGGCAGTTCGAGCCATTCCTCGAACTGTTTTTAGACGTCTACAAAAGCCATCCGATTCGGAGCTGCGCCGGCATGGCACCCTTCGAGATCTGTCCGATCACGGGCAAACATGTCCATCAGGAGTCGCTTGACTTCGTCCTAACGATTCGCAGGACGGCGACCGACACTAAAGTCTATAAGCGCCAGGCCGACTGGGAGAGCAAGTACGTGAAGGCCAGTGAGAGCTTTATGCGGCTGGAAGCAGCTTGCTTCGAAGCACGCGCCCGCTGCATGGTTGTGTTTTGCAGTTTCTACCTCAGAAAACAGATGCTCACGTCGGAGGAGATCGACGCGCACCTAATTGAACAATCCAAATTGGCGCTAACGAACGCGCTCACCTTTGAAGAAGGCGGGGACCTGCAGGCCGACATGATGTCCGATGGTCTTGTTTCTTTCGATGAACTTCAGCATTACCGCATGGCCTTCTTCGGAAAAAAAAAGACGGCTCCCGAATTGTTTGAGCACATGATTGGCTATGCCTGGTGCATCGAGTATGCCCCGTATACCGGGTATCACCTGCACGCAGTATTCTTCTTTGATGGCGCCGAGGAGCAAAAGCACGCGCACAAGGGCCAGTTGCTTGGAGAGCGCTGGAAAATGGTTACTAACGGGCTTGGCTGGGCGCACAACAGTAATTTGTCGTGGAAGGAGAACCACGTGCGCTGCGGGATCGGCAACATCGAACATTATCAGACGGCCAAACGCAACAACCTTCGTCAGCTCCTGCGCTACCTGGCCAAAACGGAGCAAATGGTGCCCATGTTGCCGAAGGCAATGACCAACATCTTTGGCAAGATGCAGCCCCCTCAGCGCGACCCGAAGAAGGGCGGCGCGCCACGTTTGAAGGTGGCTCAGCTTGTTTCGATCACCACCACTAGTCAAGGCGCAAAATGGTGAAAACGATTTTCGACCAAACTTTTTCCCCGGCTACTGGTGGTGGCCGCCCCATCTGGATAGCCCTTGGCTCGCGCGGGGCCGGGATGATGAGAGCCGCCATAACGCTTGCTATGGCGCTGAGCATTACAGCTCTGTCTGTCGTTTTAGCCGTCCATGCGGGTCAAGCGTTCGGAAGCTCTGGCGAATCGCGGATTTTGTTCTCGGCACTGTTCGCAGCGGTTGTTGTTGGGGGACACTTGCTCATTGGATTGATGCCTTGCGGGATCTACCGTTTGGTCGCCACGCCGCTGGCGCTGTCTTGCTTGTTACTATCGATCCTGATACATGGCCTCTACATTGCGGATCAGCAGGCGGCTCGCGGTTACCAACGATCACCTGTTGTCAAAAACAGCAGCGGGAGCGTTCCCGTTTCCCAACTAATGGCCGAGAGGGCTGAGCTTGAGCGTAAGCTAATACGCACTGAGCGTATGCCCTGCTCGACTTCTTGTCACTGGAGAGACCGGAGCACTGAGGTGGTGCGCCGTGACATTGGCGCAGCTGATCAGAAGATCGAGGAAGCCAAATCGCGCGAAGCTGCGTTCAAGGCGGCGCAGGAGGCTAGCGAGAAAAGTCGCAGCCAGGTCGGCATTAGTACCGCAGCAAAAATGGTGGGTGTTCCGCCAGCCGCCTTGGAGTTGCTGCTCGCAATCGCGATGGCTATCTTGCTGGAAGGCTTGGGGTGTGTTCTATGGACCGTTCTTCTTAACGCGAAGGACTTGCGGAAACCACCTGGGACCGAACGTGGCGTGCATGAGGTAATAAATGAGATACAGAGTCCGGCCATAGAGGTGGCAGTTGCCGGGCAAGCAGAGGGTCGAGTGGCTGAGCGAGCTGCTTGTGCCTTGGAGGCGTTGGAAGCTGGGTTTCTTAAAGGCACTCGCGTCGCAGATGTTCGAGGTTACTTCAAGTGCGCACAAGCGGAAGCGAAAGAGGTGAGCAAAGCTCTAAAACTTTTGATCGCCGCAAAAATTGCCGGGGCGCCAAAAGAATCCTGCTAGAAGCACTTTGTTGGTTTCCTGGTCGTAAGCGCTGACTGAGCCAGGCTCGGATTTCGCATCTTTAATATGTCGGTTCATTCGTTACTGTGTGGGCTCACGTACCTATTTCCATGGAGGCAAAGCGATTTATCTGCCGTTGCCACGGCTTGTTTGGCTGCACAGAGTCATGGAGGAGTCACGGCACGTAAGACGAAGTCATGGGCAGTACTCTCGTTTAATTACGGAAGTCGCCCCCATCTGTCTCAGAGCGCGCCGTACTCGCTGACGAAACCGAACCTGCGCAGGTCTGACACCTGCGCCGCCACCATGACCTGGGCCGCACGTCCTTAATGCACCCCCTTGACGCTGCGGATGGGCAGCTCGGGTTGTGGATTTTGTGCCGCCGCGGCCTGGAAGCACGGCGGCAGTTCGGTGCCGGCCACCGGTGCTTCGTTGAGTTAGTAGCTGCCCTGGCCGTCCACGGTGAAGTGAACGGTTTTCGGCTTACTGTCCTGCCCCTCGCTGGTGGCGCGCGGCAGGTCGATGTTGACCGCGTGTTCCATCAACGGCACGGTGGTGATGAAGATGATCGGCAGACAATCATAGCGTCCACCAGGGGCGTCATGTTGATCTCGTTCATGACATCGTCGGTGTGGGCTTGGTTTCCAAAACCCATGGTGCGTCTCGGTGTTGGGTTAATCAGGTCCGGCCGGGCTCAGGTTTTTTTATCGGTAAAGCCTTGGCCGGGCTTGCCGTTGCCCGACGCGCGTGGCGGTCACGAAGTAAGCGTGGAGGTCGTGCGCAAAGCGGTTGAGTTCTTGCGGTACACCATTGTTGCGGCGTACCAGCGCGTTGTGGCCGAGCACTGCGGGACTCGCCACGGCCAGGCCCAGCGCCGTCATGATCAACGACTCGCCGATCAGGCCGGCCATCTTGTCGGCGGTTGCCTGGCCGGCTGTGCGGATGGCCAGCAGCGCGGTAGATGCCCCAGACCTGCCGAACACGCCGATGAAAGGCGCGGTCGAATCGACCGAGACGAGGATGGCCAAGCCGGACGTACTTTAGACGAGCGCATTATCTCCAGCGTGGAAACATTCTTCTGCCCAGGATGGGCACTGTCAAACTAGCTGACGATTTCAGGCCGCCATTTGACGCCCGCTTCATTGAGCATCCACTCCTCTATTTGATCGTGCCATTTGCGGAGCAAATCGAGCGGACGTCGGCGGTAGTGTTTTTCTGCAATCGCAGAGGGCTTGTGGCCCTGTATTTGCGCGACGACGCCAACCGGTACCTCGCACCATTCGGCCAAAGTTCCGAATGATCGACGGAGTCCGTGGAGTGTGATGTGAGGAAGCTCTTCCGCCTGCAAAGCTTTCAAATGCGCCGCGCGAGGCTCGGCAATCTTTCCGTCTGCTGCGGTCAGGCTAGGGAAAACCCACGGAGAGGGTGTCCAAGTTAGCCCCCGCTCTTTTAAAAGTTTGAGCCTCCGAGGAGACGGGGGCATTTCATTTAGACGCCGCAGTTCATTGAAGAGTGTGGCCAAGTAGGGCGGCATAGGGATGATACGACCCCCAGTGCCTTCGACTTTGTCATTCAAAGTCATGCTTCGCCACTTGAGATCAACATCTGTATCCCAGCGCAGTGCTGCGAGCTCCTCGCGTCGGGCGCCTGTGATCAGTAGCCCCTGTAGGTATACGGAAGTTACGCGGTTTGGCAGTGCCTGGACGGCCTTAAACCACAAAGCTAGCTGCTCCCGCTGCAAAGAGTCTCCGTCTTTGGCTCTTACTCGTGGCAGCACATCACGCACGGCGCGAGCCTGATAGGCGTCCTCCGGAATGAGGCCCCTGTATGTCGGAGTGTCGCCACACCATCTTATAAATGCGCGAAGTAGCCGGTACGAAAGTGCGGCAGATGTAGGCCTCAGCGCAGCGTCTCGCGCAAGCCATTCGCTGATGAGTTCTCCGTGAAGTTCGGAAAGCTTCCGGGGCCGTAACGCCGACAGCGAACCTGGTTGTGTCAAGCCAACGCCTCGCCCTTTAGGGTGGCCACCTTCAGCTGCGTGTCGGACATGGTCTCGATAGTGCAGCTTGCTCCACGTAGCTTTACGACTTTCGACATATAAGTCCCAAACCTCGCCGAAGGTGAAGCTTCTACGCTGGGCTTCAGTTTGGCGTTGTTCATGAGCAACTTGTTGCTCGATTCGATGCTCGCGTGGATCAATGCCCCCATCTATCAGAGCCTTTAGCCGGCTCGCCTCAATCCTGGCCTTGCCTAGCTCCCAAGTCCGTACGTCTCCAAGAGTAAGGCGAATCGTCTTACCGTAGAGGCGACCTTCAAATATGAAGGATTTAGCACGGGCAGCCGTAACACGAACGCCCAAACCCGGCGTTTTCGCGTCCCAGAAGAGTTTTTGTTGTTTTCTGGGCGGGCACGTAAATCCATCTACGCGGGATATGGTGAAGGCTGCTTTGATATTTTCAGACATCTACAGATGCTAGCCCATGTAGGCAGCGTGTAGGCGTCATGTAGGCAAATTATTGTTTTCTGGATCAATTCATATCAACCTACTGAGAAACAAAAAACATAAAATATTAAATTAAAACAATAACTTAAATAAGATTCGGATGGAAAATCAATCGTGATCTATCTTAATGAATTGTGCTTTTGTTAGGATTGAAAATCCTTGTGTCGGTGGTTCGATTCCGCCCCAGGCCACCAAATGCGCAAGCCCTTGATTCTTAACGGACTCAAGGGCTTTTTCAATTCTGGAACTTCTCTCGGTTGGCACGGAAGCCTCGGATGGTGCCGCAACCGGGCCGCTGATTTGCGCGCACGGCCCCCTCCGCCCCCGTTGTGCATGGCAGATGAGCCCTCGTCAGCATCGACCCTGAAATCTTCAAGAGCGGCAGGATGCAGGCCCGTTTCAGTTTGGCCGTGGCGTGTTCCACAAAGTGAAATTCGGTAACAAATGCAATACACTTCGACGTTGTCCGTCAGAAGACAGCGCCGTGGCGTTTATTTTTTCGGTTTTTCCAGTGGGCTGAGCGCTAAAAATTTCGCGTTTCGAAGGCGCAACCCGCCTGAGGAATGACGACGGTTTTTGTGCCAGGGACCGGGGCCAGCCAGGCGTTGCATACCGCTGCAGCCCACCCATGACCAAGGATTGACGATGTCGCCCACACAGCTCTCATCCCCTTTCGCCCGCTTCACAACCATCAAACGTCAAACCGCGTTCCTTTTGCTGGGCCTGTGCGGTCTTGTCGGCATGGCGGGCGCGGCCGGACCGGTTGCCAGCGCCCCACCTGTGGCCGCTTCTGCCCGCGCGGCGACGTTACTGACCCCGGCGCCGTCGCTGGGGACTGGCCTCGTCAAGAGCGCCGATGGGCGGATGCTTGCCCCCGGCATTGCCCGCATCGTCAACCGTGGTGAGCTGGTTGTTGCGATGCTGGGTGTCGACACCCCGCCTTTCTTTTATGTAAAAAAAGGCGAGCTGGTCGGCCTGGAAGTCGACCTGGCCAAAGCAATTGCCAAAGAACTGAAGGTCAATATCCGGTTTGACCGCAGTGCGCGAACTTTTAACGAGGTGGTGGATGTGGTGGCCCGGCAGGAGGCAGATCTGGGCATCAGCAAGCTTTCCCGGACGTTGACACGCGCGCAGATGATCAGTTTTACCGACCCCTACCTCCGGTTAAACCACGCTTTCATCCTGAACCGGGTGAAGTTTGCCGAACTCGCGCGGGACCGGCCTCTGCCGGTGGTGGTGCGTGAATTCAGGGGCTCGATCGGCGTCATCGCGAAGTCATCTTTTTCAGATTACGCCAGCAAAAACTTTCCGCTCTCGGAGCTTCGGGAGTTTCCTTCCTGGGATGCGGTACTCAAAGCGCTCGAAAAAGGCCAGATCATGGCGGCCTACCGGGACGAGTTCGAGATCAAGCGTATTTTGAAAAGCGACCCGACCGCGTCCCTGACCCTTCGGACGGTGACCTTCAAGGATCTGGAGGACACGCTTGGCATCGCAGTGGGCATCCAGGACCCGACGCTACTGGCTTATGTCAACCAGTTTTTATCAGAGAACTCAGAAAAACTGACGATCGACAAAGTGCTGAAGGCTTTGGACAAGCAGTGAAATAACCAGGGTGCCGCAATGATCAATCTGAAAAAACTTTATGCGTTTGCGCTAAACCCCTGGGTGGTGATCGCCAGCCTGTCGGCAGGCTTCCTGCTTGGCATGTACATGCCGGCTGTCGGCCTCAAGCTCGGTTTTGTGGGCGATGTCTACGTGGACCTGCTCAAGATGATTGCCTTGCCGTTCATGGTGTCGGCGGTGATTTTCAGCCTGCAGCGGCTTTTCCGCGAAGGTGGTGCCGGGGATCTGATGGCGCGGGTGGCCGTCGTTTTTGCCGTGTTTTCGGTGGGGGTCGCATTGCTGGGTGCGGTCACCCTGCTGGTCATGAAGCCGGGCGAAAACCTGTCCCCCGAAACCATGCAAACCTTTGGCAAGATTGTCGGTGACGACCTCAATTCCAGTGACACGGTGATGAGCCTGCAAGGTGTCGATGCGCCCGTCAAATCCGTCAGTTTCACGGAGGTGCTCGTCAGTCTGGTGCCCTCCAATATTTTTGCAGCGCTGGCGAGTGGCGATACGCTCAAGGCGCTGGTCTTTGCATTGCTGTTTGGTTTTGCCGTGGGTCAGGTGCCGTCGCGCGTCTCCGACGGGTTGACGCAGTCGCTGGAGACCATCTACCACTCGTGCCAGACCCTGATGCGGTGGTTGAACTATCCCTTGCCCGTCATTCTTTTCTGCATGAGTGCTGCCCAGATGGCCAAGACCGGCCTCGGTCCCCTCCAGGCCATGGCCCAGTTCGTTCTAGCCTTTTTTGTCGCATCGTTGCTGGCTCTGGCCATTGCCACCCTCATCCTCTGGAAGCGTTCAAATGCGACGCTTGGCCAGACCCTGAATGCCTTGCGGGGGCCGTTTGCCCTCGCGCTGGCCACCCGCAGCAGTGCCACCTGCATGCCGATCATGATTGAGAGCCTGGCCGATCGCCTGGGTTTTGCGCGATCGCGCGTCGAGTTGATGGTGCCGCTGAGTGTGTCGCTGTTGCGCATCGGGCCGGTCATCTACTATGTGGCCGCGACGGTGTTCGTTGCGCAGCTCTATGGCAAGTCGCTGGGAATCACCGAACTGGCGGTGGTCCTTTCCGCGTCCATTCTTGCCGGCTTTGCCTCTGCCGGCATGACGGGCTTGCTCACCGTTTCCCTGGTGGGGCTGACCTGCAGCTACCTCGGACTGCCTTTTGAAGCGGCATTCATTCTCTTCCTCGCCGTAGACCCGATCTGCGACATGCTGCGAACCCTTGTGCTGGTGATCGGCAACAACGCGGCGGTGTCGCTGATTTGTCCCCGACCCCTGAAAACCTAGGCAGGCATCCATGTCGCGCATCGGTGTACTTGGGGGAATGGGGCCTGCGGCGACGGTCGACTTCCTGGACAAGCTTGTCCAACTCACGCCTGCCTCGCGCGACCAGGATCATTTGCCCGTGATCGTGGCCAGCCTCCCGCATATCCACGACCGCTCCACGGCCATCCTCGGCCAGGGTCGGGACCCGCTGCCGCAGTTGCTGGCAGGCATCGAAACGCTCAATCGCGCCGACGTCGGCGTCATTGCCATTGCCTGCAACTCGTCGCATCACTGGTTTGATCAATTGAGCCGCGGCAGCAGGGCGCCCATCCTGCACATCGCCAGGTCATGTGTAGAGGCGGTTTCCTCATCGGCGGGATCGCGTGTGGCCATCTTCGCCACGCGAGGCACGCTGGCGTCAGGTTTTTACCAGCGGGAACTCGATGCGCGTGGCATTGACTTCATGCTTCCGGATGCCGATGGCGCGCAAATCCAGGTGGATGCCTGTATTCGTGAAGTCAAGGCCGGTCATGAGGAGGCAGGGGCCCGGCACCTCACGCAGGCGTGCGAGGACGCTGTCCGGCGTGGAGCCACCACGCTCATCATGGGGTGCACCGAGATTCCGATCGCCAGCAGGTACGCCGACGCGACCGGCCTGACGCTGATCGACAGCACGCTTGAACTGGCGCGGGCCAGCGTGGCTTTTGCGATGGCCAGGGGGTGGAACAGGACGGGCTGGGATGCCTGAAGCGATTTGCCGCTCGCCTCTGGCGGTCTACCAGTCCACCAGGCTCAAGCCCACGCTCAGCACGTTGCGGCGGCGGTTGTAGTCGATCAGGCTGTCGCCGTAGCCGCTGAACAACTGCACGTGGTAGCGCAGCGCCGCGCTGTCGGCAATGGCGGTGGAGGCTTTCATCCACTCCAGCTTGACCGAGCCGCGTGCGTCGGACTTGAGCGAATGGCGTACCGTCATGCCCAGGCTGTGGACCTTGTTGATCTGCCAGGTGCCGGTGACCTCGGCCCGGCCGATGAAGTCGGAAATGCCCGGGTTGTCGTCGCTGCCGGAAGACTCGCGCAGGCGTTGCCAGATGCGCGCCTGCAGGCCCAGGCTGGCATCGCCGCCCAGGTCCTTTTCTGCGGCGCCCATCAGGTAGACCCGGTTCCAGCTGCGTGACAGCGGCAGGCTCTGGCCGTTGGACTGGTGGTTCAGGCCCACGCCGCTCAGGCGGTATTTCCAGCCGCCGGGCAGGTCGATCATGTGCGGGTAGATGTAGACCACCTCGGGCTCATGGTCGGTGGTGCGGAAGGGCCGCGAGATGCTGCCGTTAAAAAACTGCCAGTAACTTTGCTGCGTGTAGCCGACCCACACCGAGTCGCTGCCGGCTTCGTCGCCCGCAGCCGAAGTCAACAAGCCCTTGGCGACCTTGGTGCGCACCGACAGCTGCAGGCGAACCTCAGAGCGCTCGTAGCTGAACGGGGCGGTCACGCTGTGACCGGCCGCCGGCGAGGACGGGTTGTTGTTGACACTGTCCGAGACCGCCCCCGCCACGCTGATGGGCCGGTAGCCCCGGATGCCGAAGGTGTCGCAGTCGGTGCCGCGCTGAAGTTCCCAGAAGCGCGACAGTTCGGAATACTTGGTGTCGCGGCAACCGATGCGTTTGCCGTCCGGCGCCTCCGGCGCCATGCCCGGAAGCTGCAGCCCACCGGCGGTTTTCTCAACGGAGGGCGCATTGGCGGGCGGCGCCGGCTGCACGGTCTGCGACGAAGCCGATATCTGCGCATCTGCCCAGGTCCTGAAGCAGCTCAATTGCGCGGTGGCGTCTGCAGACATCGCCTGGCAGGCCTGCCAGCCTGTTTGGGGCGCAGTCGACCCGGCAGGCTGGGCCTGCGCCGCGCTACCCGCCAGCATCAACCCGCCCAGCAGGGCCCATGCCGCGGCTACCAGCCCGGTAGCTTTTCCAGCGTGAAGGGCACGTCCGGCGTATCGGGCGGTGCGTTGTCGCTGGTGTCCTTCCATATGCCCGTAAATTTTTTTCCGCATGATTCTTTAACCATTTCACCGTTCCAGGTGCCTGTGATGCTGATGCCGTTTGAAGATTCGTCGAGGGTGAGAAACCCGTTTTCAAGATCGCCCGCCAATTGAGCGCGGGGAGCATGCCCCCCGATTCTCGCAGCGCCCAGTTCGCGCATGACGGAGCCCGCCACGCTTTCGCTGAACTCCGCATGTTTTTCCAGTCGCATGACGGCCGCTGCGGGCAGCCCCGCGGGGGCCGGGTTGAAGCGTACACGCCATTCGCCGTAAATATGTGGGGCGGAGAGCTGTGTTGCCGTCAGACAAGCGGCTGATGCGCCGGCAGCGCCTGGTTTTTGAGTGCCAATTTGAGCCCCAGCCCTCATGCAGCAAGCGCTGACAGCTATCAAAACAAGAGCAAACCGGAGGCTCGGGTGCAGTTTCATGGGGGTTCCAGGGTCAGCCGGCGGTTCGGGCCGCCTCGGCCAGGGTGTTGGCCTCGGCGCTGTCGGCCGCGCGTTTGGCAAATTCGGCACGCAGCGCCTTGATCTTTTCGCGCGGGTCTTCCCGGACCGTGGTTTTGTCCAGGCCCATCTCGGCGATAAAGCGGCTGGGCACGCCGGCCACGGTGTCGCGGCCCTTCTTGCGCCGGCGCAGCCAGTTCACCGCCAGCGTGCGTTGCGCGCGTGTGATGCCCACATACATCAGGCGGCGTTCTTCCTGAAGCCGCAGCGCGATGCTGTCGGTGTTGTGGCCATCATCGTCGTCAAGCTTGAAAGGCAGCAGACCTTCGCAGCAGCCGGCCAGCACCACATGTGGCCACTCCAGCCCCTTTGCCGCATGCAGCGTGGACAGCGTCACCACGTTTTGCTCGCCTTCACGCTCGCTGATGGTCGACAGCAGCGCAATCGTCTGCACCACCTCGAGCATGGTCTTGGTATCCGCTGCGATCACGGCGCCGCTGGTGTCGTCGATCTGGCCGCCGCAGCGCTGGGCCATCCAGTCGCAGAAATCCATCACATTGGTCCAGCGCGCGGCGGCGAGTTTTTCACTCTCTTCGCTGTCGTACAGGTGTTTTTCGTAAGCGATGTCCTTGAGCCAGTCGGTCAAAAAGGTGCGGGCCGCCTCCGCGCCGACCGTGTGCCGGGCGCGGTATTCCAGATCGTTCACATAACGGCCGAACTCGTGCAGCGAAGCCACCGCCTTGGCCGGCAGGGCCGAGCCCAGCGAATTGCTGAACAGCGCCTCGAACAGGCTCAGTTTGTATTTGCTTGCAAACACCCCCAGCGCGCCCAGCGTGGTGTGGCCGATGCCGCGCTTGGGCGTGGTGACCGAGCGCATGAAGGCCGGGTCGTCATTGTTGTTGACCAGCAGCCGCAGCCAGCAGCACAGGTCCTTGATTTCAGCGCGGTCAAAAAAGCTCTGGCCGCCTGACACCTTGTACGGGATCTGCGCCTTGCGAAACGCCTTCTCGAAGGGTTTGGCCATGTGGTTGGCGCGGTACAGCACGCAGAAGTCTTTCCACTCCTTGTGCTGCTGGCCAGCCGCCTGCAGCTCGGCGCCGGCACGCAGGCTCTGGATGCGCGCCACCACGCGCTCGGCCTCATGCTCTTCGCTGTCGCAGTCCACAACGCGCACCGGCTCGCCCTCGCCGAGTTCGCTGAACAGCGTTTTCGGGAACAGTTTCGGGTTGGGCGCGATCACGTTGTTGGCTGCACGCAAGATGGCGCTGGTCGAGCGGTAGTTCTGCTCCAGCTTGATCACGCGCAGGGTGGGGTAGTCGACTGGCAGCTTTTTCAGGTTGTCCAGCGTCGCGCCACGCCAGCCGTAGATCGACTGGTCATCGTCACCGACCGCCGTGAAGCGCCCGCGCGCGCCAACCAGCAGCTTGAGCACCTCATACTGGGTGGCGTTGGTGTCCTGGTACTCGTCAACCAGCACATGGCCCACGGCCTTCTGCCATTTGTCCCGCACCGCGTCATGCTGCTGCAGCAGCTTGAGCGGCAGGCCGATCAAGTCGTCGAAATCCACGCTCTGGTAGGCCGTCAGGCGTTCTTCATACCGCGCCATGATGCGGGCGATCAGCCGTTCTTCATCCCCGTTGGCCTGCGCTTCGGCCTGGGCCGCATTGAGCCCGCTGTTCTTCCAGGCGCTGATGGTCCACTGCCACTGCCGCGCCGTCGCCGCATCGGTGGTGCCGCCGGCGTCTTTCAGGATGCTGGTCACGTCGTCGCTGTCAAGAATGGAGAACTGCTTTTTCAGCCCCAGCGCTTCACCGTCCTGCCGCAGCATGCGCACACCCAGCGCGTGGAAGGTGCAGATCAGCACGCCCCGGGCCGGCGCACCGATCAGTTTTTTGGCCCGCTCGCGCATCTCGGCGGCGGCCTTGTTGGTGAAGGTGATGGCGGCAATTTCCGTCGCAGGCAGCCCCGCCTGGATCAGCCGGCCTATCTTGTGCGTGATCACCCGCGTCTTGCCCGAGCCGGCGCCGGCCAGCACCAGGCAGGGGCCGTGCATGTAGTTGACGGCTTCCTGCTGGGCGAGGTTGAGTCCGGCGGCGGTTGAATCGGGCGAAGGTGAGGACATGCGGGCAAAAACAGGAGACATGAGCCCGGAGCGGCAGCGTGTGGTGGCGCTGAAGGAAAACAGCAGGGCAGCGGGCATCATAGCCAGTCAGCTGGCTGCCAAGCTTGGCGGCGACAATATGCTTTGTGCTAAGCATTCTCCTCATCACCTTCCCCTTCTTCGCGCTGGTCCTGTGCGGCTACCTCGCGGCGCGCCGTGGCCTGCTGCCGCAGGCGGCGATTCCGGGGCTCAACACCTTTGTGTTGTATTTCGCCTTGCCCTGCATGTTGTACCGCTTCGGCGCCAACACGCCGCTGGCACAACTGCTCGACGGCGGTGTGGTGGCGGTCTACCTGTTTTGCGCCCTGGTCATGGTGGCGTTCACGATCGCCGTCACGCGCAACCGGCGCATCGGCTGGAACGACGCGTCTTTCGGCGCGCTGGTCGCGGCCTTTCCCAATACCGGCTTCATGGGCGTGCCGCTGCTGGTGGCATTGCTGGGCGCGCAGGCCGCCGGTCCGGCCATCGTGACCATCATCGTTGACCTTCTGGTGACGAGTTCCTTGTGTATTGCGCTGTCGCGGCTGGATTCGGCCGACGCCCATGGGGCCGAAGTGGCGGCCCGAAAAGCGCTCAGGGGCGTGGCGCTCAATCCCATGCCCTGGGCCATCGTGCTGGGCGCTGTCTCCTCGGGCCTGCAACTGACGCTGCCGGCGCCGGTCATGCAGACGGTCGCGCTGCTGGCCGACGCCGCCTCTCCGGTCGCGCTGTTCACCATAGGCGCGGTGCTGGCGCGCTCGCAGATGAACAGCGTGGAAACCATAGCGCTGAAGGACTATGTGCCGGTCGCGCTGATCAAGCTGCTGCTGCACCCGCTGCTGGTCGGGCTGGTCGGACTCGGGGCGATCCAGCTGGGGGTGCCGCTGAACACGTTTGCGCTGACGGTGATCGTGCTGGTCGCGGCCCTCCCCAGCGCCAGCAATGTGTCCCTGCTGGCTGAGCGCTTCGGTGCCAACAACGGCCGCATCGCGCGCATTATTTTGCTGTCGACGGTGCTGGCGTTTTTCAGTTTTTCAGGGGCGGTGGCGCTGCTGACCTGAGGCACCCTCGGGAACGCAGACATGGATCCCGGATCAAGTCCGGGATGACACCCGGGAACACAGGGGACTCTCGGCCCTAGATTGCCAAAGGATCCACGTCAATCGCCCAGCGAATCAAGCTCTTGAAGTCACCCGCCTGCCGTGTCTGGTGCAGCACCGGCTGCCAGGCCGCGAGAAAGCGCTGCAGCGCGGCGCGTGACGGGCTTTCCACCAGCATTTGCGCGCGTTCGATGTTGGCCACGCGCTGTATCGTCATGGGTACGGCCGGGTAGGGCGTGACGGCTTCCGCGCCCGGCAGTTGCTGCGCCTGCGCTGCCTCGGCGGCGGCGTTGAGGAAGCCCTGTGCCACGACCTGCTCCCTGGCTTCGGCGCGCACCAGCGCTGAAAAGCCGAAAGGCGACATGCCGGCGGCCTCGCGCTCCTTCAGCTCCTGCGTGGCAAAGGCCGGGTAGTCGTGTTTTTTCAAAGCCGCGAACAGCGGGTGCTGCGGGTGAAAGGTCTGCACCCACATCTCGCTGGCTTCGCCGCGCTCGGCATCGCGCCCGGCGCGGCCTGCCGCCTGCATCAACAGGCCAAACAGGCGCTCGGGCGCGCGGAAGTCGCTGGAGAACAGCGCGCCGTCCGGGTTGATGGCCGCGACCAGCGTGATGTGGCGGAAGTCATGGCCCTTGGCAATCATCTGTGTGCCGACCAGCACATCAACCTCACCCGCATGCACGCTGGCGAGTTGCGATTCGAGGGCGCCCTTGAGCCGCGTGGTGTCCGCGTCGATGCGCGCGATGCGCAGGGGGTTGCCGTCCGGCCGGGTGACCCCCGCCAGCAGTTCGGCGATGTGCTCCTCCAGACGTTCCGTGCCCTTGCCGAGTGGCGCGATGTCGATGTTGCCGCAGGACGGGCAGGCGCGCGGTACCCGCTCGGTGAAGCCGCAGTGGTGGCAGCGCAAGGTGCGGTCTATCTTGTGGAAGACGCGGTAGGCGCTGCAATGCGGGCATTCGCTTTTCCAGCCGCAGTCGTGGCAGGCCAGCACCGGCGCATAACCGCGCCGGTTCAGGAAAATCAGCGACTGCTCGCCGCGCGCAATGCGCTGGGCGACGGCGTCCAGCAGCGGCGGCGCGATGGTGCAGTGTTTGGGCTGGTGGTTCATGTCGACCAGCCGCACTTTCGGCAAGCTGCCGTGCAGATCGCTGGCGCCAATCCTCTCGTTCATGGTCAGGCGCTGGTAGCGGCCTGTGACCGTGGCCTGCCAGCTTTCGAGCGAAGGCGTCGCGGAGCCCAGCAACACACGACAAATGCCGGCTGGTTTGCCCTCGTGGTCATCGCTGCTGGTCTTGTCCGGAGAACTCTCCAGCATCGCGCGGTAGACCGCCAGGTCGCGCGCAGAATAGCGCGCGCCCTCTTGCTGCTTGTAGCTCGGGTCGTGCTCCTCGTCGACGACGATCAAGCGCAGGTTTGGCAGGGAGGCGAAAATCGCCATGCGGGTGCCCAGCACCAGCCGGGCCTGGCCGGCGTGTGCGGCCAGCCAGCTTTTGAGGCGCTGTGCCGGGCTCAAGCCACTGTGCAGGGCCACCACCTGCGCCTTGCCGAGGTGGGCAAAACGCTCCTCGAAGCGTGCCTGCAGTTGCGGCGTCAGGTTGATCTCGGGCACCATCACCAGCACCTGGGCCGCGGGGTCCTGAGCCAGCACGCGGGCGGCAGCGCGCAGGTAGACCTCGGTTTTACCGCTGCCGGTCGCGCCGAACAGTAATGCGGGCCGGGTATCGGCATCAAATTCGGCGATAGCCCCCGTCTGCTCTGGGCTCAGTGCTATCAAATCAGTAGTATCGGGGGTGTCCGGCACGGCTGCCAGCGGGCGCTTGAGCCTGCGCGCGAGTTGCACTGTGCTCAGTTCACGCAATTGCGGCGGCAGCGCGGCCAGCGCCACCTCGCCAATCGAGCGCTGGTAATAACTGGCGGTAAACGCGACCAGCCGGCGCCAGGTCGCCGACAGCGGCGCCAGACCGTCCAGCGCGCCCAGCACGGCGCGGGCTTGCGCCGGTGGCAGCTCACCGCTGTCCGCCAGCACCTCCCACACCACGCCCAGCACCTCGCGTTTGCCCAGAGGTACACGCACCAGCGTGCCGGGTGCCAGCAGCCGCTCACTGGCATAGGTCAGCGCCCCGGCCACACTGCTGTGGGCCGGCGTTGCAACCACGATGCTGAGCCAATAGCTCATGGACGCCAAAGCTTAGAAAGACGTAAAAAGTCGTAAGTGCTGAGATACATTTTCGGAAAACGCCGTAAGTGCTTGATTTCAAACTACTTTGAAGGTGATCCAGAGTTTCTGTGGATAACTTTGTTGATAGATTGCCATGGGCCCCGTCCAGGCCTTGTAAATCAAGGCTTTTCTTAAATTGCCCGGAAAAAAAGCAATTTAAAGAAACGATATAAATCAATGACTTAGCGGCGCTATGGGTTTGATAGCGCAACCAGCCCTGAAGCGGGTTTCATGCGGCACCGCAGCACGAATTTTGTGAATAAGTCTTGCCTCCGCAGCCTGATTTTGTGTTATCGGGCGGTCAAAATACCGCGCTCAATGCGGCGTACCGGTCCGCATCCTGCGGGAGTGAGCGTGGACAGCGCGCACCAGCACTTCGACGCTTTCAGGCGGCGTGTGCTGGCTGATACCGTGGCCGAGGTTGAAGATATGGGTCGGACCGCTGCTGTTCAGGTCGGCATGCGGCTGGCCGAAACTGTCCAGCACAGCCGCCACTTCTTTTTCAATTTGCGCGGGCGGGGCAAACAACACATTCGGATCGAGATTGCCCTGCAGCGCCATGCGATCGCCAACGCGCGCGCGCGCCTGGGCCAGGTTCACGGTCCAGTCCAGGCCCAGCACCTCGCAATCAAGCCCGGCCATCTGTTCCAGCCACAGGCCACCGCCCTTGGTGAACACCAGACGCGGAATGATCACGCCTTCATGGCTGCGCTTGAGCTGGCTCAGCACGCGCTGGGTATAGGCCAGGCTGAAGGTCTGGAAGGCTGCGTCGGCCAGCACGCCGCCCCAGCTGTCGAAAATCATCACCGCCTGCGCGCCGGCCTCGATCTGGGCGTTCAGGTAGGCGGCAACGGCGTCGGCGTTGATCGCCAGCATCTTGTGCATCAGGTCCGGGCGCTGGTACAGCATGGTCTTGACCAGGCGGTAGTCGTCGGAGCCGGCGCCCTCCACCATGTAGCAGGCCAGCGTCCAGGGGCTGCCGGAAAAGCCGATCAGCGGCACCCGGCCGTTCAGCGCCTTGCGGATGGAGATGACGGCGTTGAAGACATAACGCAGTTTTTCCATGTCCGGCACTTCGAGTTTTGCCACGGCCGCCTCATCGCGCACCGGGGTCGCAAAACGCGGACCTTCGCCGAGTGCAAACGACAGGCCCAGGCCCATGGCGTCGGGCACGGTCAGGATGTCGGAAAAAAGGATGGCCGCGTCCAGCGGGTAACGCTCCAGCGGCTGCAGCGTGACTTCGGTCGCGTAATCGGGCGAGGTCGCCAGGCCCATGAAGCTGCCAGCCTTGGCGCGGCTGGCGCGGTACTCGGGCAAATAACGGCCCGCCTGGCGCATCAGCCAGACGGGGGTGTAGTCGGTAGCCTGGCGCAGACAGGCGCGCAGGAAATTGTCGTTCTGGAGGGGTGCAAACATATTTGCATTGTCTCAGAGGCGCGAACGAAATCTCCACCGCTCTCGGGACATCCTTCGACAAGCTCAGGACGAACGGACGGGAAGTGAACGACCGTGGGGACTACCTGACCGGCAGGAACTGCAAGAAGGACGCGCCGGCCAGGTTTTGCACATAGGTGATCACGGCGCGGCGGTATTTCTCGGTCAGGACTTCCGACAGCAAATCCAGCCGGCCGACGATCTTGCCGAACTCGCGCTCGAAGCTCAGGTTGCGCTCACGCTCGGAGATCTCGTCGGCCAGCAGCAGTGGCTGGCCAGCCGCGTTGCGCCGCGTGGCCAGCAGCCAGACGGCAGACTCGACATTGCGCGCGGCGTTGTAGATGTGCTGCGCGTCCAGGCCGTCGACCAGGTAGAAGGTGGTTTTGCCGTCGTGCGCGGTGATCAGCATATCGGCGCTGGCGTAGACAAAGGCGGCGACGCGGTCACCGCGGAACTCGGGGCTGAGCGCCAGCGACAGCGCCGCAATATCGCGCTTGCCCTGCAGCTCGGGCCAGGGCGTGCGGTTTTCGATGGCGCTGCGCACACGCTGCACCGCCGCCTCGCGGCTGGCGCTGCTGGTTTTGCGCCACTCGGCCGGATTGCGCCGGTACAGCTTGTCGAGCAGCCGGTACAGGCTGTCCAGGTTGTCGCGCATGCCCAGCGTGGCCATGCGGTTCAGGTCGGATTGCGCGAGTTCGCTGGAGGTCAGCGGCGCCACCTGTGTCTCGCCGCGATGCACCGCAGCCGGCCCCTGCGTCGAGCAGCCGCCCAGCGCCCAGGTCAGCACGCAGGCGGAGCACAAAAGCAAACGGTGAAGATGAGGCCGGCTCGGGGGCATGCGGCAATTATCCCGAAGAAGCCTGCCTGCGCAAGCGTTCGGGGCGGCGGATTCAGGCGGTCTTGAGCAGGCCGCGAGACATCAGCACACGATGATCGATCTTGATGCAGTGGTCCTGCACCACCAGCAGGCCCGCTGCTTGCGCCTTCGCAGCAGCCTGCGGATGCGAGATGCCCAGCTGCATCCACACCGCCTGCGCACCGATGGCAATGGCTTCGTCGACCACCGGCGGAATGTCGGGGCTGTTGCGAAAGCAGTTCACCAGGTCGATTTTTTCGTGCTTCGCGGCTTCTGTCAGCGAGGGGTAGGCCTTCTCCCCCAGTACCGCTGCGACGTTCGGGTTGACCGGGATGATGCGGTAGCCCTGCGCCTGCATGTAACGCGCCACATCGAAGCTGGGGCGGTGCAGCTGGTCCGACAGGCCCACCACCGCGATAGTGCGGCATTGGTTCAGGATGTGCGGCATGGTTTCTGCCGGCGCCAGTGTGGCCATGCCGCTCAGGCCTTGTACTTGATCGAGCAGCCGTAGGCGCGGCTGGACGCCACGCTGAGTGGCTTGCCGCCCAGGGCTTCATTGAGCCCCTGGCGTACATAGTTGGTGGCGGTCTTGATGTCGTCGACCCTTGCCGAGGCAATGCTGTCTATGCCGCCGGCATAGATCAACTGGCCTTGCGGGTTGACGATGTACATGTGCGGCGTGGTCTTGGCGCCGTAGAGCTGGCCGATCTTGCCGGACTCGTCCATCAGCGCGGCGGTCGGTGCAGCCTGCTTTTCGCCCAGCCAGCCGGCGAGTTTCGCCGGGGCCAGGTAGTCGCCGTGGCTGGTCTCGGTCGAGTTGATGGCCAGCCACACCACGCCCTTGGCGGCAAACTCTTTTTGCAGGCCCTGCATGTTGCCGCTGTAGTGCTTCTGCACAAACGGGCAGCCGGGGTTGGTCCACTCCAGCACCACCATCTTGCCCTTGTAGTCGCTGAGCTTGCGGGTTTTGCCGGCCGTGTCGGTGGCTGAAAAATCCGGCGCGGCCTGGCCGACGGTGGCGGCCGCGAACGCGGGACTGGCGAGCGACAGCGCCCAGGGGGCGGCGAGCAAGGAGCCCGAAAACACGCGGCGATTCATCGTGTGGGGAAGAGAACGGTTCAACATGGCATGAACTTCCTGATAAAAAAGAAATTACAGTTTGGCCAGTTCGGCCCGGACATCATCGACAGACAGAATTTCCGACAGCACCACCGGCGCACGGCCGGGCTTGTAAATCACATACACCGGCACGCCGCTGCGGCCCAGTTGGGACAGCGCAGCGGTGACCGCCGGGTCACGGCGCGTCCAGTCGGCGCGCAGCAGCGCGACTTTTTTCGCATCCATATCGGCCAGCACTGCGCTGTTGGCCAGCGTGGTTTTCTTGTTGTACTGGCAGGTCACGCACCAGGCGGCGGTGAAGTCGACAAACACGCTCTGGCCCTGCGCCGTGAGTTGCTCGACCCGGCCCGGCTCCCAGGTTTGCCAGCGCTCCGAGGGCGCGGCAGCGAGCCCGGAGGCTTCCATCGGCTTGATGACATTTTGGCCGATAGCCCATACCCCGACTGCGCCAAGCGCTATCGAAAACGTAGCAATGGCGAGCCGCGCCCGGCCCCGCAGTGTCAACGACCACAGCACCAGCGCCATCAGCACCAGCAGCGCCAGCAAGGCGCCAGCGCCGTCGATGCCGCTTTGCTGGCCCAGCACCCAGACCAGCCAGGCCACGGTGGCGAACATCGGAAAGGCCATCAGCCGCCGGAAGGTGTCCATCCACGGGCCGGGACGCGGCAGCGCGCGTGCGACGGCGGGCACAGCGCTGGCCGCCAGGTAGGGCAGGGCCATGCCCAGGCCGATGGCGGCAAATACCGCCAGCGCCTGCCAGGCCGGCAGGCCCAGCGCAAAGCCCAGTGAGGCGCCCATGAAGGGCGCGGTGCAGGGCGAGGCGATGGCCGTTGCCAGTACACCGGTCAGAAAGGAGTTGGCGGTCGGGTTGCCGGCCTGCAGGCTGGCGATGCGGCTGGGCAGCACGCTGCCAAACTCGAACAGGCCTGCGAGGTTCAGTCCGATCAGCGTGAACAGTGCGGCCAGCGCCGCCACCACCGCCGGGCTCTGCAACTGGAAGCCCCAGCCGAGTTGTTCACCGGCAGCACGCAGGCCCAGCAGCACAGCGCCCAGCGCGACGAAGGACAGCAGCACACCGGCGGTATAAGCCAGCCCGCCGGCCAGGCGCGCAGCCTGGTTTTTTTCCTGCGTGAAACTCACCACCTTGATGGCCAGCACCGGGAACACACAGGGCATCAGGTTCAGGATCAGCCCCCCCAGCAGGGCCGCCAGCAGCCCGAGCGGCTGGCCGCTGGTGACGGTGGGCGCGGCGCCCAGCGCGGCATTGGCCTTGAGCGCGGCTTCCAGCGCCGGTGACATCGTGGCGGGCGCGGCCACGGCCGGCCAGGGGCCCTGCACCGGTGTATCAATGCGCCAGGCGGCGTCGCCCGAGGCCACGACCACCGCCATGCGCGCCGGGCTTTCGCTGCGCTGGCCGGACAGTGGAATCTGCGCCGTCCAGACCGCGCCCTGCCAGGCCTGTTGCCAGGCGGCGCCCGGTTCGATCACGCTGCCGGTCTCCGGGAAAAAATCAAGCGTCTTGCCCTGCAGGCTGGCGGGCAGGCCGGACAGCGAGACCTTGATCGCCTTGGGCTCCACGTCGATGCGGCTGCCGGCCCCGTCCAGGGGTCGGGGGCTGGCGGCGAAGGCCGCGGCGAAGGTGTTGCTGCTCAGGCCGGTTGAACTGCGGGCCGGGATGGTCAGGACAAAATCGCCCTCCTGCGGAATACATTCCTTTTTGCAGACCAGCCAGGCGGCCTTGAGCTTGATGTCGAGCTGGCTGGCGCTGAAGCCGGGGTCTACCGTCAGCGGCACCGGCAACAGCACGGTATTTTCGTAGCCATAGTTGGCCAGTGTGCCTATAGGTATCTTTTTCGGCGTGGGCCAGGCGATCTCGCCAGCGCTGATGCCCGCGGGCAGGGTCCATTCGAGCAAGGTCGGCAGGCCGGAATCACCGGAATTTTTCCAGTAGGTGTGCCACTCGGGAATGTGCGCGAGCTGCAGGCCGACCCAGAGCGGCTTGCCGGCTTGCACGCCATCGGGCGCCCAGGCCAACAGCTCGGCGCGCACCTGGTCGGTCACCACGGTGGCGCCGGCCGGCGCCTGGTTTTTGAGGCTGAATTGGGCTCCAGCCCCCGTCGAAAGGGTGCAAGCAGCTATCAAAGTGATAGCGGACAAAAGGCGTTGAAAAAACATCGTCATGGTGTGAGCGGCGCTTGCGCCTTTAGTTCCTGCGCGACTCAGGCGGCAAAACCCAGCACCACACGGCGTGTGGTCGCACTTTTCTTTTCGATTTTGGTCACGATGACCGCGCCGATCTCCGCCGTGTTCGCCACATGGGTGCCGCCGCAAGGCTGCAAATCGACCATTTGCTCCGCGCCCGGGTGGCCGATGCGGATGGTGCGGACCTGGCCGCTGCCGCGCGGTGGCTGCACGCTCATGCTTTTGACCAGCGCGGGGTTGGCATCGAGTTCGGCGTCGCTGATGCTGCCGACCACCAGCGGGTGCGCCGCGGCAACCAGGCGCGCGATGCCCGCCGTCAGGGCGTCCTTGTCCAGCGGGTCCGTCATGCTGAAGTCCAGCCGCGCATAGTCGGGCGTGATCGAGCAGCCGTTGACCAGCTGCGGCACCAGGTGGCACAGCAGGTGCGTGGTGGTGTGAAAACGCATGAGCCGGTGCCGGCGCGCCCAGTCGATACGGGCGGTGACCCGGTCGCCGACCTGCACACTGGCTTGTTGCCATTGCTGCAACACCGAAGCGGCCGGGTCCGCGAGCGCGGGCAGGTGGCAAATCGCGGCGGTGAACTGTCCCTGCTCATCTTTGCCCTTGCGGGTATCGGCAATCGCTATTTCACGCCCGTCGTCGAGCACCAGCACACCGGCATCGCCGGCCTGGCCGCCGCCCAGCGGGTAAAACACGGTGCGGTCCAGCACCAGGCCCTGCTCGCTGATGGCGGTGACAGTAGCCGTGCATTCAGTGAGGTAGGCGTCATCGCGAAACAGGGTTTGCGTCATGGTTTGATAATACCGGCATGAACCGCGCTTCGCCTGTGCCCGCCACCCCTGACACGGGGAGCCGCGCGCGCGTTGTGCTGGCCACGCTCAACGCCAAATACATCCATGCCTCGCTGGGCCTGCGTTGCCTGCTGGCCAACATGGACAAACATGGCGGCGCCGGCCTGCGGGCGCAGACGCGGCTGTGCGAATTTGTCATCGGCCAGCCGGCCACGCGCATGGTGGAAGAGCTGCTGGCACTCGAACCCGAAGTCATCGGCCTGGGCGTGTACATCTGGAACGTGGTCGAGACCACCCAGCTGGTGCGCCTGCTCAAAACCCTGCGGCCGGACATTACCATCGTGCTCGGCGGGCCGGAGGTCAGCCATGAGGTCGAGCAGCAGGAGATTTGCCGGCTGGCCGACCATGTGGTCACGGGCTGGGGCGATGTGAGTTTTCCGAAACTGTGCCGGGCGCTGCTCGACGGGCCACAACCGCTGATGAAGGTCATCGCCGGCGAACAGCCGCCGCTCGATGAACTGGCCTTGCCCTATGAGGAATACACGGCCGAGGACCTGGCGCAGCGCCTGCTGTATGTGGAAGCCTCGCGCGGCTGCCCTTTCAAGTGCGAGTTCTGCCTGAGCGCACTCGACAAAACCGCCTGGGCCTTCGAGCTGGACGGCTTCATGGCCGAGATGGACGCGCTGTACCGCCGGGGTGCGCGCAACTTCAAGTTTGTGGACCGCACCTTCAACCTGAAGATCGACAACTCGGTGCGCATCCTGCAGTTTTTCCTGGACCGCATTGCCGAAGCGCCCGATGTGTTCGTGCATTTTGAAGTTGTGCCCGACAGCCTGCCGGACCGGCTGAAGGAATTGATTGCGCAGTTTCCCGACGGCGCGCTGCAGTTCGAGGTCGGCATCCAGAGTTTCAACCCCGAGGTGCAGCAACGCATCTCGCGCAAGCAGGACAATGGCAAAACCGCCGACAACCTGCGCTGGCTGGTCACGCAAAGCCGCGCCCATGTGCATGCCGACCTGATCTTCGGCCTGCCCGGCGAGACGCTGGAAAGTTTTGCCGAAGGCTTCGACCGCCTGTTTGGCCTGGCGCCGCACGAGATCCAGTTCGGTGTGCTCAAGCGCCTGCGCGGCACGCCGATCACGCGGCATACCGAGGGTTTTGCGATGGTCTACGACCCGCAGACGCCGTACACGATTCTGCAAAATTCAACGGTTGACTTTGCCACCATGCAGTGCATCAAACGGTTTGCGCGGTATTGGGAGATGGTCGCCAACTCCGGGCGTTTCTCCCGCGGCCTGGACCTGTTGCTGGCGCCGGGCTCCGCCTTCCAGAACTTCCTGGCCTTCAGCGACTGGCTCTGGCAAACCACCGGCAAGACGCATGAGTTCGCGCTTGAAAAGCTGGTGGACCTGTTGTTTGCGCACCTGACGCAAGTGCGTGGCCTGGAAGCGGCCGACGTGGCTGCCGCGTTGCTGGCCGACTACCAGGCCGGCGGCGCACGCGGGCGCCCGCAAAGCCTGGCGGCCTTGCTGGGCCAAGCGCAAAAATCAGCACTGGCCGTCGCCGGCAAACACGGCACCGAACGGCAAGGCCGCCATTTGGGGCAGCAGGCCTTGCGACTGGAGATTCAAAAGGCCGCAGCGGCGGCTTGAGCTTTGGTCGGCTCAGCGGTCCATGGCCGGCCGTTTGGGGTCAAACTTCCAGCCCGGAATCAGGCTCTGCATGGCCATCGCATCATCGCGTGATCCCAAGCCGTGCTGCTTGTAGAGCTGGTGGGCTTTCTCTACCTCCACCATGTCGAGCTCGACGCCCAAGCCCGGCTTCTTCGGCACATGCACCAGCCCGCCTTCGATCTTCAAAGGTTCTTTGGTCAGGCGCTGGCCGTCCTGCCAGATCCAGTGGGTGTCGATGGCGGTGACGCGGCCCGGCGCAGCGGCGCCGACCTGGGTGAACATGGCCAGTGACACATCGAAATGGTTGTTGGAATGCGAACCCCAGGTCAGGCCCCAGTCGCGACAGGTTTGCGCCACGCGCACCGAACCGGCCATGGTCCAGAAATGCGGGTCGGCCAGCGGGATGTCCACCGATTGCAGCGACAGCGCGTGGCTCAGTTGCCGCCAGTCGGTGGCAATCATGTTGGTCGCGGTCGGCAGGCCGGTGGCGCGGCGGAATTCGGCCATCACTTCGCGGCCCGAGAAACCTTCTTCGGCGCCGCAAGGGTCTTCGGCATACGCCACGACGCCGCGCATGTCGCGCATCAGCCGGATCGCGTCCTTCAGCAGCCAGCCGCCGTTCGGGTCCAGCGTGACTCGGGCTTTCGGGAAACGCTCGTGCAGCGCGCGGATTGCCTCGACCTCTTCCTCGCCGCGCAGCACGCCGCCTTTGAGCTTGAAGTCGTTGAAGCCGTAACGTTCATGCGCGGCCTCGGCCTGGCGCACGATGGCCTCGGGTGTCACGGCCTCCTCATGGCGCACGCGCGACCAAGCGTCGGGTGCGTCGGGTTCGCTGGCGTAAGGTAAATTGGTTTTTGCCTTGTCGCCGACAAAAAACAGGTAGCCCAGCATCTCGACCGCCTCACGCTGCTGGCCTTCACCAAGCAGCGCCGCCACCGGCACCTCCAGGTGCTGGCCCAGCAAATCGAGTAGCGCCGACTCGATGGCCGTCACCGCGTGGATGGTGGTGCGCAGGTCAAAGGTCTGCAAGCCGCGGCCGCCGGCGTCGCGGTCGGCAAACTGCTGATGCACCTTTTGCAGCACCTGCTGGTGCGAACCGATGGCCTGGCCAACCACCAGCGCCCGCGCGTCTTCGAGGGTCTGGCGGATTTTTTCGCCACCCGGCACTTCACCGACGCCGGTGCGGCCCGCGTTATCGGTCAGGATCAGGATGTTGCGCGTGAAGAAGGGGCCGTGTGCGCCGCTGAGGTTCAGCAGCATGCCGTCGCGGCCGGCGACGGGAATCACACGCAGGTCGGTGATGCGGGGCGTAGAGGTCTGGGACATGGGCTTGAGATCAATCAATCGTTATTTTTCCGGTCGCTATGACTTTTTTCCAGCGCGCAAATTCCTGCTGCTGGAAGCTGGCAAATTGTGCCGGGGTATTGGCCACAATTTCAAAACCGACCGACACAAACTGCTGTTTGATCTGCGGGTCGTTGAGCGCGGCGACGATCGCTGAATGCGCTTTGGCACGAATATCTGCCGGCAGGCCCTTGGGCGCGACCACCGCTTGCCAGGAATACACCACCAGGCCTTTCAGGCCGGATTCTTCCAGCGACGGCACATCGGGCAACAGGGTGGAACGTTTCGCAGAAGTGATGGCCAGCGCCCGCAGCTTGCCGGACTTGATGTGCTGGATCACCGCGTTGATGTTCTGGAAGGAGGCGTCGACCTGGCCACCGAGCAGATCGGTGATGGCCGGCGCGCCGCCCTTGTAAGGCACATGGGTACCGCTGGTGCCGGTCTGCTGCCAGAACAGCTCGGCCGTCAGGTGGTCGCTGGAGCCGTTGCCCGAGGACGCAAAACTCATCTTGCCGGGGTTGATCTTCTGGTAGGCAACGATGGAGCCCAGCGTCTTGTACGGCGAGGCCGCCGGCACCACCAGCACATTGGGCGCTTGCACGGCCACCGTGATGGTGTCGAAATCCTTGAGCGCGTCGTACTGCACACCGCGGATCAAATGCGGCGCAATCACCAGCGGGCCCAGCGAAGTCACCAGAAAGGTGTGGCCGTCGGGCGCGGCGCGTTTGACCAGGGTCGCACCAATCGTGCCGGTGGCGCCGGCCTTGTTTTCAACCACAAAGGGCTGGCCCAGCTTGCTGCTGAGCTGGGTGGAAATCGCGCGGGCCACGGTGTCGGTGGAACCGCCGGGCGGGAAGGGCACCACCATGCTGGTGGTTTTGGACGGCCAGGCCTGGGCAAGAACGCCGCCGCTGGCCAGCAGACCGATGGCCAGGGCAATGAATAGTTTTTGCATGAAATGTCTCCTGAGGTGGCGCTGCGCTGGGCGCCTGGGGTTAAAACTGGACCGAAAATACCAAAAGGTAGCGCTACCAAATAGGTATGGTAGCGCTACCTTTGGCCTTGTCAAGCCAGAAAACCCTGCGGTTTCAGGAAATAGCCGCTTGCGGACCCTGCCCTTGCTCAGGCGCTGTCGCGGTCCACGATGGAAAAGCCCACGTCGACCACGCGCTGCGCGACCTCCCGGCCCTCGGCGCGGTCCACGATGAACTGCGCGGCTTGCCGGCCGATCGCCATGCTGTCGATGCGCACCGTGGTCAGCGCCGGGTGCAGGTCGGCGGCAAATTCGAGGTCGCCGAAGCCGACCACCGCCAGCCGTTCGGGCACTGGAACGCCGCGCACCTGGGCCTCAGTCATCACGCCCAAGGCCAGCAGGTCGGAGCTGCAGAACACCGCATCTATTTCGGGCGAAGTTTGCAACAACTCCGCCAGCGCAGCCCGCCCACTCTTGAGGGTGGTCGGCGCCGGCACGGTGATCACGGGCACCGCCGGCAGACCCGCGGCCTGCGCCGCCGCGTGAAAGGCCTGCTGCCGGCGCTTCGAACGCTCGTCGTCACCGGCAATCATGGCGAGGCGGCGCCGGCCTTTGGCGTAAAGAAAATCGACCACCGCGCGGCCCACATCGACGTGCGAAAAACCGACCAGCATGTCGATCGGCGTGGGCGTCAGGTCCCAGGTTTCGACCACCGGGATGCCGGACGCCAGCAGGCGCTGACGGCCCAGCGGCGAATGCATGATGCCGGTCAGCACGATGCCGTCGGGCCGGCGGCTGATCAGCGCGTCCAGCAAATCGTCCTCGCGGGAATCGGCATACCCGCTCTGGCCCAGGATCAGCTGGTAACCCTGATCCACCAGCGCTTCGTTGAGCGCGCGGACCGTGCCCAGGAACACCGGCCCCGAGATTGTCGGCACCAGCGCCGCCACCAGCCGGCTGCGCGCCGAGGCCAGTCCGCCGGCCACCCGGTTCGGCACATAACCGGTGCTGGCCACCGCATCGGTGACGCGCCGAACCAGCTCGGCCGAGACCTGGCCCGGCGTGTTGAGCGCGCGCGAGGCCGTGATGGGCGCGACGCCAGCGATACGCGCCACGTCGTGGAGCGTGACCGCGCCGCTGCCGCGCCGCGTGCGGCGTGCCGGGGGGAGGGTGTCTTCGCTCATGCTGCGCTCCCGTCCGCCGCCGCAGCGGGGTCATTCACTATCAATTCGATAGCTGCCTGCCCACGCCAACCGGGGGCTGGCGGCCAAAAAAGCTTGGAAAATCGCTGCATCACAACATCGCGTCGCGCAAACGCGCGAACACCTTCCAGAAGGCCGCTTCCTGGGTGGTCGCGAAGTTGATGCGCATCAAGGTGGTCGGCGTGCGCACCGCATGGAACAGCGCGCCCGGCGCGATCAGGTAACCCTCGTCGAGCATGCGCTGGGCCAGCGCGTCGGTGTCCACGCCAGTGTCGACCCAGCCGAACAGCCCGGCCGGTTCCGCCGCAAAGCTGCAGCCGTGCGCCAGCGCCAGCTTGACGCTGCGCGCGCGTGCCGCATCGAGGCGCGTGCGTATGCGTTCGGCATGTCGGCGCAACTGGCCCTGGTCGATGCACCAGGCCAGCGCTTTTTCGAGCAGGGCCGGTGTGGTCAGCGTGCCCAGCAGCTTGGTGTCGAGCAGGCGCTGCACCAGGTCGTTCGGCGCCGCCATGAAGCCGACGCGCCAGCCCGGCGCCAGGATTTTGGCGAAGCCGCTGACATAAATAGTGCGCTGCAGGCCGTCGAGCGCACACAGCCGCGTCGCGTGGTCCGGCGCCAGGTGGCTGTAGGTGTCGTCCTCGACGATGTGGAAGTTGTGCTGGTTGGCCAGCTGCAGCACGCGGTGGGCGCTGCCGGGGCTCAGGCAGTAACCGGTCGGGTTGTGGAACACGCTGACGCTGACAAACAGCTTGGGCGCATGGGCCTCGCAGTAACGCGCCATCACTTCCAAGTCGGGGCCGTCGGCGCGCCTCGGTACCGGCAGGATGCGCATGCCCAGCGCATCGAGGCGCGCAAACTCCACCGCCCAGCCGGGCTCCTCGACCATCACGCAGTCGCCGGCGCGCAGCAGGGTGCGGCTCACGATGTCCAGCGCATGCGTCGCGCCCACGCTGGTGATGATTTGCTCGGGCGCCGCATGCACATTGAGCACGCCGAGCTTTTGCGACAGCGCGCGGCGCAGGCCGCTGTCGCCCAGGGGCTCACCGTAACTGAGCGAAAAATCGCGCAGCGCGCTGCCGCTGGTGACCTTGCGCACGGCGGCCGGCATGAAGCTGGTGTCCAGCCATTCCGGCGGAAACACCCCCATGCCGGGCTGCGGCTTGTTGCTGACCCGGTGGAACATGCCGCGTATCAATGCCGAGGCATCAACCGGCGCCTGCCGCGTCGCCATCCAGGCCGAGGTGCTCCAGACCGGCGAGGCCGGGTCGCCGGACAGCGCTGTGGGCGGGCCCGCCGGCAAGTGGGCGGCGGCCTGGGCAGGGAATGCAGACGACATGTCGCGCACAAAAAAACCGCGGTTTTTGCGCGCCTCGACCAGGCCCTGGGCCAGCAACTGGTCATAGGCCGCCACCACGGTGGAGACGCTGACGCCCTGCTGCTGCGCGCATTGCCGCACCGAAGGCAGGCGCGCGCCCGGCGCCAGCAGCCGGCTGCGTATGCGCTCGGCAAAACGCGCGCTGAGCTGCTCGGTCAGCGACTGGGCGGCGGTTTTCATCAACATCTGGCAGACCTCGCAATCGGTGTGCTGACAATCTGGGCAATACAGTTTCAGGTTTTGTACCCATAACTGTACTGGTGGTGTGTTGCTTTGAACTATAAAGTCTGAAGCATGAATTGGCAAGAATTTACCGCTTTGCTTGTGTTGGCAACCGCCATGAGTTTTTCGCCGGGGCCCAACACCACACTGTCGACCGCGCTCGCCGCCAACCACGGCCTGCGCCGCGCCATGCCTTTTGTCTGCGCGGTGCCGGTCGGCTGGGGCGTGTTGCTGAGCCTGTGCGCGCTGGGGTTGGGCGCCTTGCTGCTGGCGATCCCGCTGCTGGGTTTGGCGATCAAGTTTGCCGGCGTGCTCTACCTGCTGTGGCTGGCCTCGAAAATCGCCCGTTCGCGTCAGCTCAGTGAGGCCGACGCCGAACGCATGAGCATCGGCTTCTGGCAGGGCGCGGCGCTGCAGTTCGTCAACATCAAGGCCTGGATGCTGGCGCTGGCGATTGTCAGCGGCTGGATCGCCGGGCGCAGCGACCCCGGCCTGCGTTTTGCCGTGGTGCTGCCGGTGATGCTGGCCTATGCCTTTGCCAGCAACCTGACCTACGCGCTGGCCGGCTCGCTGCTGCGCG
This sequence comes from Pseudomonadota bacterium, assembly GCA_040385775.1. Lineage (GTDB taxonomy): Bacteria > Pseudomonadota > Gammaproteobacteria > Burkholderiales > Burkholderiaceae_C > Polaromonas. The sequence continues at coordinate 33,635 of JAZKGR010000014.1, forward strand.
AGTGGCTGAGCGGCCCGGCCGGCAGCGGACGCCGTCTGGTGTGGTTCAACCGCGCCATGGCGGCGGTCTTGGTGGCCACCGCGATCTGGATGCTGTTCTTATGACGCAAGCGCAAATCACCAAAGGCCTGTGGCTGGGCTTGCTGGGCATCGTGATCTTTGCGGTGACCCTGCCGATGACGCGGCTGGCGGTGGGTACATCCGAAGCGCCGCAGATGTCTGGCCTGTTCATCGCCATGGGCAGGGCCGTGGTGGCCGCGGCCTTATCGGCCTTGTTTCTGTTGGTCACCCGCGCACCACTACCGCAGCGGCGCGACTGGTTGCCGCTGGCCATTACCGCCGGCGGCGTGGTGTTCGGCTTTCCGCTGTTCACGTCCATCGCCATGCGGTATGTCGAAGCCATGCATGCCAGCGTGATCGTCGGTGTGTTGCCGCTGGCCACCGCCGCTGTCGGCGCGCTGTTGCACCGCCAGCGGCCCTCGGCCGGTTTCTGGCTGTGCGCGGCGCTGGGCAGCGCGCTGGTGGTGGCGTTTGCCGTGCTGCGGTCGGGCGCAGCCGGACTTTCGATTCACTTTGCAGACTTGCTGTTGCTGGCGGCCATGTTGTGTGCGGCGATCGGTTACGGTTACGGCGCGCGGCTGTCCCAACACATGCAGGCCGAACACGTGATCTGCTGGGCCCTGCTGATCTCGCTGCCTGTGACCCTGCCGCTGGCGCTGCTGAGCTGGCCGTCTACACCCGTGCAAGCCAGCGCCTGGGCCGGCTTCGCTTACCTTGGCGTGTTTTCGATGTGGCTGGGCTTTTTCGCCTGGTACCGCGGCCTGGCCCTGGGCGGCACCGTGCGCGTGAGCCAGGTGCAGCTGGTCCAGCCCTTTTTGTCCATGCTGTTTGCTGTGCCGCTGCTCGGCGAATCTCTGGACGCGGTGACGGTCGGCTTTGGCCTGGCCGTGATCGCCACCGTGTTCATCGGCAAACAGATGCCGGTGCACACACCCCGCCTGGAGCCCGCCGCATGAAGATGAGCAACATTCCCTTCGGCACCACCGACTGGTCGGCCATTGCAAAAACCGAACACCCGGCACAGGCTGGCCAGGCCTTCTGGCGCACGCAGCAGTTCGGCGACATTCGCGTGCGCATGGTCGAGTACACGCCGGGTTATGTGTCGGACCACTGGTGCAGCAAGGGCCATGTCCTGCTGTGCCTGTCGGGCGAGCTGCACACCGAACTCGACAACGGCAGCCGGCATGTGCTGTTGCCCGGCATGAGTTACCAGGTCGCCGATGGCGCGGAAGCGCACCGCTCCAGCGCGCCCAAAGGTGCGACACTGTTTATCGTGGATTGACACAGGAAAAGAGAACAACCATGGACACAAACAACATGCAATGGACCCTGGCCGCACGCGCCGAAAAAATGAACCCCTCGGTGATCCGCGAGATCCTCAAGGTCACCGAAAAACCCGGCATCATCAGTTTTGCCGGCGGCCTGCCCTCGCCCAAGACCTTCCCGATCAGCGCCTTCGCCGAGGCCTGCGCCAAGGTCTTGCGTGAGGACGGCCAGGCGGCGCTGCAATACGCCGCCAGCGAAGGTTATGCGCCGTTGCGCGAGATGGTGGCAGCCGGCCTGCCCTGGAAGGTGGACCCGGCCCAGGTGCTGATCACCACCGGCTCGCAGCAGGGCCTGGACTTGCTGGCCAAGATCCTGATCGACAAGGGCAGCCCCATCCTGGTGGAGACGCCGACCTACCTCGGCGCGCTGCAGGCCTTCACGCCGATGGAGCCGCAGGTGATCAGCGTGGCCAGCGACGACGACGGTATCGACGTCAACGATCTGGCGATAAAAGCCACCCTTCGACAAGCTCAGGGCGAACGGCAAACGGCAAGATTCCTCTACGTGCTGCCCAACTTCCAGAACCCGACCGGCCGCACCATGAGCGAGGCGCGCCGCGCAGCGCTGTCGGCCAAAGCGGCCGAACTGGGCCTGCCCATCATCGAGGACAACCCTTATGGCGACCTGTGGTTTGACGCACCGCCGCCGCTGCCGCTGTCGGCCCGCAACCCCGAGGGCTGCCTTTACCTCGGATCGTTCTCCAAGGTGCTGGCGCCCGGCCTGCGCCTGGGTTTCCTGGTCGCGCCGAAAGCGCTGTATCCCAAGTTGCTGCAGGCCAAACAGGCGGCCGACCTGCACAGCCCGGGCTTCAACCAGCGCATGATTGCCGAGGTCATGAAGGACGGCTTCCTGGACCGCCACGTGCCGACCATACGCGCGCTCTACAAATCCCAGCGCGACGCCATGCTGGCTGCACTCAAGCGCGAGATGCCCGAAGGCGTGAGCTGGAACACGCCCGATGGCGGCATGTTTTTGTGGGCCCGTTTGCCGGCCGGCATGAGCGCGGTCGAGCTGCTGCCCAAAGCCGTCGAAAAAAACGTGGCTTTTGTTCCGGGCGCTGCGTTCTACGCCGACCAGGCCGATCCGCGCACCCTGCGCCTGTCTTTTGTGACGGCCAGCGTGGACCAGATCAACACCGGCGTGGCGGCGCTGGCCGCGGCCATCCGCGAAAGCCAGCCTGCCAGCGCCCGCCTTGCTGAAACGGTGGGGGCCAAGTAAATGTTGAAGATCTGGGGGCGCATGAGCTCCATCAACGTCAAGAAGGTGGTTTGGACGGCGCAGGAGCTGGCACTGGACATCCAGCGCACCGAAGCCGGCGGCCTGTTCGGCCTGGTCAAGACGCCGGAATACATGGCGCTGAACCCGAACTCGCTGGTGCCGGTGATTGAGGACGAGGACTACGTGCTCTGGGAATCCAACGTCATCGTGCGTTACCTCGCCGCCAAACACTCGCCGGGCGACATGTACCCGACCGACTTGCGCGAACGTTTCGACGCCGAGCGCTGGATGGACTGGCAGCAGACCACGCTGAACCCGGCCAGCCGGCCCGGCTTCTGGCAACTGGTGCGCACACCGCCCGAGCAACGCGATGCGGCCGTCATTGAGGAGTCCAACGCCGTCGTCGAAGAACTGATGGCGGTGCTCGACGCCCACCTGGCGCAACGCAGCTTCATGGTCGGCGAACGTTTCACCGTGGCCGACATTCCCATCGCCTGCGAAATCCACCGCTGGTTCGGCCTGCCGCAGCAGCGCCAGAGCCGGCCGCACATCGAGCGCTGGTACGACAGCATACGCGCGCGCCAGGCCAGCATGGGTGTGCTGGACATGCAACTCTCCTGATATTTTTATTGCCCGATTGCCCCATGAAAACCAGGCCCTTCAAACAAGTCGACGTCTTCACCGCCCAGCCCTATTTCGGCAACCCGCTGGCCGTGGTGCTGGACGGCAGCGGCCTGGATGACGCGGCCATGCAGCGTTTTGCGCAGTGGACCAACCTGTCGGAAACGACCTTTGTGCTGCCGCCTACAGAACCCTCGGCCGACTATCGCGTGCGCATCTTCACGCCCGGCGGCGAGCTGCCGTTTGCCGGCCACCCGACGCTGGGGACCTGCCACGCCTGGCTGGAGGCCGGCGGCGTGCCGAAACGCAAAGATCTCGTCGTGCAGCAGTGCCAGGCCGGTCTGATCCCCATCCGCCGCGATGGCGCACGCCAGGCCTTCGCCGCGCCACCGCTCAAGCGTTCCGCGCCCAGCCCGGCTGTGCTGGCGCAAGTCGCGGCTGCGCTGGGCCTCAAAGCGCAACACATCATTGCGGCCCAGGTTCTCGACAACGGGCCGGTCTGGCTGGGCCTGCTGCTCGACAGCGCCGACACCGTGCTGCAACTCGAACCCGATCATTTGGCGCTCAAGAAATATGGATTAAAAGTGGGTGTAGCCGGCGCCCACCTTGCGCAGACAGCTCCTCAATTGATAGCGCGTGCCAACCGCGAAGCCAGGGCCTTCAGCAGCAGCGCCGCCGCGCCTGAAGAGCCCGGCACCGATTTCGAAGTACGCGCCTTTGCTGCACCCATGGGCATCAACGAAGACCCGGTCACCGGCAGCCTGAACGCCAGCCTCGCACAGTGGCTGATGGCGGAAGGCCACGCGCCCGACAACTACACCGTGGCGCAAGGCACTTGCCTGGGCCGCGCCGGCCGCGTCCATCTGAGCCGCGAAAGCGCCGGCGGCACCACCCACACCGCTTCGGCAGGCTCAGGACAGGTCTGGGTCGGTGGCGAATCGGTCACCTGCGTCACCGGCACGGTGAGCCTGTGATCACGGCCCAGGTCGATCACCTGGTCGTGGTGGCCGCCAGCCTGGAGCAGGGCGTGTTGTGGTGCGAAGCCACCCTGGGCATCACGCCCGGGCCCGGTGGTGAACACCCGCTGATGGGCACGCACAACCGGCTGTTCAGCGTGGCGAGCGGCGCTTTTCCGCGCGCCTATTTCGAGATCATCGCGATCCAGCCCGGTGTGACACCTACGCGCACAGCCGGTAAACATCGCTGGTTCGACATGGACGATCCGCTGCTGCAATCCCGTGTGGCCAGCGAGGGGCCGCAGCTGCTGCATTTTGTCGCGAGCGTGCCGGGCGTGGTGTCCGCCGTCAAGGCGCTGGCTGCGCAGGGCCTGGACCGCGGCGCGGTGGTGCCCGCCTCGCGCCAGACCGCCGCCGGCGTGTTGAGCTGGCGCATCACCGTGCGCGACGACGGCCAGCGCCTGTTCTACGGCACGCTGCCCACATTGATTCAGTGGGGCGAGGCCGGTGAAGACCCGGCAAAAGCGACCCACCCGGCGGACGCCATGCCGGCGTCGGGCGTGACGCTGGAGGCCCTGCACGCCCGCCACCCACGGCCCGAACAACTGCAGGCTGCGTATGCCGTGATCGGCCTGGCCGGTGTGGACGTGAGCCAGGGCACGCCCAATCTGATTGCCACGCTGAACACGCCGCGCGGGCGCATCACACTGGAATCGAAAGGCCACTGAATGCTCACGATGACCGAACTCGCCTGGTTTGCCCTGGTCGCGCTGGCGCTGGTGCTGACGCCCGGGCCCAACATGATTTATTGCATCTCGCGCACCCTGTGCCAGGATCGCGCCGCCGGCATGGTGTCGCTGGCCGGGGTGGCGCTCGGTTTTGTGGTGCACCTGCTGGGCGCCTCCTTCGGCCTGAGCGCCCTGCTGCTGGCTGCACCCGTCGCCTTCACCGCACTCAAGGTCGCCGGTGCGCTTTATTTGCTGTGGCTGGCCTGGCAGGCCGTCAAACCGGGCGGCCTGTCGCCGTTTGAAACCCGCGCCTTGCCGCACGACCCGCCGCGCAAGCTGTTCCTCATGGGTTTCATGACCAATTTGCTCAACCCCAAGGTTGCCATGTTTTACCTGTCTTTCTTCCCGCAGTTCCTGCACCCTGAACGCGGCAATGTGTTGTTGCAAAGCCTGAGCCTGGGCGCGGTGCAGATCACCGTCAGCCTGGCCATCAACACCGTGATCATCTTTTTCGCCGCGGGGCTGGCCGTCTTTCTGAACCGCAACATCACCTGGATGCGGGTGCAGCGTTACGTCATGGGGACGGTGCTGGGCCTGCTGGCGCTGCGCCTGCTGACAGAAAAGAGAACTGCATGAATGCCGTATTGAAAGAAACAAGCCTCGATGCGCTGCCTTCGCTGGCAGAAATCGAAGCCGCATCGCGCGTGGTCTACCGCGAGTTCCAGGCCACGCCGCAGTACCGCTGGGGTTTGTCGAGCCAGCGCCTGGGCACCGACTGCTGGATCAAGCACGAGAACCACACACCGGTCGGCGCTTTCAAGATACGCGGTGGCCTGACTTATTTTGAAGCGCTCAAGCAGCGCGGCGCGCTGCCTGCCGAAGTGTTCAGCGCCACGCGCGGCAACCACGGCCAGAGCATGGGCTGGGCCGCGCGTGCGCATGGCGTGGCCTGCACCATCGTGGTTCCGCGCGGCAACTCGCTGGAAAAAAACGCGGCCATGCGCGCCCTCGGTGTGACGCTGATCGAACACGGCGAAGATTTTCAGGAAAGCCGCGAACACGCGATGTGCCTGGCGGCCGAACGCGGCGCCCACATGGTGCCCAGCTTCCATGCGGACCTGCTCAGCGGCGTCAGCACTTACTGGTGGGAGTTCATGCAGGCGGTACCGCAGCTCGATGTGGTCTATGTGCCCATCGGCCAGGGCTCGGGCGCCTGTTCGGCGATTGCCGCCAAGCTCGCGCTGGGCCGCAGGCTGCGCATTGTCGGTGTGGTCAGCGCCCATGCCACCACCTATGCCGATTCACTGGCCGCCGGCCAGGTGGTCGAAGCGCCGGTGACAACACAACTCGCCGACGGCATGGCCTGCCGCATCGCCGACCAGCTCGCGCTGGACATCATCGCGCCGCACATCGACCACATCGTGAAAGTCACGGACGCGGAAGTGGCGCAGGCCATGCGCGACCTCTATGCCGACACCCACAATGTGGCCGAAGGCGCGGGCGCAGCCAGTTTCGCTGCGGCCATGCAGGAGCGTGCGCAATTGAAAGGCCAGGTGGTCGGCACCACGCTCTGCGGCGGCAATGTGGACAGCGCGACTGTCGCCAAGGTGCTCATGAACGCCTGAAACGCGCGTTGGGCGTCGCGCCTGCGACTGGTCGCACCGAAGGCTGTCCTCCACAATTTGAGCCATGGGAACCCTATACCTCGTGCGCCACGGCCAGGCCTCGTTTGGCGCCGACGATTACGACGTGCTCAGCGAGATGGGCTACCGGCAAAGCCTGCGCCTCGGTGAATACTTCAAGTACAAGGGCATCAGCTTCGAGGCGGCCTTTACCGGCACACTGCAGCGGCAGCTCAAAACTTTTGCGGGCATTTGCGAAGGCATGGAAACGCCCATGCAAGCGGCGGCCTGGAGCGGCCTCAATGAATACGACAGCGAAGCCGTCATCGCAGCCATCCACCCGCACAAGCTCGAAAAACCGAGCTCGCCCGAGATGTACCGCAGCCACTTCCGCCTGCTCAAGGACGGCCTGGCGCAGTGGATGGCCGGCGTTGTCAGCCCTCACGGCATGCCCAGCTATACCGACTTCGTCGCGGGCATCACCGGGGTGCTGGACCACATCCGCGCGAACCACAGCGGCAACGTGCTGCTGGTCTCCAGCGGCGGGCCGATCTCCACCGCCGTTGGCCATGTGCTGGGCACGGCGCCGGAAACCACCATCGAACTGAACCTGCGCATACGCAACTGCTCGCTGACCGAGTTTGCCTTCACGCCCAAGCGCCACATGCTGGTGACCTACAACACCCTGCCGCACCTGGACGCGCCCGAACACGCGAGCTGGATCACTTATTCCTGAGTCTGTACCGGCTTGATGTGCTATTGATTCAATAGCTGACTATCCAATATGACGTGGGCTAGAGGCCAAAAATACTTAAAACAATGGCATCAGGTAGATGATGCCCATGGCGGCCAGACCCTGCACCGTGACGTAGTGCCAAAGCAGCGCGGTGTTGTCCAGCGAGGCACGCGCAGCGCCATGTAACTTGCCGCTCCAGGCGCGGGCGCAGACATAGCCGCCCATGATCAGCAGCACCGCGACATGAAAGCCTTGATACGCCATCATGGCGGCGACGGTGGCGCTCCAGGCATGGTCCGTGGGGCTCAGGCCAGCGAGCTGATGGCCGCGGGCGTCCAGGCCGAAAGCCGCCATCACACAGCCCACCGCGAGCAGCACCAGTAGCCAGACCGGAGCGCGGCGGCCACGCGCCAGCAGGGCCTGCGCAACCCCCATCGCCGCTGACCCGGCCAGCAGCAAAGCGGCTGCGGCCAGCGGCCAGAACAGGTCGGGCAAGGCGGCGCCGGGCGGCGGGCAGACGTCGGCCGCCATGGACACATGCACATGCGCAAACACCAGCGAGGCAAACACCGTGGCATCGACACACAGCAGGATGATCATGGCCCACCAGGAATGGGAAGCCATGCCGCGCCCCCCCACGGGCAGGAAGATGCCGTCGGCCACCTCGGCGGTCGCCGCATGCGGCGGCTTGTCGGTCTGCCACAGCCAGACCACGATGGCAACAATCGCGGTGATGCCGCAGGCAAGCGCCAGCGCCATCTGCGCCACCGTCAGCAGCAAAAAGAAACCCGCCGTGCCGGCCGCCGCGACAAAGGGCCACCAACTGTCGCCGGGCAGGACCAATAGGTGTTGCGGCACCGCGTCGCGCCAGCTCGTCACCAGCGTCTCGCGCCCGCCCGAGTGGGTGCCGGGCAACCAGTGGCGGCCGGCCACCACCTCGGCGGCCAGCGTGGGCCGGTCCCACAGCGGTTCGCGTGAATCAATCTGCGGGATGCTGCGCACGCCGTAGTCCTCTTGCGGCAGCCATTCCAGCGTGGGTGCGTTCCACGGGTTGCCGTGTTCAATTTTCTTCCTGAAGAACACGCGTGTCGCGTCGATGAAAAACAGCAGCACGCCCAGCGCCAATATGAAGGAGCCGATGGTCGACAACAGGTTCAGGAAGTTCCAGCCGAGGTCGCCCGCATAGGTGTAGACACGACGCGGCATGCCCAGCAGGCCGCTGATGTGCATGGGGAAAAACGCCAGGTTGAAGCCGCCGAACATCAGGCCGAACACCCAGCGCGCGCAGCGTTCGGACAGGCGATGGCCGTTGAACACCGGCGCCCAGTAGTACAGGCCCGCAAACACCGGGAACACCATGCCGCCTATCAGCACGTAATGCAGGTGCGCCACGATGAAGTAGGTGTCGTGCACCTGCCAGTCGAAGGGCAGCACCGCCACCATCACGCCGGTCAGCCCGCCCAGCACGAAGATGAAATGAAAGCCCAGCAGGAACAGCGTGGGCGCCGTCATCTGCACACGGCCCTTCCAGAAGGTGGCGATCCAGGAGAACACCTGTACCCCGCTCGGTATCGCCACCGCAAAACTTGCAGCCGAGACAAACAGCAGGGCGTGCCGGCCCAGGCCGGCGGTGAACATGTGGTGCGCCCACAGCAGGAAACTGATGAAACCGACCGCCACCAGCGCGATCACGATGGCGCGGTGGCCGACCAGCGGCGTGCGCGCCATGGCCGGCACCATCATGGACACCATGCCGGCGGCCGGCAGGAAGATGATGTAGACCTCGGGGTGGCCGAAAAACCAGAACAGGTGTTGCCACAGCACCGGGTCGCCGCCGCGCGCGGCGATGAAGAAGGGCCAGTCGAAAGCGCGCTCCATCTCCAGCAGCAGGGTGCCGGCAATGATGGCCGGAAAGGCAAACACAATCATGAAGGCGCTGACCAGCATGGCCCAGGCATAGACCGGCATCTTGCCCAGCGTCATGCCGGGCGCGCGGGTGAACAGGATGCCGATGATCAACTCGATCGCACCGGCAATCGCAGAAATCTCGATGAAACCGATGCCCAGCAGCCAGAAGTCGGCACCCAGGCCGGGCGAATGCTCCTTGCCGGTCAGCGGCGGGTACATGAACCAGCCGCCGTCGGGCGACACGCCAAAAAAAATGGTGCAGAAGAACGCAATGCCGCCTATGGCGTAGGCCCAGAAGGCATAGGCGCTGAGGCGCGGAAAGGGCAGGTCGCGCGCGCCCAGCATGCCGGGCAGCAAATAGACAGCGATCGCCTCGACCACCGGCACCGCGAACAAAAACATCATCACCGTGCCGTGCATGGTGAAGACCTGGTTGTAGGTGTTCGCACTGAGCAGGGTGTTGTCGGGCAGCGCGAGTTGCGCGCGCATCATCAGCCCGAGCACGCCGGCCAGCACAAAAAACAGCAGCGCGGTGACGATGTAAAACACGCCGATCTGGCTGTTGTTGACGGCGGACAGCAAACGCCAGCCTTTGGGCGGCTTCCACGCGCGTTCGAGCGCCTCGAGCTCACCCGGCGGGCGCGGCAGGCTGGACGGCAAGCCGTCGGCCGTGTTGAACTTCATTTCAGGTGCTCCAGATACGCGGCCAGCGCTTCGAGGGTTTGCGCATCCATGTCGTTGGACGAGGGCATGCGTGCGCCCGGCTTCAGGTCCTGCGTGTGCGCCACCCAATGCGCCATTGCGCCGGGCTGGTTCAGCAGCGTGCCGGCGCCCAGATAGAGCCGGCTGCCGACATGGGTGAGGTCGGGGCCGAGCCGGCTTTCTTCGGCGACACCGCGCACCGTGTGGCAGGCGTTGCAGCGCTGTGCCATGAAAGCCGCCTTGCCGCGTTCCAGCAAAGCGCCATTGGGCGCAGCGGCCGGCCTGGCCTGCGCGGCCAGCCAGGCATCGAAATCGGCGGGCGCATGCGCCACCACATGCAGGGCCATGCGCGCATGCTGCTCGCCGCAGTATTCGGCGCACTGGCCGCGCCAGTTGCCGGGCTGGTCCACCTGCACCATCAAATGATCCACGCGGCCCGGCACCATGTCCATTTTGCCGCCCAGCGCCGGCACCCAGAAGCTGTGAATCACATTGGGACTGCTCAGGCCCAGCCACACCGGCCGGCCCACGGGCAGGTGCAACTCGTTGGCGAGCGTCACCTCTTGGCCAGTGGCCGGGTCGCGGTAACGCACTTCCCACCACCACATGTGCGCGGTGATGCCGACGATCAGCGCGCCCGGCGGCGGCCGCTCCATCCAGGCGGGCGTGCGCGCCAGGGTCCAGACCAGCAAGGTGCTCAGCACCACCAGCGGAAACAGCACACCGCCGCCGATGATCCACAACCGCGCCGACACGGGGCGCATCTGCGCGCGACCGCGCAGGGAAGCCACCAGCAGCGCCATGACAAACACAAAAATCAGCGTCGCGCCCACGATCAGCAGCCAGCTCAGGCTGGTGATGCGGGCGGCGGCCTCGCCGGCCGGCGCCAGCACCGACTGGACCTGCGGCGGCAGCGCAACGCTCATTCGAGCTGCCCCAGATAAGCCGCCATGTGGCGCGCTTCCTCGGGTGACACGCCCATGCTGGGCATGGCGGTGTCTGGCACCAGCGAGGCCGGCGCGACGATCCACTGCGCCAGCGCATCGGGGAAATTCGGCACCCGGCCGGCGATGTAGCTGCGATTGCCAAAGGCCTGCAGGGTGGGCCCGTTGATGCCGCGCGCGGCCGGCACGCCGGGAATGGCATGGCAACTGCCGCACTGGTACTGCGTGATCAGACGCAGGCCGAGCGCCGCGTTACCGCGCGCAGCTTCCGCCGGCGCTTGGGCCGGGTCGGCAGCATCGCCGCCGCAGGCGGCCAGCAGCAAGGCAGCCGGCCAGACGGCACGGCATAACAGGGCGGCAAAGGACATGACCGATTTTTCTCCAGCCGTGCGCAAATCCATGCAGGACAGCGCCGACACTTGCCTGTAATTGCGGGCACCCGCCGCAAAATGACTGCGATGAAAAAAATCACGCTGGTGCTCACCACGGTAGCTGCGCTGCTGGGTGCTGCGCTGGCCAGCGCCGGGCTGGTGATCTACCACGGCATCTATGACATCAGCGCTACCTCGCAACACCTGCAGCCGGTGCATGCGCTGCTGGAAACCACCATGCGCCAGTCGGTGCGCCTGCGCGCGCGCGATATCGCCCCACCGCCGCTGGACGACGGCCGGCGGCTGGCACGTGGCGCGGCGCTGTTTCGTGATCACTGCGTCCAGTGCCATGGCGCTCCCGGGGTGGCGCAATCCGGTTTCGGCCAGAGCATGCAGCCCGTGCCCGGCCCGCTGGTGGACGCCTTGCAGCGCTGGCGCCCGCGCGAGATTTACTGGATCACCCGCCACGGTATCAAGATGAGCGGCATGCCGGCCTGGCAGTTTCGGCTGGACGATGAAGCGCTGTGGGATGTGGTGGCGTTTGTGAACCTGCTGCCGACCCTGAGCCCACAGGCCTATGCGCAGGCAACGCGCAACGCGGGTGCCGCGCCGCAACGCGCGGCTGGCGCCGCACCCCTGCGCGCCGGCGATGTGGAACGCGGCAAGCTGGCACTGGGGCAGTACGCCTGCCAGGCCTGCCACACGATTCCCGGCATCACCAGTTCATTGCCGAATGTCGGGCCGCCGCTGGCCGGCCTGGCCAGCCGCAGCCTGATCGCCGGCAAGCTCGCCAACACGCCGGACAACCTGGTGTGGTGGGTGCGCGACCCGAAAGCCGTCAAGCCGCTGACCGCCATGCCGGACATGGGGGTGAGCGAGCTTGACGCGCGCGACATGGCGGCTTATCTGGGGACGCTGCGTTAGCTATCAAAACAGGAGCTGTTAGCTCCCGTCCAGCAAGGGCTGAAGGCACTTTTGACTATGTATCGGGGCCTGTCCCCTCCCGACAGGCAGCATCACCGCGCGGGGCTTCCTGCTACGCGCCAGATCACATTGCCCACGTCGTCGGCCACCAGCAACGCGCCGCGTTTGTCCATCGCCACACCGACCGGCCGGCCATACGCCTTGCCGTCCGGGCTGACAAAACCTGTCAATACGTCGACCGGCTGGCCCGAAGGCTTGCTGCCGGTGAAGGGCACAAACACCACCTTGTAGCCGCTCAGCGGCTTGCGGTTCCAGGACCCGTGTTCGCCGACAAACACACCGCTGGCCAGCGACGCAGGCAGGCTGTTGCCTTCGGCAAACACCATGCCCAGCGGCGCCACGTGGGCGCCCAGCGCGTAGTCGGGCGATACGGCTTTGGCCACCAGATCGGGACGCGGCGGCGTCACGCGCACATCGACGTTCTGGCCGTAGTAGCTGTAGGGCCAGCCGTAAAACGCACCGTCCCTGACCGAGGTCAGGTAGTCGGGCACCAGGTCGCTGCCAATCTCGTCGCGCTCATTGACCACGGTCCACAAGCTGCCATCTGGCGCCCAGCCCATGCCGTTGGGATTGCGCAGGCCGGAAGCAAACAGGCGGCGGGTATTGGTTTTGGGATCGACCTCAAGAATCGCGGCGCGGTCCACCTCGATGTCCATGCCGTTCTCGCCGATGTTGCTGTTCGAACCCACGGTGACATAGAGCTTGCTGCCGTCGCGGCTGGCAATCACGTTTTTAGTCCAGTGGTGGTTGATGCCGGCCGGCAGATCCACCACCTTGACCGGTGCGACCGTGATGGCGGTCTGGCCGTCTTCGTACGGCACCTTGACCAGCGCGTCGGCATTGGCGATGAACAGCTCCTTGCCGACCAGTGCCATGCCAAAAGGCGACATCAGTCCCGACATGAAGACCGTGCGGGTTTCGGCCTTGCCGTCGCCGTCGACGTCGCGCAGCAGGGTGATGCGGTTGGCGCTGGGCACGCCAGCACCGGCTCGTTTCATGACCGTGCCCATGATCCACCCCTTGATGCTGAACCCGGCGTCAGGTTTGGGCGGCTTGTTGCTCTCGGCCACCAGCACATCGCCATTGGGCAGGGTGTAGACCCAGCGCGGGTGGTCCAGTCCGGTGGCCAGCGCAGTGACCGTCATGCCCGCCATGGGCTTCGGCATCACACCCTCGGGCCAGCCCTGGGCCGGGGCGATGTTCACTGTGGGAATCAGCGACTTGACCGGTTCCGGCAGGGTGGGTGTGGCGCCCATGTCGGCGCCGGCAGGCAGCTTGGAGGTGTCGCCACAGCCCGACAGGCCAAGGGCGAGCGCTGCGCACAGTGGCAACAGGGCAAGGCGTGAAGTGGGGAGGGAAGCAGGCAGGGCTGGCATGGTCAATCCTTTTTGAGGGTGCGCCATTGGCGCACATCACGCAGATTGTTGACCCTGCACCTCCTGCCGGTTGTCAGCCGATGCCCCCAATTTTTGTCAGGGCTGCCGGCCTGCGCTCAGGCCAGCGGCGGCAGCTCGCCCACCTCGTGCAGCAGCCGCGCCAGCGCTTGCCCGCTGGCCTGCAACACGGCCACGCCTTTTTCGGCGGTGGCCGCCGCCGCGTTGCCGGCCGCGCCCGCTGCATGCAGGTCCTGCGCGGCCCAGGCGAGTTTGGCGCTGCTGCCGTTGCCGAGGATGGCGTAGTTCTGCGCGCGGTCCTGGCTGCTCGAATGAAAGTTCTGCGCCAGCGCCATGTCCACCTTGTGCGGGTGCAGCGCCAGCATCATGGAGGTTTCGACATCGCCGCCGTGTACGCCGAAACGCTCTTCGTCAGAACCGAACAGCTGCTTGACCTCCGCCGGCAGCGGCAGGCTGAAAGTGTTGACCATCACCACCGTCAGGCTAAAACGCGCCCGCAATTCCCGGCCTACGATGTCCAGCGTGGAGACATTGCCGCCATGCGCGTTGAGAAATACCAGTTTTTTGATGCCGGTGCGCGCGACACATTCGCCGAGGTCCACCCAGGCCTGGATCAGCGTGGCCGCGCCAAAGGTCAAGGTACCGGGAAAAGCGATGTGCTCAATGCTGCGGCCAATGCTTTGCGTCGGCAAAAACAGAACTGGCGCAGCCTGCAAATGCGGCAGGCAGTGCGTTATCACGCCATTGACCAGGTCGGTGTCCACACTGAGTGGCAGGTGCGGGCCGTGCTGCTCAATCGCAGCAACCGGCAACACCGCAATGGTTGCGGCCGCGTCGATGCGGGCAAAGTCGGGGCTTTTCAGGTCGGCCCAGAAGTGGGACAGGGCGGACGGGGTGGGCGCTGGGTTCATGGGCGTATTTTGCGGCCATTCTGGCGGAAACTGCTGGCGCGCCCGCGCGCCGTCGCTATCTTGCGCGCCGGGCCGACAGGCGCGGTTTCAAAGCATTTCTTCGGGCGCAAAAGGTCCAATCAGCTTGAGCATCAGCTTCAGGCCGGTGCTGGCGTCGGGCTCAACCCGGGTGTCCGCGAGTTTGGAGCCTTGCGGTGCGCGCCAGACCAGCAGCCCGTTCTCCAGCTCGACCTTGTAGGCGCCGCGCGCCATGGCCGGCTCGATCAGTGCGATGGTCTCATTGGCCAGCTTGGGGCTGCGAATCGCCAGCGCGACTTCGGTGTTCTGCAATTGCGAGCGCAAGTCCAGGTTCATCGAGCCGATCACCAGCAGGCTCTGGTCCAGAACCACGATCTTGGAGTGCAGGCTGGCCCTCGAACCGCCGGCCGAGCCCGAGCTGCCGGTGGAACCAAAGCTGGTCAGCGAGCCTTCCTGCTCGGCGCGCATTTCGTAAATTTCTATGCCGAGGGCCAACAGTTCCTTGCGGTAACGGGCGTAGCCGACATGGGCTGCAGGTGCGTCGTTGGAGGCCAGCGAGTTGGTCAGCACGCGGATGCGCACGCCTTTTTGCCGGATCGCGGCGAACTGCTCCATCATGCGCGGGCCGGGCACGAAGTAGGGCGACACGATCAGCAGGTCGCCGCTGGCCTGCGACATCAGCTGCAGCAGGCCGTCGACCGTCGTGTCTTGCGCGGCTTCCACGGTATCCGCGTCGGCGGCAATCTTGGACGGCTTGTCGACCAGCAGTACCGCAGGTGCCCAGGTCCAGTCGAGCAGGGCGAGGTTGGTGCTTTCGGGCAGCGGCTCGATCACGCTGACCGTGCCGTCTGGGGCGGTGGTGGTACGCACGCCTGCGGGCTTGTCCGGCGCTGGTGTCGGCGCGGTGGCGACACTGGCGGTAGCGGCACCTGCGGCGCCCGGCCCGGCAGCGCCGTCCAGCGGGGCGGCTGTTTTGGGCGCGGGGGGCGGTTTGATCTTCTCGATTTCTTCCCGGGTCATCAGCGACTGCACCGGGTAGGCCAGCGGGTTGTTCCAGTACAGGTCGAAGCTGCGTGAGAGTTCGCGTGCAATGCGGCCGGCGGCCAGGATGTCGGCGTCGACGAAGTTGGTGCCCTCGCCCTGGCCGAAATAGGTCTCGCCGAGGTTGCGCCCGCCGGTGATGGCAACGGCGTTGTCGGCCACGAAAATCTTGTTGTGCATGCGGCGCTGGATGCGGTCCACATCTTTCAGCGAGCCCAGGATGCGGAAAAACAGCGAGCGGCGGTTGCCCGGCAGCGGATTGAACAGGCGCAGTTCGATGTTGGGCTCGAAGGCGATTTTCAGAACCTGCGCGTTTTTACCGGCGGTGTTGAAGTCGTCGAGCAGGATGCGGATGCGCACGCCGCGTGCGGCTGCGGCGCGCAAGGCGTCGAACATGCGGTCGGTGGTTTCGTCGGCATGGATCGCGTAGTACTGGATGTCCAGCGTCTTTTGCGCCGCGTTGATCAGCGCCATGCGGCTGGTGAACGCCAGCTCGGCGCTGTTGACCAGCGCAAACCCCGAATCATTGCGGGTTCCGGCCTTGGCGGCGCGCTGCTGCACCGCATTGCCGATCCTGGTCTGTTCGGGGTTGGCCAGCGCCGTGGACATCGGCCGGTCGACCTCGCTGGGCAGTGAGGCGCAGCCGGTGATCCAGGCCGCGAGCAGCAACAGGGCAGGCCAGCGCCAGGCAGTGGAAAACAGGCTGGCAGACGACGGCGCACGGAGGTTCATGGGGAGCTTTGGAGTTGCAGCCACTTTAGCGTAAGCAGCTGTTTCCAAGGGCCATCACCCCGACCGACACTTGCCCAACATCTTGTAGGCATCGGCCCCGACTGTCTCACCTCGTCCGGCCTAGGCCGACAGCGTTTCCCAGCGCTGCAGCGCGTCCATCAGTTCTTCCTCGATCTTGCTGTTGCGGGCATTGAGTTCAGCCGCGCGCTTGGCATTGCTGGTGTACAGCGTGCCGTCAAACAGCTCCTGTGCGATCGCCTTTTGCTGTGATTCGAGCTGCTGGATCAGCGCCGGCAGGCCGTCGAGCTCACGCTGCTCCTTGTAGCTCAGCTTCTTTTTTGATAGCTGCTCACGCCCGTCTTTATTGGGCTGGGGCGTGTTTTTGCTTGCAGCTTTGGCGGCAGCGGGACTCGCGGGTTTGCCGCCGGCCAGTTGGGCCGCGCGTTTGGATTGCGTCAACCAGTCCGTCACGCCGCCTTCGTACTCGCGCCAGAAACCCGGGTTCTCCGGCGTGCCTTCGTAGGCGATGGTGCTGGTAACCACGTTGTCGAGGAAGCGCCGGTCGTGGCTGACCAGGAACACCGTGCCTTCATAGTTCTGCAGCAGGTCCTCCAGCAGTTCCAGGGTGTCGATGTCCAGATCGTTGGTCGGCTCGTCCAGCACCAGCACATTGGCCGGCCGGGCAAACAGGCGCGCCAGCAGCAGGCGGTTGCGCTCACCGCCCGACAGCGTGCGCACGGGTGAGTTGGCGCGTGCCGGCGAGAACAGGAAGTCGGTCAGGTAACTCTTGACGTGTTTTTTCTGGCCGTTGATTTCGACCCACTCGCTACCCGGGCTGATGAAGTCCTCCAGCGTGGCGTCCAGGTCCAGGCTGTCGCGCATCTGGTCGAAGTAGGCCACCTGCAGGTTGGCGCCCTGGCGGATCTTGCCGGGCGGGGTCGTCACGTCGGGCTGCAGTTCGCCGAGGATCAGCTTGAGCAGCGTGGTTTTGCCGGCGCCGTTCGGGCCCAGCAGGCCGACCTTGTCGCCGCGCAGCAAAGTGCCGGTGAATTTGTTGACGATGATTTTTTCGCTGCCCGGGTGACCGAAGCTTTTGCTCACATCGGTGAGTTCAGCGACGATCTTGCCGCTTTTTTCACCGCTGGAGACATCGAGGTTGACCCGGCCCACCGCATCACGCCGCGCCGCACGGTTGTCGCGCAGGGCTTCGAGCCGGCCGATACGCGCCACGCTGCGGGTGCGGCGCGCTTCCACGCCCTTGCGGATCCAGATTTCTTCCTGCGCCAGCAGCTTGTCGGCCTTGGCGTTGATGACGGCTTCCTGCGCCATCTGTTCTTCTTTTTGAATCAGGTATTGCGCAAAGTTGCCGGGGTAGGTCAGCAGCTTGCCGCGGTCCAGCTCGACGATGGCGGTGGCCACCTGGTCCAGAAAGGCCCGGTCATGGGTGATGGTGATGATGCTGCCGTTGAAATTGACCAGCAGCTCTTCCAGCCAGGCGATGGAATCCAGGTCGAGGTGGTTGGTCGGCTCGTCGAGCAGCAGCACGTCGGGTTTGGCAACCAGCGCCTGGGCCAGCGCCACGCGTTTTTTGGTGCCGCCGGACAGCGAGCCGACGATGGCGTCCTTGTCCAGGTGCAGGCGGTGCAGGGTTTCCTCGACGCGTTGCTCCCAGTTCCAGCCGTCCAGGGCCTCGATTTCCGACTGCAGTGCGTCCAGGTCGGTGTGTTCGTCGGCTGCCAGGTATTGCTCAACAATATGCCTGACCCTTGCCAGTCCTGCGCTAGCTGCTATGAAAACAGTAGCGTGCGGGTCCAGGCTGGGCTCCTGCGGCACATAGGCGATGCGCAGGTTCTGCTGCAACTGCAAGCTGCCGTCGTCGGGTTTTTCCAGCCCGGCCAGGATTTTGAGCAGCGAGGATTTGCCGGTGCCGTTGCGGCCGATCAGGCCGATGCGCTGGTTGCTTTCGAGGGAAAAATCTGCGTGGTCCAGCAGGGCGACGTGCCCAAAAGCGAGTTGAGCGTCAAGAAGTGTAATTAATGCCATGTTGTCAGGGATTATCCGGGTGCGCCGTTTCGCATGCTGGATTTCAGGCTATTGCAGCCCTGGCGGCGTCGCTATAGTTAGCCCGACACCGCGGCGCAGCTCCCCTGTCCGCGGGCCCACCGGAAGCCAGGTCCATGGATTTACAGATCAACGGAAAACTCGTTCAGGTCGATGCCGACCCGGCCATGCCCCTGTTGTGGGTCTTGCGTGACCTGCTCGACATGACGGGCACGAAGTTCGGTTGCGGCGTCGCGGCCTGCGGCGCCTGCACCG
This sequence comes from Pseudomonadota bacterium, assembly GCA_040385775.1. Taxonomy (GTDB): domain Bacteria; phylum Pseudomonadota; class Gammaproteobacteria; order Burkholderiales; family Burkholderiaceae_C; genus Polaromonas. Next base: position 52,222 of record JAZKGR010000014.1, read on the forward strand.
TGCGGGTGGATGGCCAGGCGGTCCGGTCCTGTGTCACCCCGGCGTCCACCCTGGCGGGCAAACGCATCCAGACGATTGAAGCGCTGGGCAGTCCCGGCAAGCCGCATGCCCTGCAACAGGCCTGGATCGCCGAACAGGTGCCGCAATGCGGCTATTGCCAGTCCGGCATGCTGATGGCGGCGGCCGCCCTGCTTGAAAAGACGCCCAAACCGACCGACGCCGACATTGACGCGGCCATGACCAACATCTGCCGCTGCGGCACCTACCAGCGGATTCGTGTGGCGATCAAGCGTGCGGCCGGCATCGCGCCTGGCCCTGTTGTGAAGAAGCGCGCATGAAACGGCGCACCTGGCTGTTCAGCGCTGCGGGTGCGGCCGGCGCGCTGATCGTGGGCTGGGGCCTGATGCCGCCGCGTTCGCGCACCGGCTCCGGACGGCTCTGGCCGCCGGTCGAGGGCGAAGTTGCTCTCAATGGCTGGATCAAGGTGCTGGCGGATGGCTCGGTGGTGCTGGCCATGCCGCGCAGCGAGATGGGGCAGGGCATCCACACGGCGCTGAGCATGCTCGCGGCCGAGGAGCTGGACCTGCCGCTGTCGCGCATCCGTCTGGAACAGGCGGGCGCCGACACGATTTATGGCAATGTCGCGATGCTGGTGGCCAGCCTGCCTTTCCACCCGCTGGAGGCCGAGCAGCGCCCGTTCAAGGTGGAGGCTGGGCAATGGATGGTGCGCAAGCTGGCGCGCGAACTGGGCATCAATGCGACCGGCGGCTCCAGCAGTGTGGCCGACGCTTGGGATGTGCTTCGCACCGCTGCGGCCAGCGCTCGGGCGTCGCTGCTGGGCGCGGCTTCCCTGCAATGGCGGCTGCCGGTGGACGAGTTCACGGTCCGCGAAGGCGTGATCTCGCATCCTTCGGGCAAATCCGCCCACTACGGCGAGCTGGCCAAATTCGCTGCCGCCACCCCGCCGGGCAACGTCGCTGTTAAAGAGCGCAAGGACTGGAAACTGATCGGCCAAAGTGCACCGCGGCGCGATATCCCGGACAAGGTGGACGGCACGGCCCGCTTCGGACTGGACGTTCGCCTGCCCGGCATGGTGTATGCGGCCATTCGCCTGTGCCCCATGCTGGGCGGCGCTCCCGGCGCCATCGACATCCCGGCCGCGCTGGTCATGCCGAGCGTCGAGCGGTTTGTGCGTTTGCCGGCCTATGCGGGCTCCACGGCCGGTTTTGCCGTGGTCGGCAAAAGCTGGTGGCAGGCCCAGCAGGCCGCGCAGGCCGTGGCTGTCGACTGGCAGCAGCGGCCGGCCGGGGCGCTGGACTCGCGCCAGATCGAAGCGGAGCTGGAAGCCGCGCTTCAGGGGAAGGGCGGTTTCACCTTTCATGAGAGGGGCGATTTGGACCAGGCCGAAGCTGGCGCTGCGCGCCGCGTCGAGGCCGTGTACCGCGCCCCTTATCTGGCCCATGCCACCTTGGAACCGATGAACTGCACAGCGCAGGTCCGGGACGGCAAGGTCCATCTCTGGGTGCCGACCCAGGTGCCGCAGATGGGTGCGGCGGTCGCGGCACGGGTCGCGGGGGTGCCGGTGGAGGACGTGAGTGTGACCGTCACGCTGCTGGGCGGCGGGTTTGGGCGGCGCCTGGAGGTGGACTACATCGCCCAGGCCGTGCGCGTGGCCATGGATTGCGGCGGCCGGCCGGTGCAACTGATCTGGTCGCGTGAGGAGGACAGCACCCACGACTTCTACCGACCCATGCAGGTTGCGCGCTTGCGTGCCTTGATCGACGCCGGCGGCCAGATCAGCGGCTTGCGGATCCGGTCCGCTGGCGACGCCATCACGCCCCGCTGGATGGAGCGCGGCCTTCCGGGCCTGGCCGGCCCGGTGGACACCCCCGACAAAACCACGGGCGAAGGCCTGTTTGACCTTCCCTATGGCTTTCCGAACCAGCATATGTCGCATGTGGCCACGCGAAAAGGCGTGCCCGTGGGCTTTTGGCGCTCCGTGGGGCACTCGCACAACGCCTTCTTCTCCGAAAGCTTTGTCGATGAGCTGGCGCATGAGTCGCGGCAGGACCCCTTGAGCCTGCGGCGCCGCCTGCTCGAGGACTCGCCGCGCTACCTGGCAGTATTGAACCTGGCTGCCAGCAAGGCTGGCTGGGGCAGCCCCTTGCCGGCGGGGTGGGCGCGTGGCATTGCGCTGCATGAATCGTTCGGCTCCATCGTCGCTCAGGTGGCCGAGGTCTCGCTGGCCAGCGACCGCGTGCGTGTGCACCGCGTGGTGTGTGCCATTGACTGCGGGACGGTGGTCAATCCTGGCATCGTCGCCCAGCAGATGGAGAGTTCGGTGGTGTTTGCCTTGACCGCCGCGCTGTACGGGCGGGTCGACATCCGCGAGGGTGTGGTACAGCAGAAGAACTTTCCCGATTCACCCATGCTGCAGTTGGGGCAGGCGCCCCTGGTGCAGACCCATGTGGTTGAAAGTACCCGTCCGCCGGGCGGCGTCGGTGAGCCTGGCGTTCCGCCTTTGGCACCTGCGGTGGCCAATGCCATGTTCGCGCTGACGGGGAAGCGTTTGCGCGCACTGCCATTGGCCTTGTGAGCTGACCGAAAGGGCTCGCTGCGTTGGGGCGCACCCGTGCAGTACTTTCGGATCGTTATCGGAAGACACAATAAGCCGTGCTATAGTCGTTGGCTCTGCTGATGAAGGACTTCTTCAATGAAGTTCCCGCCAGCCGACAAGGGCCTCGAATAAAAAGCAGATTTTTTTGAATTTGTTTTGACTGGAATGAAAAAACCGGTATAGAATCTAAGGCTCG
>JAZKGR010000015.1:0-2653 GCA_040385775.1 Pseudomonadota bacterium
GGAACGACGGCATGAACCGCGTCGGCCACGAGGGCAAGGGCGAGTCGGTCTGGCTGGCCTGGTTTCTGTGCGCCGTGGTGGAAAAGTTTGCACCGTTGGCCCAGGCAAGAGGCGAAGGCGAGCGCGCGAAAAAATGGCTGGATGCTCGCGCGGGCTGGATCAGCGCGCTGCACAGCCACGGCTGGGACGGCGCTTGGTTCCGCCGCGCCTTTTTTGACAACGGCGCGCCGCTGGGATCTTCTCAGAACGACGAATGCCGCATCGACCTGATTGCGCAGGCCTGGGCCGTGCTTTCCGGTGCCTCTTCGGACAAATTCACCGTGCCGGCGATGCAGGCCATGAACGATCAGCTGGTGGACAGCGAGGCCGGCCTGCTGCGCCTGCTGACGCCGCCGCTGCAAAACTCGGCCAACAACCCCGGCTACATCCAGGCCTACCCGCCCGGTGTGCGCGAAAACGGCGGCCAGTACTCCCATGCGGGGGTCTGGGCCCTGATGGCGCAGGCGCAAACCGGCGACAGCGAAGCTGCGTGGGAAAGTTTTCAGGCGCTGAGCCCGGCCCACCGCAGCCAGCACCCGGCACGGGGTCCGGCCTATGAGCTCGAACCGTATGTGATGGCCGGTGACATCTACGGCTCGCCGCCCTATGTGGGCCGCGGCGGCTGGAGCTGGTACACCGGGTCGGCCGCCTGGCTGCACCGTGCGTCGCTGGAGACCCTGCTGGGCCTGTCGGTGCGGCAAGGCGTGTTGTCGCTGTCACCGCGTGTGCCCGCGCACTGGCCGGCGTTCGAGATCACCTTGAGGCTGGACGGCCAACAGGTGGTGACGCTGCGCTGGCAGCGGGCCGATGTGGCGACCGAGGGCGCCGGCTTCATGCCTGACCGTGAGCTGGCTGAAGGCGAAACCGTGGTGCTGGCCGATTTGCCGGCGCAAGCGCGGCTGCTGGTACGGTCTGCGACGTGACGCAGGGCACGCTATCAAATCAGTAGCTGCTTTCCCAGGCAGGATAAGGGCTAGATGCGTTTTTTTCTTGCAAGAAATGTGAGAGGCGCAGTCCCGACCCGGCGGAATGCCTCAGGCATGCAGATCGCCAAACATGGACGCCGTGCGACGCCGCGCAGGCCGCACATAACACGGCGCCTCGTCCGGAGCCATGGTTTCGATCAGGCCCAGCGCCAGCAAGGATCGAAGCGATTCGTCAAGTGAGCGCGGCGGCATGAACTGCTGGAGTTGCTCGAACCACACCCCCGTGCCACACATCTCCAGCACATCGTGCAGGTAAGGTGACAGCGAGCCTGTGCTTTGCGCCTCGGCATCGTCAACGTCGAGGCAGGCCTGCCCCCTGGCGGTAAGGCGGAAGCAGCGTGAGACCAGGCTCAAGGTGGAAGCAGGCGCTTTGATCGAGGCCATGGACGTCTCCTTTGACGACCCTGCTTGTGGGAGTGCAACTGGACGCAGTCGCTGGCTACGCTCACGCAAGGTTCCGGTTCTGACACAACACAAGTTGCGGGGACAATCCGAATCGCAACTCTCTGCGTCCATGGTGCACCGGACCCCGCTGAAGTGCTCTTGACACCAGTCAAGAGCGGACATTGAGCTGACACGATTCGCTTGACCGGCGTCAAGTTTTTCGTATTTATCTGGCGCGAAGGGGGTGTGCATCCCGTTTGCAGCCGTCATGGGCTGAGGGCACTTTTCATTCGAAAACGGCGCTGCCACAGCTTCCCGGCCGTGTCGCTCTGTGGGCGTGTGGCGTGACAGCCACATGGTTTACCTTTATCGCTCGCAGCGCCCTGCTGTGAACATGTTGCAAAAGTCGCACGTCAGACGCGTCCTACATCCAAAACGGGCGGGCACGGGGACACTCTTGGTTGATACAAAATGTTCGGACGGTATCCAGCCCGCCGTCCGTCCTCGCCAACCTACGTAGAGAGCGACAGGCACCATGGACCAGGCCATTCACGCAAGCAGCCGCAAAAAATCCCAGCCCAAGCCGGCCCCCCGTGCTTCCAGGAAGGGCACTGCTACAGCCGACGGCGCATCATTGCCAGGATTGGCGGTGCCGGACGCTCACCTGGCCGAAGCCCGGTCGCGCCAGATCCTGGCCGCGATGATGGCCTTGGCCGATGGTGACTTCAAGGCCAGGCTGCCCTCGGACTGGTCCGGCACCGACGGCCGGATTGCCGAAGCCTTCAACCAGGCGATCAGGAACGCCGGGCACCTCACCGCAGAAGCCGAGCGCGTGCGAACCACCGTGGGCAAGGAAGGACGGCTGTCACAGCGCATGTCCGCGCCCGGCGCGATCGGTGGCTGGGCGGACCAGGTCCAGTCCCTGAACACGCTGATGGACGACCTGGTGCGCCCGACCACCGACATCGCACGCACCATTGGCGCCGTCGCCAAGGGCGACCTCGGGCAGTCGATGGACTTGCAGGTCGATGGCCGCGCACTCAAGGGCGAGTTCCTGCGTTCGGCCAAGCTGGTCAACTCGATGATCGAGCAGTTGTCGGTGTTCACCTCCGAAGTGACGAGGGTGGCGCGCGAAGTCGGTACCGAAGGCAAGCTGGGGGGCCAGGCCCAGGTCAAGGGCGTGTCCGGGGTCTGGAAAGACCTGACCGACTCGGTCAACCAGATGGCCGGCAACCTGACCGCGC
>JAZKGR010000016.1:0-11754 GCA_040385775.1 Pseudomonadota bacterium
TTCTCTCGCCCAGCGGGGCGAGGGAAGGGCGGGGGGTTGGGAGTGGGGAGTTAAGCCTTGCTGGCTTAGGCATACCCGGGTGCAGGGGCTGGCCATTGCGAAAGCGCTGGCAAGTTCAGCGCTTCCTCAATCCCAGCACCATCACCGCCCCCACCACCAGCAGCGCACCGGCCACCTGCACCGGCGCAATCGCCTGGCCGAGGATCAGCCAGGCCAGCACCAGCGCGAACACCGGTTCCACGTTCATGATGGCCGAGTTGCCGACCACGCCGAGTTTGGGCAGTACGGTGAACATGATGGTGAAGGCGGTGCCGTAGAGAAAGGTCAGCGCGGCCAGCCCGGCCCAGCCGGCCGGCGCCTGTGGCAGGTGAAAGCCGCCTTGCGTGCCGACCATGCCCAGGGCGATCAGCCCGGCCATCGCCATGGTGGTGGCGGTGCGTACGCGTCCATCCACACCGGCGGTTTCCTGCTGCGTGATGACCAGCGCCAGCCCGAAGGTGCCGGCTGCTGCCAGCGCAAAAGCCACACCGGCGCCAATGCGCGCCCACTGTCCGGAAGCGCCCAGACCCGAGGCTGCGCCGAAGACGTCCAGCGCCAGTGCCAGCCCGACCAGGATCACGGGCATCGCGGCCAGCATGGCGCGCTCCGGTTTTTGCCGGTACACCACCCACGCCCACAGCGCGGTCCAGATCGGGTAGGTGTTGAAGGCCAGCAGGGCCAGCGCCACCGGCAAGCGCGCCACGGCCGAATACAAGCACAGGCTCTGGATGCCGATCAGCAGCCCGATCAAAGGCAGCATGCGCTTGTGGCGGGCGGTGAAGCTGACACGCACCCGCGCCACCGCCAGCAGCGCCACGATGACCAGCGTGGTGACGACGCTGCGAAACACCACAGCCGTGGCCACGTCCACGCCGTTGTTGAAGGCGATGCGTGCGGCCACATGGTTCGCGCCCATCATCAGCGCGATCAGCAGCAGCGTGGCGAAGGCGGTGGTGCTGATGGCTTTGGTGTTTGCCATCAATAGAGTCCCCGCACCCGGGCATGAAGCCGGCTCAGGCCGAGCAGGGCGTCGGTGAAAGGCGTCGGCACGTGAGTCAGTTCACCCAGCTCCTTGACCACCGTGACCAGCGCGTCGAGTTCAACCGCCTTGCCGGCTTCCACGTCCTGCAGCATGGAGGTCTTGAAGGCGCCGAGCTTGAGGGTGACCGCGTGCCTGTCTTCCGGTTGCTGGTCAATCGGGATGCCGATGCGCGCGCCTATCTCTTTCGCTTCGAGCATCACCTTCGAGATGAAATCGCGCACCAGCGGGTCGCCCAGGATCAGGTCGGTGGTCGCGCCGGTGAAAGCGCTGATCGGGTTGACCGTCATGTTGCCCCAAAGCTTGTACCAGGTGTCTTTCTGGATCTGTTCCGACACCGCGACCTCATGGCCGGCTTTCTCCAGCAAGGCCGCCAGCGCCTGCACCCGTGGGGTCTTGTCGCCTGAAGGCTCGCCGATGATCAGTTTGTTGCCGAAGTGATTCTTCACAAACCCCGGGCTGTTCAGTGAGCAGCTCGCATGCACCACGCAGCCGATGATGTGTTTTGCGGGAATCGCGCGGGCAATTGCGCCGTCCGGGTCCACCGCCTTGAGCCGCGTGCCGGCGTACTGCGTGCCGAAGCCTTCAAAAAACCACCAGGGGACGCCGTTCATCGCGGTCAATACCACGGTGTCCGGGCCGATCAGCGGCGCAACGGCGCGGGCGACGTCCGCCAGCGCTGGCGCCTTGACCGCGATGATGACCAGGTCGTGCACGCCCAGCACTGCCGGATCGGCGCTGGCCTCGACCTGGACCGACTTGACATCCTCGCCCTGTTGCAAGCGCAAGCCGTGCTGCTGCAGTGCCGTCAGGGTCGCACCGCGCGCCACCACGCTGACGCTGCAACCGGCCTGCGCCAGCTTCACGCCCAGCCATCCGCCGATCGCGCCCGCACCGTAAATACACACCTTCTTGATGATCAAATTGGCCTCCAGCCCCCGTCCAGTGGACATTAATTGCTCTACTTTTTATAGCTGTCGTCGATCCGGTCGACCTGCCGAACCAGCGCATCAAACACATCCTGGCCGGCGCCGAATTGCGCGTCGAACTGAAAGGAATCATGGGTGGTCTTGCTGGCAACCGCTTCGGACACCGCAATCGCCGGGCCCATGGCTGCCTGCGCGAGCTGGATGTCGCAAGCGCGCTGCAAGGTCCACAGACGCACAAAACACAGCGGCAAGGTGGGCGCCCACGCCAGCAGCCCGTGGTTGCGCAGGATCACCACCGGCTTGTCGCCGATGTTCTTCAGCAGGCGCGGCGCCTCGTCGGCGTGGATGGTGATGCCCTCGAAGTCGTGATAAGCGACCAGGCCGTGCAGCTGCGCCGAATAAAAGTTGTTCTGCGCCAGCCCGCCCTGGGTGCAGGCGACTGCCACGCCGGCGGTGGTGTGGGTGTGCATCACACAATGCGCATCGGGCAGGCCGTCGTGGATGGCCGCGTGCACCGTGAAGCCGGCCGGGTTGACGGGCCAGGGGTTGTTGTCGAGCTTCTTGCCCTGCAGGTCGATCTTCAGCAAATTGCTGGCCGTGACTTCCGAATAATGCAGGCCGAAGGGGTTGATCAGGAACTGTTTGTCACCGCCGGTCACGCTGTCCGGCAGCCGCACCGTGATGTGGTTGTAAATCATCTCGGTCCAGCCCAGCATCGCAAACACGCGGTAGCAGGCGGCCAGCTGCAGGCGCGCCGCCCATTCTTCGGGATGCATGGCGGCGGGCGATGGGTTCAGGACGGCGTTCATGGTTTTGGCTCCGTGATGCGTTGTATCAATAGGTCTTGCCGGCGGGCGCGACGCTGATACCGGCCTTGAAGGTGGCGGCCAGCGCGCTGGTGTGGCGCACCAGCAGGTTGGTGTCCAGGCCGACGGCGACAAACGTGCAGCCGAGTGCGATGTAGTGGCGCGCCAGTTTTTCGTCGGTGGTCAGGATGCCGGGCGCCTTGCCGGCCTTGAGGATGCGCGCAATCGCCGACTCGATCGCCGCCTGCACGTCGGGGTGGCCGGGGTTACCGACATGGCCCAGCGAGGCCGACAGGTCGGCCGGGCCGATGAAGACGCCATCCACGCCGTCCACGGCCGCGATGGCATCGAGGTTGTCCAGCGCGGTTTGGGTTTCGGCCTGCACCAGCAGGCAGACCTGGGCATTGGCGTCATGCGCATAGTTGGGAATGCGGCCCCAGCGCGAGGCGCGCGCACCGGCCATGCCGCGTACGCCGCCTGTGTCCTTGCCCCGCGCATCGTGTTGCGGATAACGCGTGGCGCGCACCAGATTAGCCGCCTGTTCGGCGGTGTCCACCATGGGCACCAGCAGGGTCTGTACGCCGATGTCCAGGTACTGCTTGATCAGCGCTTCACCGACATGGCCGTGGCCCATGGGCACACGCGCAATCGGGTGCGAAGGATAGGCCGCCACGACCTGCAGTTGCGCCAGGATGCTGCGCACATCGTTGGGCGCATGTTCGCCATCGAGCAGCAGCCAGTCGAAACCTGCGCCGGCGCAAATTTCGGTGCTGTAGGCGTCAGCCAGACTGACCCACAGGCCGATCTGCGTGTTTTTTGCGGCGATGGCCTGCTTGAAGGTGTTGACCGGGGTTTTCATATTTTGTGCTCAGGAAAAAGAAAATTCAAAACGCCCCAGCGGACCGTAGTCGACGTCGAACACATCGCCCTGTTTGGCGATGGCAGGCCGGGTGAAGGAGCCGGCCAGCACGACCTCGCCGGCCTTCAGGCATTCACCCCAAGGCGCGAGTTTCATCGCCAGCCAGGCCACGCCGATGGCCGGGTGGCCCTGCACGCCGGCGGCCAGGCCGGTTTCCTCGACCACACCGTTTTGCCGCAGGATGGCGCCGACCCAGGGCAGGTCCATCTCACGCGGCAAGACCTTGTGCCCGCCCAGAACGATGCCGGCATTGGCGGCGTTATCGCTGATGGTGTCGTAGACCTTGCGCGGCGCTTTGGTCACGCGGTCGAACTGCTCGATGCGCGCGTCGATGATCTCGATCGCGGGTTGCACGTAGTCGGTGGCGTCCAGCACATCGTTCACAGTGATGTGTGTGCCTTCCAGCTTCTTCTTCAGGATGAAGGCCAGCTCGACTTCGACGCGCGGCGCGATAAAGCGTGCAGAGGGCAATGCGCCCGGTTCGAAAAACATGTCGTCGAGCAAGGTGCCGTAGTCGGGCTCGTCAATCTGGCTGGAGATCTGCATGGCGCGCGAGGTCAGGCCGATCTTGTGGCCGCGCGCGACGCGCCCTCCGGCGATTTTCATCTGCACCCACGCCCGCGAAATGGCATAGCCGTCGGCCACCGTCATGTCCGGAAACCGTTTGCTGAAGTGCCCGATCTGCACGCGCGAGGTTTCACTGGCTTGCAGTTCGCCGGCGAGCTGGGCGATGAGGTCGGTAGAAAACATGTCAGCCCTTGTTGAACAGCGGGTGCAGGCTGCTGTGTTTGCCGTCGTAGACCTGGCCCGGGCTTTCGTCGATCTGCAGCGTCATGCCAATCGCCTGTCGTTCGAAAAGTGTGCCGAAATGGTCTCTGGCCCCCGCCAGCAGGGCATCTCCAGCTCTCTTTTTAGTAGCATCCGAGCGGCCGCCGGCCATCCGCAGGTTCAGGTAAATAAAGCCGTAGTCCGCCTTGCCGTCGGCGACAGCATAGTGCGCTGCGGGGTAGGCCAGCACGCGTGTGCCGCCGGTGGGAAAGACCTGCTTGCCGTCCTCATCGCGCACCGCCAGCATGATGTCGGCCAGCTTGCGGCACAGCGCGGTCATGTCGGTTTGCGCGTCCAGGTTGGGGGTGTAGAGGATGACGAGGTGGGGCATGGGCGTCCAGTCAGTCGGCAGACGCCGGCAGCGGCGTGACCGGGAAAATCGCGTTGATCTGCCCGGTGCCCGAACTGCCGAAGTAGGGCGTGATGATTTCTGCGGGCGCGCTGTAGCCGGTCCAGCCGAGCAGGCCCAGCAGCATGGCGGTGTCATGCATGTCGCCTTCGCCCCAGCATTTGTCGGCGTACATGGGCAGCATGCCGAGAAAGGTTTTCCAGTCGCCGGCTTTCCAGAGCTCGACCACGCGCTGGTCCACCTGCTCGAGGAAGGGATCGTAGACCTTGTGCATGAACTCGGGCGCACGGCCGTTGTCGGCGAAGTGGTGCGACAGCGAACCGCTGGCGAACACCGCGACGGTGCCGTCGTAGTCTTCCTCTATCGCCTTGCGCACCGCAAGCCCGAAGCGGCCGGACTCTGCCAGGTCGTGCCAGTCGCACCAGCCGCTGATGCTGATGACCTTGTAGTGCTGGTCGCTGTTCATGTAACGCATGGGCACCAGCGTGCCGTAGCCGAGCTCCAGCGTGGTGTCCGAGTGCGCGCGGCTTTTCACGCCCATGGCATTGGCCTTGTCGGCCATCAGGTGGCCGAGTTCCGGGTTGCCGGGGTAGGCGTAGGGCATGTTCTTGATGAAGTGCGGCAGCTCGTTGCTGGTGTAGTTGCCCTCGAACTTCGGCCCGCAATTGATGTGGTACTCGCTGTTGACCTGCCAGTGCACATCGAACACGACGATGGTGTCCACGCCGAGCGCGCGGCAACGGCGGTCGATTTCCCTGTGGCCAGCGATGGCTGCGTCACGGCAGCCGAAGTTCGGTCCCGGGAACTCCGACAAATACATGGACGGCACATGGGTGATTTTGGCGGCGAGTGCTAGGGTACCCATGTCGGTCCTTTTGAGATGTTGGCGTGCGCTCCGCGGCTGGTCGACGCGGGGCGCCCGCCTCCGCTCATGTCCCCCGGGACGGGCTGCGCCCGTCTCTCCTCCTTGACTTCGCTGCGGCGGGCGCCCCGCACCGCCCATCCGCTCGGGGTAGTTTGCGTGCGCGCCTGCAGGCCGACTACGAAAGGGTGGGGGGCTTTGCGCAGCGCAATCAAGGGGGAGGACAGGGCGCAGACCTGTCCGGAGGAAATGCGCGGAGCAGAGCCCCCCGCCCTTCCGGCCAATGCAAAACACAGAAGCAAGCCCGAGCGCATCTCACACTCCCCAATGCGGAATGTGATGCGATCCGAGCGACACCGCCACATTCTTCGGTTCGCAGAACACCTCATAACTCCAGGTGCCGCCTTCACGCCCGGTGCCCGACGCCTTGGTGCCGCCGAACGGCTGCCTCAAATCCCGCACGTTCTGGCTGTTGACGAAACACATGCCGGCTTCGACAGCGGCGGCGACGCGGTGCGCCTTTCCGATGTTTTCGGTCCAGACATAACTCGACAAGCCGTAGGCCGTGTCGTTGGCCAGGCGTATTGCCTCGGCCTCGTCCTTGAACGGGATCAGGCAGGCCACCGGTCCGAAGATTTCCTCCTGTGCGATGCGCATCTGGTTGTCGACGTCGGCAAACACCGTGGGCAACACGTAGTTGCCTTTTTTTACGCGGTCCGGCAGGTCTGGTGTACCAAGCCCGCCGCACAGCAAGGTCGCGCCTTCTTTGGGGCCCAGCTCGATGTAGCTGCGCACCTTGGCCAGGTGGCCTTGCGAAATCATCGGGCCGATGGTGGTTGCCTCATCCATCGGATCGCCGACCCTGATGCGTTTGGCACGTTCCACAAACTTCGCGGCGAAGTCGGCGTAAATCGATTGCTGCACCAGGATGCGGCTGCCTGCAGTGCAGCGCTCGCCGTTGTTGCTGAAGATCATGAAGATCGCGGCGTCGAGCGCGCGCTCGAGATTCGCGTCGTCGAAGATCACAAAGGGCGACTTGCCACCGAGCTCCATGCTGAATTTTTTCAGGCCGGCCGATTGCACGATGCGGTTGCCGGTGGCGGTGGAGCCGGTGAAGGAAATGGCGCGCACGTCGGGGTGGCTGCACAGCGGCTCGCCGGCGTCCTTGCCATAACCATGCACGATGTTGAGCACGCCGGGCGGAATGCCGGCTTCGAGCGCCAGCTCGCCCAGACGCGCCGCCGTCATCGGCGAGAGTTCGCTCATCTTGAGGACCGCGGTGTTGCCAAAGGCCAGGCAGGGCGCGACCTTCCAGGTGGCCGTCATGAAGGGCACGTTCCATGGCGAGATCAGCGCGCAGACACCGGTCGGGTGGTACAGCGTGTAGTTCAGATGGGTTTCGGTCGGGTAGGTATGGCCATCGACCCGAGTGCACATCTCGGCGAAGTAATAGAAGTTGTCGGCCGCGCGCGGTATCAGCTGTTTGCCGGTCTGGGCGATGACCTGGCCGCAGTCGTTGGTCTCGGTCTGCGCGATTTCCGGCACATGCGCAGCAATCAGGTCACCGAGCTTGCGGATGATTTTTGCGCGCTGCGGCGCGGCCATGCCTGCCCACGCAGGGAAAGCGGCTTTGGCAGCGGCAACGGCAGCATTGACTTCGGTTTCACCACCCGCCGCCACCTCGGCCAGCACCTCCTGCGTGGCCGGGTTGACAGTCTCGAAATAACTGCTGCCGGCGACGGATTGGCCGTTGATGAGGTGGTCAATTCTGGTCATGTCTATTCAATCGTGTTGATGAGTTCGCCCAGGCCGTCGATACGCGTCACGACGACATCGCCGGAGCGGCAATCGACCACGCCGTCGGGCGTGCCGGTCAGAATCAGGTCGCCGGGTTGCAGGGTCATGAAGCTGCTGAAGTATTCGATCAGGAAACCCACGCCGAAAATCATGTCCCTGGTGTTGCCCGATTGCGTGACCTGGCCGTTGACGGTGGTCTGCAGCGCCAGCGCCATCGGGTCGGGAATATCAGCCGCGTCCACCAGCCAGGGGCCCAGCGGTGTGCAGGTGTCGCGGTTCTTCACGCGCAGGTTGGGGCGGTACCAGTTTTCCAGGTAGTCGCGGATGGCGTAGTCGTTGGCGACGGTGTAGCCGGCGATGAAGTCGCGCGCGTCATCACGCTTCACGTTCTTCGCGGTGTGGCCGACAACGATGGTCAGCTCGCATTCGTAATGCATGAACTGCACCTCGGCCGGCCGGCGCGTGAGCTGGCGATGTCCGATGAGCGTGCTTTCGCCCTTGATGAACACCAGCGGCTCCTCGGGTGCCTTGAACGCCAGTTCTTTCGCGTGGTCGGCGTAGTTCAACCCGAGCGCGAGAATGGTGCGCGGCCGCGGCGTCGGCGCCAGCGGCGGCAGCCATGTGACGGCATCTTCGGCGACGATCCGCCCATCATCGAGCCGCAGTCGCCCATCGTGCTCGACTGCGTGTTGCGTCACGCCCTGAAAAACAACGCGGGCGTGTTTCATGTGGCCTCCGCGGCGAGTGTGTTGCTCAGCGTGCCGAAACCGGGTGCGGTGATGTCAATGCGGTCGCCCACTTTGGCCAGCGGCCGACCCGCGTCGCAGCCCAGCATCAACACATCGCCGGGCTGCAGCGTCATGAACTCGCCGACATCGGTCAACAATTGCGCAGCAGGGCGAACGAGGTCTGAAAAATCAAGGAATTGCTTCCGATCGCCGTTGATACGCATCTCCAGCCTGAAGGCCGAAGGGTCCCCGGCCAGATCCGCCGGGAGCAGCTTCTCGCCAATGCCCAGAAAGCCGTCCAGGCACTTGAACTTGACGGGCGGGCGGAAAAAGCTGGCGTGGGGGATGGACAGATCGTTCATCAGCACGTAGCCCTGCACCTTGCCGGCGTCGCCGATCACCATGGCAATGGTCGCGCCGATTTCGACGTCGGGCACGCGGGCAGGGACGGCGATGGCCGCGCCGTGTGCGCTCCAGGTGTTGGCGGTCTTGACATACAGCACCGGGGCTTTGGGCGGCGCCTTGTAGGGGGGCTGTGTCATCTGCGGCCTCAGGGCCTCGACTTCATTTCTGAAATTGAGCAGCACCCCGTACACGCATCCATCAGGCATCCAGCTCATGGCTGCTCCAGTTCGATCACCTTGTCGAGCAAGTCATAAAGCTGCGACAGATTTTCCTTGCCCAGCGACTGCTCCATCCACGCGTAGTGCGCTTCTATGGTTTGCGACAGCGCATTGACCAGCTGCATGCCCTTGTCGGTGGCCTCGACCACTGTGCGGCGCTGGTCGGCCGGATCGCGCGCGCGCCGGATCAGGCCGTCGCGTTCCATGCGGGTCAGCACGCCGGTCAGGCTGGGGCCCAGGATGAAGGCCTCGCGCGCCACCTTGCCGGTTTCGACCACGCCGTGTTCACCCAGCACCCGCAGTACGCGCCACTGCTGGTCGCTCAGGGCGTGTTCGCGCAGTCGTGGGCGGGTGTGGGCCATGACGGATTCGCGCGCCTGCAGCAGTAGCCGGGGCAAATTGCGGTGGATAAATGGGGTGGTCATGAGCGCAGTCGATTTATTTAACATGTTAAATGAAAATCGGTCAAGCCACTTGCGACGTCGCGGCGGGACTTACCCGTACTGTGTATAAATACAGTAATATCCGGCATGGCCAAAGACAAGACGATTTACAGCTGCACCGAATGCGGCGGCAGCAACCCCAAGTGGCTGGGCAAGTGCCCGCATTGCGGCGCCTGGAACACGCTGATCGAATCGGTCGCCGAAAGCAATTCCCCCGTCAAAAACCGCTTTGCCTCGCTGGCCAAACCGTCGGAAGTGGCGACCCTTGCCGACATCGAAGCCACCGACATGGCGCGCACCCCTACCGGCCATGAGGAACTGGACCGCGTGCTGGGCGGCGGCATTGTCGAAGGCGGGGTGGTGCTGATAGGCGGAGACCCGGGTATCGGCAAATCGACGCTTTTACTGCAGGCACTCGATTCGCTGCAGCGCGCCGGGCTGGACACGCTTTACGTCACCGGCGAGGAAAGCGGCGCCCAGGTCGCGCTGCGTTCGCGCAGGCTCGGGCTGGACGGCTCGCAGGTCAAGGTGCTGGCAGAAATTCAGCTCGAAAAAATCCTCGCCACGCTGGAAGCCACCAAGCCGGCGGTGGCCGTGATCGACTCGATCCAGACCGTGTACTCCGACCAGCTCACGTCGGCGCCCGGTTCGGTGGCCCAAGTGCGCGAATGCGCCGCCCACCTGACGCGTGCGGCGAAAGCCAGCGGCGTCTGCATCATCCTGGTCGGCCACGTGACCAAGGAAGGCGCACTGGCCGGGCCGCGCGTGCTCGAACACATGGTCGACACCGTGCTGTATTTCGAGGGCGACACGCATTCGAGTTTCCGCCTGGTGCGCGCGATCAAGAACCGTTTCGGTGCGGTCAACGAGATCGGCGTGTTCGCCATGACCGAAAAAGGCCTGAAGGGCGTCACCAATCCCAGCGCCATCTTTTTGAGCCAGCACAGCGAGCCGGTGCCTGGCAGTTGCGTGCTGGTCACGCTGGAAGGCACGCGGCCCATGCTGGTCGAAATCCAGGCGCTGGTCGACAGCGGCGGCCCGAGTCCGCGCCGCCTGTCGGTCGGTCTGGACCGCGACCGGCTGGCTATGTTGTTGGCGGTGCTGCACCGCCACGCCGGCATCGCCTGCATGGACCAGGATGTGTTTGTCAACGCGGTCGGTGGCGTGCGCATCAGCGAGCCGGCAGCCGACCTGTCGGTGATGCTGGCGATCACCTCCAGCCTGCGCGGCAAACCGCTGCCCAAGGGTTTCATCGCTTTCGGCGAGGTCGGGCTGGCCGGTGAAGTACGCCCCGCGCCGCGCGGCCAGGAGCGGCTCAAGGAAGCCGCCAAGCTGGGTTTCAGCGTGGCCGTGGTGCCCAAGGCCAACGCGCCCAAGAAGCCGATTGAGGGCCTGACCATCCACGCGGTCGAGCGGGTCGAACAGGCGATCGACTTGGTGCGCAGCCTGGCATGAGGCCGTTTCGGCGGCCAGTTTGCTATCAAATAGATAGCTGATAAACGAGACCCGGTAAGGCCCCAAAGGCAAAAAGACTTGCAAAGTTTGGGGGAAGGCCGGCGCGGCGCTTTTTGTGCGTACTCCCCGCAGCCAGCGGTATGGCCGTGGCTGCGAAAATAGCGCCATGAACTTCCAGAAAATTCTTGTGCCGATAGCCGGTGTTGCTGTTGTTGTGCTGTCTTACCGCAGCTTCGGCTGGGCCGGCGTGGCCGCTGCGGTCGGTGGCCTGCTGATGTGGGTGTTGCTGCATTTCACGCGCATGATGCAGGTGCTCAGGCGGGCGGCCGACCAGCCCATCGGTTATGTCGCCAGCGCCGTCATGCTGAACGCCAAGCTCAAGCCGGGGCTCACGTTGATGCATGTGGTGGCCATGACCCGCTCGCTGGGCGCCCTGCGCTCACCGAAGAATGAACAGCCCGAAATCTTCGTGTGGACGGATACCGCCGGCTCGTCGGTGACCTGTACCTTCGCCGATGGCAAGCTGCGCCACTACGAGCTGTTCCGGCCGGTGCAAGCGGAAGCGCCTGCGCCTGCCGATTCCGCCCAGGCGCCGCCTGCCCCGTAAAATCAGGCCTTCGGGTGTTGCCGCAAGGGCACCCGGCGCACGGCAGCTATCTACAGAACCACCCACAGAGGATTTGCACCATGTCCCCCCTTCCCCCTTCCATGGCAGACCGTGACGGCAAAATCTGGATGGACGGCCAGATGGTCGATTGGCGCGACGCCAAGATCCATGTGCTGAGCCACACCCTGCATTACGGCTGCGGCGCCTTTGAAGGCGTACGCGCCTACAACACCGCCGATGGCACGGCGATTTTCCGTCTGGAGGAACACACCGAGCGCCTGTTCAACAGCGCCAAGATCCTGCGCATGAAAATTCCGTTCAGCATGGACG
>JAZKGR010000017.1:0-20009 GCA_040385775.1 Pseudomonadota bacterium
ACGGCAACGGCGGGGCGGTCAGCGTGACCACTACAGGGACCTTGAGCGTTGGCACGATCGCCAGCACAGGCGGTGCGGCCAATGCAAGTACGGCGGGGCGCAACGCGGGTGCGGTCAGCCTGAGCGCCGGGGCAGCCCTCAGCGTCGCTGCTATTTCAGCCGGTGGCGGCGCCGGCAACGGCGCCGACCAGGCTGGCGGCAACGGTGCGGCGGTGAATGTCAGCTCCACAGGCGGCAGCTTTGCGGTGGCGGCGATCACAACAACAGGCGGCAACGGCACGGCCGGTATGGCGGCGGGGGGCAATGCCGGGGCCATCACACTGGATGCCGCAGGGGGCGGGCTGGGCATCACGCTGGCCAGCAATCTCAGCGCCGTGGGCGGTACGGCCACGGGCGGTGCTGCGGTGGGCACCGGCGGGACGATTCTTGTAGACGCCGGTACGGGCACGTATACACAGAACACCAATATCGACGTAGCAGCAGGTAGCGGACCCATCACCGTTGTTGCGGACACGGTAGCGATCGACGCAAATCTGGGTAACAACGCGCTGGCAACCACAGGCACGCTGACCATCAAGGCCAAAACTGCCAATCGCGCGATGTCGCTTAAAGGTGCTTCCGCCTTTGACATTTCAGACGCCGAAATAACGGCGATTGCGACCGGCGCCACGGGCCCCATCGTGATAGGAGATGCTGCCAGCACGGGCGTCATGACAATCGGTGCTGCGCTTAATCTGGCGGGCAAAACCCTGACGCTCAATGCGGGCTCGATCACCGACACCGGCACGCAACTCATCACCGCCACCAACGTCACCCTCAATGCCAATGGCCAGATAGGAACGAGCAGCGCCAACGGCATTGACATTGCGGCAACCAACCTCAGCGTCAACACCACAGGCAATGGCAACGCGTTTGTGCGTACAGGCGCGATCAATCTGGGTGTTGGCACCGGCGCTTCAAACCTGGGAAGCGGCACGCTCGACCTCATCGCCACCGGAGCGGTTACCCAGACAGCGACGACCGGAAACGTCATTGCCGGAACACTTCAGGTCAAGACCCTGGCCAACGCCGGTGCCGCAATCACGCTGACCAACAGCGGCAACAACGTGGGCGCGGTCAATTTACAGGCCAGGGACCTGGCGGATGGCGCCAACGCAGCCGGCGCCATCCAGTACACGGACACCAATGGCTTTGACCTTGCCGCCGTGGCCACAACCGGCAATGCCACCCTCTCCGCTGGCGGGGCCGTGACCCAATCGGGTGCCATTGCCGCAGCAGGCCTGGCGCTCGCCGGCACAGGTGCCTATACCCTGCGGCATGCCGGCAATGCACTGACCACGCTGGCAGCCAACACCGGCAGCATTGATTACAGCCAGACCAGTGCACTCGCCGTTGGTACGGTTGCAGGCGTGGCGGGCGTGACCACGACCGGTGCTGCAAAAATAGAAACCACCGGCGCCGCGTCGAACCTCACGCTGAACAATGCAGTGACTTCTGCGGCAACCGGTGACGCTATCGTGCTCAAGGCGGGGAGTTCCAATGCCGCCGGTGTCGCCACAGGTGGCCAGCTCAACAATACCCTGGGCGCGGCTGGAATCGTCGCGACGTCAGGCCGATACCTTGTTTACAGCGGTGATCCCGGAACGCCAGGCGACCCGCTCACCACGACGGAGGGTGTGGCGGGTTACAGCAAACGCTACAACACCTCCGCGAGCTTCACGCCAGCTGGAAGCAGCAGCATGTTTTTGTACCGCGTAGCGCCTACCCTGACCATCACAAGCGACAACGCCAGCAAGGTTTATGGACAGGTCAACCCGGTTTTCACCGGAAGCTCCAGCGGCTATATCGACGGCGATACGGCTGCCAGCGTGGGTGTCACCCGCACCAGCGCGGCGGTGTTCAATACACCGGTGGCCCAAACGGGTATGGCCATCACTTCCGGCGCGACCAACAACGAAAACTATACGCTGGTGCTGAGCAACGGCGCCCTGGAGATCAAACGTGCGTCGATCACCAGCGTGAGCGGCATCACCGGGAACAACAAGAGGGTGGACGGCAACACCAGCGCGACACTGAACACCGGCGGCGCAGGCTACGCAGGGCTGGTGGCGGGTGACGTTCTCTCGGTGGCCACGGCCACCGGCAACTTCGACACGCCATCTGTGGGCGGCAACAAGACCGTGTTTGTCACCGGCATCACGCTGGGCGGCGCGGCGGCAGACAACTATGAGCTGCTTGATAACACCGCCACCACGCGGGCCAGCATCACCGACCTGTCCGGTGTTCCGGGCGCGTTGATCTTTCCGCCGCCGCCAACCCCGGTTCTGCGCGTCCGGCCTGCCGGTCTGTCGGTGGCCAACGCCAATGCGCTGCTGGAGAGCGCCCCGACGGCCTCGGGCGGGTGCGGTGGATCGGGCGCTGCCGGGTCCGGCTGTCTTTCCGTCAGCGCGCTTCGGGGGGCCACGGATCAGGTGCCCGGGCTGGTGTCGGTCACCGTTGCTCGCGACGGGTCAGGCTTCCAGTTTTCGTTGCCGTCCGGTGTGCTGGGAGGGGTAGCGGGAAGTACCACACCGGTCGAGGCCACCACGCTCGGTGGCCGGCCGCTTCCGGACTGGCTGCGTTATGACGCTGACAAACAGGTTTTCGTCGCCAGCACGCCACCGCCCGGCTCTTTGCCTCTGCAGATTCGTGTCAGCAGGGGCGAGCGCTCTGCCATCGTGACGATCACCGAGGCGCAAGCCGGCGCGCCTGCCTCGCGCGGAGTGATTGTGCAGCGTCAAACTGATACGCCTGAACGCACGCCAGGCTAGGGACCCTCTGCATAACTCCCGCCATGCGCGTTCGGGTCCACAACGGGATGATTTGCTCGCCAACACCTCGCAGCGTGTGCTGAAGCACACGCCAGGGGTTTGGTGAGGAAAGCGCCCGTTTTGGTCCGAACCCCTTCGGGGGCGTGGTTTTGCGGGCACGCACGGCAAAGGCCGTGCCTGCCCATGAGGGCTCAAAGGGCTGCAACCGCGACCGCGGTTGCCAGCGCTTCGTTACAAAACCAGGCAAGGCGTACAGCCTTGCCTTGGGTTTTGCGCCTCACGGCTTATCCCGCAAAAGCCTCGCCGCGCGCGGCGCGAGTTATGCAGAGAGTCCCAAGGGCGCTGCTTGTCTGTTAAAGCGTAAAAGGCCGCGAAGTGGTTTTGACGCGCAGCGGCACAGGCGCTTGCCGGTATGGCACGGCCTCCTGGCCAAGAATGCCGGCTGCGAGGGTTTGTGCCTGCCGCCCAATCGGCTCGATAAACCGGCTGACCTGCCCATTGATGGCGATACAGTCACCCAGCGCGTGAATGCCTTCGACGCTGGTGGACAGTGTTTCTGGATCCACCACGATTCCCTTGTTCCAGGCCAGGCCGGCACTGTTCGCCAGTCGCCTCGGCGTTTCGAGTCCGGCAGCAACGATGATGTGGTCCACCCTGAACACCTGTCCGCATTGCGTGGTGATCTGTTTGGCACCCTGACCGGCGTCAGTCAGCGGTATCACGTGGTCTATCTGTGCCCCGCCGACAAAATGCAGCGGCAAGACACGCCAGGCATCCAGCAGTTGCTGCGACTGCGCTTCGGACAAACAGGCGGCGAGTGGCCGGGCCTGCAGATCGAGCAGGGTGACCTGGTGGCCTGCCAGCGCCAGATCGTTGGCCAGTTCCGCGCCGATCAAGCCCGCCCCGATGATGGCAATGTGTTGCGTCGTGGCGCCCAGCGCAGCACGAAATCGCGCGTAGGCTTGCAAATGGTTGATACGCCAGCACAGTTCAGCCGGCAATTGCGGCAGGCTGCGTGCCTGGGCGCCATGCGCCAGCACCAGCTGCCGGTAGCGCAGGGTGCCGCGGCTGGTACGTAACTGGCGGCTGGCCGTTGTGATGCTGATCGCCTGGGTATGTGCAAGCAGGCGCACGCCCAGGCGCTGGGCGGCCTGCACGCCGCTCTCGCGGGCAAGTTGGCCAACAGCCACGCCGCGCGCCATCGCTACCGACAGCATGGGTTTGTCGTAGATGTCGCCGTTGCAGGACGTGACCAGGGTGATGGGTATGTCGGCGTCGCGCTCGCGCAGGGCCTGGGCCATTTGCCAGCCAGCGCGACCGGCGCCGACGATGACCGTGCCTGTATTGCGCCGCGCCATACCGGCTCGCGGCGCTGCAAGCGCGGGGCGTCGCACCTGCGGCATCGGCTGCTCGGCCGCGTAAGGCTCGAAGTCGGCCTTGGTCACGCCACACAGCGGGCAGGCCCAGTCCTCGGGAATATCGGCAAAGCGGGTACCGGCGGCCAGGCCGCTGTCGGCATCGCCTTTGGCCTCGTCATAAATCAGCCCGCAGGCGCGGCAGATGAACAGTTCCCAGGGCAGGCCGGAAGCATCGGTTGCCAGTGCGCCGGGCCGGTCTTGCGGCGGCAGGATCATGCCGGCTGCTCCTCGGCGGACAGGCGTGCGATTTCCTTGCGCAGGTGTTTGATCGCTGGCGTGACGATGGCAACAAAGTGCGACTCGCGCACACGCCGTTGCACGTCGGATGTCATGAGATAACCGCGCGCGCCCTGGTGCAGCAGCGCCGATTGTGCTGCGCGCAGCGCCAGTTCGGAGGCATGCGCGCGCGCATCTAGCACGTCAATCAGGAATTCACGCTCGCTGCCAAAAGGCGTTTTCGCCAGCGTCATGATGCGCGCCGTCAGTGCATCGAGTTCGTCCTGCAGCGCATCGGGCCGGTCTTCGAGGAATTCATTGACATGGCCGAGCTGGCGCTCGACCTTCCACATCGAGTCGATCGCACCCTGGGCCACACCCAGGCCCATGCCGGTCTGCAGCAGGATGAAGGCCGCGCGTATGCGGCCAATGAAGGGCCGCACCGGCTCAGCGATGAGGGCTGCCTCGCCAACAAAATAGTCGGTCAGGCGCACCGCCCAGGTGTTGGTGCCCTCCATGGCTGAAAACGAAGGGCAGTTGCGCAGTTCCACGCCGGGCGCGCCGCAGTGCACGAGGAACATGATTTCCTGCGCGCCGCCTTCTACATCGGCGACGGCGCCGAAATAGTGGTCCGGACCCAGGTTGCTGACCCAGGGCAGGGTACCGCTGACGCGGTGGCCGCCCTCCACCTTGCGCGCATGCAGCAAAAAGGTTTCGATGCCGGCAAAGGTTTTCATCGGGTTTGACATGCCGGTGGCGCCCAGGGTCTGGCCCTTGCCGTGCCGCTCCAGCGCCGCGCCCGTCAGCGCCGGGTTGCCGGACTGCTCCATGTACACGCCGCAAACGTCATGACACCAGACCATGAAGCCGGTAGCGCCACACACGCGCGAGACCTCGGTCATGGCGCGAATCGCCAGGCCATAGTCGGCCGGCGTTTCGCCATCGGCCATGTGCGCCTTCAATGCGCCGAGTTCTCCGAGACGCTGCAGGATGGACTTGGGGTAGATACCGCGGCGGTCGATGTCGTCGGCGAGTTCGGCCAGCGGGCCGTCGGCCAGCTCTCGCACGGCGCTGATCAGCGCGTCGCCGGTGAGCGTCTCATCGGCCGGCGAAAGGCCGGGCGGTGTCGCCGCACGTTCAAGGACTTCCATTACAACTCCCGGTGTTTGTTTGAAGACCGTTCGCCCTGAGCTTGCCCTTCGACGGGCTCAGGATGATTCGGAAATAGGGACTTCGACAGGCTAAGTCCGAACGGTTCTTGTTTCCTGTGTTCAGAACAGGTGTCAGGCCAATGCAATTTCAAACGGGATCGGGTTGCGCATGCTGTTGGCCACCGGCGAGTAGAAGTTGGCGTGCTGCACGATCTCGTCGAGCACCTCGCGGCTCGCATCGCCCTCGATCACCACCTTGACGCGAATCGCCTGGAAACCCATTTCCGCCGCTTCCTTGATCGCACCACCAGCGCCCCAGGCAGCCGGGTTGCCGATGTCGCCTTCCATGAAAATTTCCAGCTTCGACAGCTTGACCTGTTTCCATGTGGCCACGGCGGTGATGCCGACCGCCAGACAGCCGCCCAGGCCCGACAACACGATCTCGCCGGGCGCCGGTGCGGTGTTTTCGCCGAACAGGTGCAGCGGTTCGTCCACCACCACCGGCGCATGGTCGCCGACGTAGCTGAGCGAGCGGTACATGCCCCGCATCACGGTGTGGACCTTGTTGGTGCCACGCGAGGCCGGATTGGCGCGGCCCTTGGCGGCAAAGGCGGCCAGTCCTTCGCCGTCAATGGGTTTGAGCCAGGCTTTCACGGTTGTGGTGGGTTCGATGACGGTGTCCATGGACATGGGAAAAGTCTCCTGATCGGTATAAAGGGTGGGGAAAGTTGTGCAGTTCATGCCGCCAGGGCCAGCGCGGGTGCCTTGACCTTCATCACGGGCGCATCGGTGTCGATCGGCAGTGAATCGTCGCGCGACCACTCGTTCCAGGAGCCGAAGTACATGCGCACATCGTTGAAGCCGGCCTGCTTGAGCGCCAAAAAGGTGTTCGATGCGCGCGCACCTTTGAAGCAATACAGATAGACGGTATCGTCGGTCGCAATGCCGGCGGTGGCGCATTCAGCTTGCACTTCCAGTGGCGACTTGAACACCGGGCCCAGCGCCGACGGCTTCATGAAGCGGTACCACTCTATCCATTTGGCGCCGGGCAAGCGCCCCTTGCGCGGCGCAAAGTCCTTGCCGTAAGGCGACGAGGACTCACCGGTCCATTCGTCGATGTCGCGGACATCGAGCAGCGCCACATCGCTGCCCAGCGCCGCGGCCACATCGTCCTTGGTCAGCATCACATCGCTCATGGCCAGGTCGGCCGGGAAGGTGGCGGGCACGGGCGTGGCCGCTTCGGTGCTGACCGGCAGCCCGGCGGCTTTCCAGGCGGAGAAGCCGCCGTTGAGCACCTTGATCTTCGGGTAGCCCAGCCAGGTCAGCAGGTAATAACCGCGGCAGGACTGGCCATAACCGCTGTTCAGCGCGTCTTCGTAAAACACGGCGGTTTCCTTGCCCGACAGGCCGACGGCACCGAAATGTTCTGCAAAAGTGGACTTCAAGGCGGTCAGGCCTTCGGCCGTGGACGTGGCCAGAAAGGTGAAGATTTCGCGCATGTTGACGGCGCCAGGCAGGTGGCCGGCCGCATAGGTGTCGGCATCACGCGTGTCGATGATGACCACCGGCTCGGTGCCCATCATGGCGGAGAGTTGTTCGGGGGAAACAAGAACGCTATCGGTGGTCATGGCAAGCTCCAGATGAGGTCACGGCACATGCCGTTGTGACTTCATTGCAACCGCCGTGCCAGTGCCGGAACGCCCACCAAACAATGATTGAAATGCCGTTCAACCCACGTCAGTCGGGAGCCTACAGCTATCAAATAGATAGCATTCCGTCTGTGCTGCCGCGCCGGGGCGCTACACAATGCCTACAAATTGTCGACATTGTGCAAGCCCAGCTTGCGCAAGCGGTAGCTGAATTGGCGCACCGTCAGCCCCAGCGCCTGCGCCGCTCGCGACTGGTTGCCGCCGTGGTCCTTCAGCGCCTCCTGCAGCTGTGCTGCCGGGTGTGACTGTGCCGCCAGGTAGTCGCGCACCAGGGGCGGTGTCGATGCCTGCGCCAGTGAATTCGCCGCTGCAGCCGCGACCGGCGCGTGGGGGTCCGGCGCCTTTGGCAGGAAACGCTGCAACTCGTCGCCCGACACCATCGCGCTGTCGGTCAGCAACACCAGCCGCTCGATCACGTTGCCGAGTTCGCGGATGTTGCCGGGCCAGGGATGCTGTTCGAGCCGCGCCAGCGCTGCGGGCGACAGGCTGACATTGCGCTGGTTGGCCTGGTTGGTGCGGCTCAGGAAATGCAAGGCCAGCGCACGGATGTCCTGTTGCCGTTCACGCAGCGACGGCAGCCGGATCGGGATCACGTTGAGGCGGTAAAACAGGTCGCGCCGGAAGGTGCCCGCCAACACGTCCTGCGCCAGGTCGCGGTTGGTGGCTGCCACCACGCGCACCGCCACCTTGACCTCGCGCTTGCCGCCCAGGCGCACGATGGTGCCTTCCTGTAGCGTGCGCAGCAGCTTGGTCTGCATGGCCAGCGGCATCTCGCCGATCTCGTCGAGAAAAATCGTGCCGCGGTCGGCCTGCTCGAACCAGCCGGCGCGTGCCGTCTGCGCGCCGGTGAAGGCGCCGCGTTCGTAGCCAAACAGCTCGGACTCGAACAGCGTGTCCGGAATGGCGGCGCAGTTGACCTTGATGAAGGGCTGGTCGCGGCGCTGGCTCGACAAGTGCACGGCGCGCGCAAACAATTCCTTGCCGGTGCCCGACTCGCCCAGCAGCAACACGCTCGCCGTGGCTTCGGAAACGCGTTCCAGCTCACTCAGCGCCTGAAGCAGCGCCGGTGAGGTGCCGATGATGCCGTAGCGCGCCGCTGCGGTCTCCAGCGCGCGGCGCAGCAACTGGTTGCGCGCTTCCAGCGCCCGGGTTTTCTCGGCCACCAGCGCCTGCAACTGCAGCAACTGGCCGGCCAGGGTGGCCAGAATTTTCAGCACCGCCACGTCGTCGGCCAGCTGGCGGTCGCGGCTGCGGATGCGGTGGCAGGCCAGCACGCCAATGACTTCGCGGTTCACTTCAATTGGCAGCGCGATGAAGGCGACGGTGTCCGACGGCAATTGCGCACGGGCGACCGAGCGCGCCAGAAACTGCGGCTCGGCGTCGATGTCCTGCACGATGATGGGCTGCGCCGTGGCCAGCACCCGGCCGGTGATGCCCTCGCCCGGGCCGTAGCGGCCTCGTGCCATCTCGGTTTTTGTCAGGCCGTAGGCGTAACGGATGGCCGACGCCGGCGCCGGCGCAGCGGCTGCGCGGGCCGGCGGTTTGCGGTCGGCCAGGCCTTCCAGCGCGATGTCGCCGACAAAATCGGCCAGCACGATGCGCCCGCGGTTCAGGCCCAGCAGCTCGGACATCAGGTGCAGCATTTCGCGCATGACGACTTCGGGCGCCAGGCTTTTGCCCACCAGCCGCATGACTTCGCTCATGAGCAGCAGCTCCTGGGCCCGCCACGCGGGGCCGGCGCTGGTTTTCACAAGGGAGAGGTTGCTGGATGCCATGCCAGCTACAAGCAATAAGCCCGCCAGCCGCTGGATGGGGTTCGCAGACCAGTTGCGCTTGGGGTTTCAAGTCAAATCAGGCTTTGGCCCTTATACGGCATGACGTTATAGCTATGAATTCAGTAGCAAAAGGCAGCAGGATGCGATGCCTGCGTCATGCAACGGTGACCGCCAGCGCCTTGGCTGGCCGCTTGCCGCGGCCGCCCCAGCGCTCCCAGGCTTTCTCATGAAAGAAGAAGGCAAAGGCCTGCACTGTGGGCTCCAGCAGGCTGAGGGTGAAGGCCAGCAGCAGGTTGCCGGTGACGGCATACGCCACCATCGCAGCCACGGTGACGTGGACCACATAGTAACTGGCGGTCTTTTTCAGGGTGGGCAAATTGGCGCGGGCAAGCTGGACCATGGGTAACTCCTTGGACCCGGCTGCAGCAGGACGGAAGCTGTGCAGCGAGGCGATAACAAAACTATCGTGAAAAAACAAATGATAGTGATTTGCTATTCATCACGCCAATTGCATTTGCCTAAAGTCGCCATGCAAATGGCCGATGGGCGGATGAGCCGATCCGCGCTGCCAAGTCTCAGCCGCGCATCAGGGCTTCGATCTCGTCCGCCTTCACCGGCACGCCGCGTGTCAACAACTCACAGCCCTTGGCCGTGACCAGCGCGTCGTCTTCAATGCGGATGCCGATGTTCCAGAACTCCTTGGGCACGCCCTTGGCTGGACGCACATAGATGCCGGGCTCGATGGTGGTGACCATGCCGGGGCGCAGGATGCGCGAGGGCTTGCGCATCACGGTCTGGCCCAGCGCGTCCTGCTCCTCGCGCGGCTTGCTGCCGGGCTCGGTGTAGTCGCCGCAGTCGTGCACATCCATGCCCATCCAATGGCCGGTGCGGTGCATGTAAAACTGGCGGTAGGCGCCGGATTCCAGCACGTCGTCCACCTTGCCGTGTTTCTTTTTGTCGAGCAGGCCGGTGTCCAGCATGCCCTGGGCCAGCACGCGGGTCGCCGCGTCGTGCGGGTCCATGAAACGTTTGCCGGGTTTGGTGACCGTGACGGCGGCATCCTGCGCGGCGAGGACGATGTCGTACAGCGTGCGCTGCGCCGGCGTGAACTTGCCGTTGGCCGGGAAGGTGCGTGTGATGTCGCTGGCGTAACCATCGAGCTCGCAGCCGGCGTCGATCAGGCACAAGTCGCCGCTTTTCAGTTCCGCGTCACCGGCGCGGTAGTGCAGCACGCAGGCATTGGCGCCCGCGGCGACGATGCTGGTGTAGGCCGGCCACTGCGAGCCGTTGCGACGGAACTCGTGCAGCAGCTCGGCTTCCAGGTGGTACTCGCGCAGGCCGCCCGGCACGGGTTTGCGCAGCATGGCGGCCGAGGTCTGCATCGCACGCACATGGGCGCCGGCCGAGATTTTTCCGGCGCGCCGCAAGATCGCGACCTCGTGCGCGTCCTTCACCAGACGCATTTCATCGAGCACTTTGCACAGGTCGTGCTGGCTTTGCGGGCATTCGGCGCCGAAGCGGATGCGCGCGCGCACCTTGCCCAGCCAGCCGTCGACCTGCGTTTCCAGGCCGGCATGGGTGGCAAACGGGAACCAGACCGCCTTCTGGTTCTGCAGCAACAGGGGCATTTTCTCGTCCAGCGTGTCGACGCTGAAAGCCGCATCCACGCCCAGCGCACTTGGGGCGGCCTTGGGGCCAAGCCGGATGCCGTCCCAGATTTCGCGCTCCAGGTCCTTGGGCCGGCAAAACAGCGTGCTGCGGCCATCGGCAGTGATGACCAGCCAGGCGCCGGGCTCGCTGAAGCCGGTCAGGTAGTAAAAATAGCTGTCATGCCGGTAGGCAAAATCGCTGTCGCGGTTGCGCGCCAGCTCCGGGGCGGTGGGCAGCAGGGCGATGCCGCCACCGGCGGCTTTAAGTGCGCGGGCAACAGCGGCGCGGCGTTTTTCGTAAATGGTCATGGATGGTGCGTTTCAGCGTGTTGTATTCAGTTCGGCCAGGCGTTCGGGTGTGCCCACGTCGGTCCATGGGCCTGAATATAGCGCCGCCGTGACCTGTCCACCCTGCATGGCCTGGCGCAGCAGCGGCGCCAGTGCGGCCTTTTGTCCGGCCGGCGTGTCCCTGAACAGCGCCGGGTGGTACAGGCCGACCGTGCTGTAGGTGAACTGTTCGGCCGCGCGAGACAGCGCCAGACCGCTTTCGCTGATGCCGAAGTCGCCCTTGGGGTTGTGCGGCGGATTCGGCACCAGGTAGATGTGTGCCAGCGCGCTGGAGGCGGCAAACCGGTGCGCGTCGGACGCCGGAAAGCCGAACTCCGGCATGAAGACATCGCCAGCGACCAGCCAGAACGGCGCGTCCTGCATCAGTGGCAGCGCTGTGGCGATGCCGCCGGCGGTTTCCAGCGCGCCGCCAAACTGCGCGCCTTCGTGCGAATAACGGATGCGCAGGCCGAAGGCGCCGCCGTCGCCCAGCGCCGCCGGGAACTGCTGCTCCAGCCAGGCGGTGTTGATCACCACTTCGGTCACGCCGGCGGCGGCCAGTCTTTCGAGGTGCCAGGCGATCAGTGGCTTGCCCTGCACCTGCAGCAGCGGTTTGGCGGTGACGTCTGTCAGCGGGCGCATGCGCTCGCCGCGGCCGGCGGCCAGAATCAGGGCTTGGAGGGTCATTTGCGGTCGATTATCACCGCTTACGCAACAAATTGGCCTCTGGCCCACGTGGGGCGGGCACCACCAGCTATTGAATTCATAGCGAGGCCGGCGAACGGTGTGCCCGGTGGCGCAATGGCGGTTGCGGCGAGGTACATCCCGTAAAATCTGGGGTTTTCCCGTGTTAGCCGGCGTTCCCATGCTGGCCGGATGCGGGAGCTGCCCCACGCCTCCTCACCCACCTGGATTTCAAGCAAATGGCTGACACCTCCTCCTCCCTCATGGCCAACGCCATTCGTGCACTGGCCATGGACGCCGTGCAACAGGCCAACTCCGGCCACCCCGGCGCGCCCATGGGCATGGCCGACATGGCGGTGGCGCTGTGGGGCCGGCACCTCAAGCACAGCCCGCACAACCCCGGCTGGTTCGACCGCGACCGTTTTGTGCTGTCCAACGGCCACGGCTCCATGCTGATTTATGCGCTCTTGCACCTGACCGGCTACGACCTGCCGATCAAGGAACTGAAAAACTTCCGCCAGCTGCACAGCAAGACGCCGGGCCACCCCGAGTATGGCTACACCGCCGGCGTGGAAACCACCACGGGCCCGCTGGGCCAGGGCATCAGCAACGCGGTCGGCATGGCGCTGGCCGAAAAGCTGATGGCGGCGGAATTCAACCAGGCCGACCACAGCATCGTCGACCACCACACCTATGTCTTCATGGGCGACGGCTGCCTGATGGAAGGCATCAGCCACGAGGCCTGCGCCCTGGCCGGCGCCTGGAAACTCAACAAGCTGATCGCGCTGTACGACGACAACGGCATCTCCATTGACGGCCAGGTCAGCCCCTGGTTCATCGACAACACCCCGGTGCGTTTTGCGGCCTACGGCTGGAACGTGATCGGCCCGATCGACGGCCATGATGCCGACGCGGTGGACCGCGCGATAACCGACGCCAAAAACAGCGCCGACAAACCGACGCTGATCGTCTGCAAAACCCACATCGGCAAGGGTTCGCCAAACCGCGCCAACACCGCCAAGGCCCATGGCGAGCCGCTGGGCGCCGAAGAAATCAAGCTCACGCGCGAGGCGCTGGGCTGGAGCCATGCACCGTTCGAGTTGCCCAAGGAAGCTCACGAGGCCTGGGACGCCAAAGCCAAAGGCCTGGCCCTCGAAGCCGCGTGGGACGCCAAGTTCACCGCCTACAAGGTCGCGCATCCCGAGCTGGCGGCAGAGTTCACGCGCCGCATGAAGGGCGAGCTGCCGCGCGCGTTCTCGCAGACCGCAGTGGACACCGTGGTTGGCGCGCACACCAAGGCCGAAACCGTGGCTTCGCGCAAAGCCTCGCAGATCGCGCTCGAATCCTTCACCGCCGCCTTGCCGGAAATGCTGGGCGGCTCGGCCGACCTGACTGGCTCCAACCTGACCAACACCAAAAGCACGCCGGCGCTGCGCTTCGACCTGGCCGGCGATGTGGTGAAAAGCGACGCAGCCGACGGCAGCAAGCTCATCGGCCGCCACATCAACTATGGTGTGCGCGAGTTCGGCATGGCCGCCATCATGAACGGCGTCGCGCTGCATGGTGGCTACATCCCTTACGGCGGCACCTTCCTGACCTTCAGCGACTACAGCCGCAACGCCATCCGCATGGCCGCGCTGATGAAAATCCGCGTGGTGCATGTGTTCACCCATGATTCCATCGGCCTCGGTGAAGACGGCCCGACGCATCAGTCGATAGAACATGCCGCCAGCCTGCGCCTGATCCCCAATCTCGACGTCTGGCGTCCTGGCGATACCGCTGAAACCGCCGTGGCCTGGGCCGTGGCTCTGCAAAACAAAAACAAGCCGACCGCCCTGCTGCTGAGCCGCCAGAACCTGCCTTACGCGCCGAAGAACGACCTCGGCGAGATCAGTCGCGGCGCCTACGTGCTGTCCGAGCCGGCCGAAGTCGGCCTGGCCAAAAAAGCCCAGGCCGTGATCATCGCGACCGGCTCCGAAGTGCAGCTCGCGCTGAAAGCGCAGGAACTGCTGGCCAGCCACAAGATTGCTGTGCGTGTGGTCTCCATGCCCAGCAACACCACCTTCGACAAACAGACCGCGGCCTACAAGTCGCAGGTGTTGCCCGAAGGTATTCCCCGCATCGCGGTCGAGATGGGCGTTACCGACGGCTGGTGGAAATACGGCTGCGCCGCCGTGGTCGGCATCGACAGCTACGGTGAGTCGGCACCCGCGCCGGTGCTGTTCAAGCATTTCGGCTTCACGCCCGAGAATGTGGCCGACACCGTGCGCAAGGTGCTGAAGAAATAGACGCAGGACAACAGCTGTCATCCCGGGCTTGACCCGGGATCCATGTTCCCGGTGCATGGATTGCGGATCAGGTCCGCAATGACAATCGAGAGAATTTCAACTTCCAGGAGCAATAGCAGATGACGATCAAATTGGGTATCAACGGCTTCGGCCGCATCGGGCGCAATGTCTTGCGCGCAGCCGTGCAGAATTTCAGCGATATCGAGATCGTCGGCATCAACGACTTGCTCGAGCCCGACTACCTCAAGTACATGCTGCAGTACGACTCGGTGCATGGCCGCTTCAAGGGCGATGTGTCGGTCGAAGGCAATACGCTGATCGTCAACGGCAAAAAAATCCGCCTGACGCAGGAGCGCGACCCCGCTGCGCTCAAGTGGAACGAGATCGGCGCCGACATCGTGCTCGAAGCCACCGGCCTGTTCCTCGACAAGGCCTCGGGTGAAAAACACCTGGCCGCCGGTGCCAAAAAAGTCATCTTCTCGGCGCCGTCGAAAGACGACACACCGATGTTTGTCTACGGCGTCAACGACAAGACCTATGCCGGCCAAGCCATCATTTCCAACGCCAGCTGCACCACCAACTGCCTGGCACCCGTCGCCAAGGTGCTCAATGACAAATGGGGCATCAAACGCGGCCTGATGACCACCGTGCATGCAGCGACGGCCACCCAGAAAACCGTGGACGGCCCAAGCAACAAGGACTGGCGCGGTGGCCGCGGCATCCTGGAAAACATCATCCCGTCGAGCACCGGCGCAGCCAAGGCTGTCGGCGTGGTCATCCCCGAGCTCAACAAGAAGCTGACCGGCATGTCCTTCCGCGTGCCGACTTCCGACGTGTCGGTGGTCGACTTGACCTGCGAGCTCAACAAGGAAGCCACGCTGAAAGAAATCTGCGCCGAGATGAAGGCACAAAGCGAAGGCGCGCTCAAGGGCATCCTCGGCTACACCGAAGACAAGGTGGTGGCCACCGACTTCCGCGGCGAGACCTGCACCAGCGTGTTTGACGCCGACGCCAGCATCGCGCTGGACAGCACCTTCATCAAGGTGGTGGCCTGGTACGACAACGAATGGGGTTACTCCAACAAGTGCCTGGAGATGGTGCGCGTTGTAGCGAAGTAATTCGCCGGAGCACCCCATGAAAAAAGCGCCTTCGGGCGCTTTTTTCATGGACAGCCGGCAGGCTCCGGCGACTCCTCCGCACAACAGGCAAATCATCGTTGTATTGACGACCTGTGACGGCCCACGTATGGTTGCCCCATGCCGTGCCCATGCAGTGCGGCGTCAGGGGGAGCGTCATGCAGGATCCGGCGTTTCGGGAGTGGCTCGTCAGCAAAAGCTGGGCGCAGGGGGTGCGTTACAGCAAGGTCGTCGCGTGTCTGTTGCCGCCTGCAGCCCTGGCCATCCATGCACCCTCCATTTCCGGTGGTTGGGACGCCTTGCCGGCCGCCTCAATCTGGCTGCTGGGCTGGCAGCTCACCGCCGAACTCTTTTTTCTCGGCATTGTTGCCGCCGACCACTTGCTTGGGCCATCACGCAGCCGCGAAGTCCCGCTCCACCTGGCCTGCATCGGTGCGGTGGCGCTGGCGACCTGGATAGGTGCGGCGGCGGCCTGGCGGCGCGGTGACCTGTCGATTTACGCGGCCGGCTTGACCTTTGTAGCCACCGTGATGTGCACACCGCGCCCGGTGCGTCGTCCCATGTACCTGCTCAGTTTTGTCGTGCTGGGCTTGGCCGCAGTCTGGCGGCACGGCGATGCAGCCCGTGTGCTGGCGATGCTTGTCAACCCTTTTTGCGTGGTTGTTCTGTGCTTGGAACTGGACAAGTTCAGTTACGCGCGCAACCTGGAGCTCTATACCGAGACGCGCCGTGCCGAGGCCGAACGCGCCCGGGCCGACACGGTGCTGTACAACGTGCTGCCGGCTTCCATTGCCGAGGAACTCAAGCGCGACGGCAAGGTCAAGGCCGTCAAGTTTGAAAACATGGGCGTGCTGTTCGCGGACATTGCCGGCTTCACCCGTTTCTCCCGGGCCTTGCCGCCCGATGCGCTGGTGCTGGTGCTCAACGACATCTTCTCTGCATTCGATGAACTCGTGGAGCGGCATGCGCTGGAGAAAATCAAGACCATTGGAGATGCCTACATGGTGGTGTCGGACCAGCGGCTGGACAGCCTGGCGCAGCTCGCACTGGACATGGGGGAGGCGCTGGAGCGCTACAACCGCGCCAACGGAACCCAGCTGGGTATGCGCATTGGCATCCACGCCGGTCCGGCGGTGGCTGGCGTCATCGGCGTCAAGCGTTTTCTCTACGATGTCTGGGGCGACACGGTCAATGTGGCCAGCCGCATGGAAAGCACAGGCGCGACCGGCGCCATTCACGTGACAGAAGCCGTGTACCTGCAAACACGCGGGAAGTTTGAATTCAGCGCGCGCGAGCCGCTGGAGATCAAGGGCGGCGGCATGCTGTCCACCTGGTGGCTGTTGCGTCCAGCGGCTGCGGTTGCTGGCGCGATACCGTCATTCGGTCCGGCCGGGGCGCCCGCTGTCACCTAGCCGGCTCGCCAGCGCGGCCTTCACCGCCGGCCACTCGCTGTCGAGGATGGAAAAATAAACCATGTCGCGCCTGCGCCCTGAGGCTGCAATCAGGTGCTGGCGAAAGATGCCTTCCTCGACCGCACCGATGCGCGCCAGCGCCTGGCGCGACTGCTGATTGAGCACTTCGGTTTTGAAGACTACCCGGATCAGCTTCAAGGTTTCAAATACATGCGTGAGCAGCAACAGCTTGGCCTCGGTGTTGGCGCCGCTGCGCTGGCAGGTGGGGGAGAGCCAGGTCGCGCCGATTTCCAGCCGGCGGTGCGGCAGGGCGATGTCCATGTAGCGCGTGCTGCCGATCACCTCCCCGTCGCTCTGACGGGCTATGACGAAGGGCAGGCTCAGCCCGCGCTGCTGGTTGTCCAGCGCGGCGGCCACGTAGGCCAGCATGTCGGCTTCAGTCACGATGGGCGCGGGCTGCAAGCGCCAGAGTTCCGGGTAGAGTCCCGCGCGCGCCAGCGCCGGCACATGACCCAGTGTCAAGGGCTCCAGCCGGATGTGGCTACCGGAGAGAGTGACGGGCGCGAGCGACAAGGTCTGCTGGCCTCCGTCAGCGCGCCAGCACCAGCGTGAGGCCGACCACGGCGATGACGGCCACCAGCGCCGTGACCCCCGCCAGCACCAGCAGGCGCACGCGGTTGACCTCGGCGCGCCGTATCAGCTGGGTGTTCTGCTCGGCCAGCGCTTTGATCAGCTCTGAAGATGCGAGCATCTGTTCGTGCAGGTCGTGGGTAGCGCTTTCCAGCGCCAGCACATGCGCCTGCAGCGCGGCGATGGCCTGGCCTTCCGGCGACAGCTGCACGCTGGTGCCGGTATCCGCAGGCGGGGTTGGCGGCGGCTTCTTGGCGACAGTGCTCCAGAGTTTTCTGGCGCCGTCGGCGACTTTGGGCGCGTTCTTGATCACGTCCGACCAGGGAACCATCTGCAACACCGCCAACCAGCCAATCGCCATGAATCACCTCTTGTGAAATGTAGAGCCGGTGATTGTCATCACCGCCCGCCCGCAGGGGCATGACCAGTTTACTTGCCCACATCGCTGACCGGCAGCGCTGCAGGCAACACCTTGTATCAGGCGCTGGCAGATGCCGGCGCTTCTGCCGGCCGCTCCTCGCGCCCGCCCGGATGCACTGCAAAACGCGCGGGGTCGCGCCCGTGCACCGGCGTGTCGCTGTCAAAAGACCAGCCGCCAAACTGCGTGCGACGGTACTCGGCCATGGTCTGCGCGATCTCGGCCTGCGTGTTCATCACGAAAGGTCCGTACTGCGCCACCGGTTCGGCGATCGGTTTGCCCTGCAGCAGCAAAAATTCGCCTTCGGCATCACCGTTGACCAGCTCAACCGCAACATCGGCGCGTATCTCGATGGCCGACGGGCTGCGGATGTCCTGGCCGGCGATGGCGACCGAGCTGCCCTTGAAGAAATAAAGCTGACGGCGCGTGCCTGTGCCTGCGGCGGCCGGCACGGTCCAGCGTGCGCCCGGCGCCATGCGCAGTGTCCAGATCGCCACGTCGGCCTGCGCCTGTGCGGCCCAGGAGTCGGGCGGCGGCGCCAGCGGAGCGCCGGCATCCTGCAGCCGTCCGGCAATCACGGCCACCTCGGTGCTGCGGCCGGCCTCGTCCGTGGCCGTCATGCGCGGAATGTCCTGCGACCAGAACATCGTGAAGTGCGGCTCGCTCATCTTGCTGCGCGCAGGCAGGTTCAACCAGATCTGGAACAGCTCCAGCGGGTTGTCGTTTTTTTCATCGAGCAAGGGAAACATCTCCGCATGCACGATGCCCTTGCCGGCGGTCAGCCACTGCACATCGCCGCCGCCAAAACGCGCGGTCGCGCCCAGCGAGTCGGAATGGTCAATCAGGCCCTTGCGCACGATGGTGACGGTCTCAAAGCCGCGATGCGGATGCGGCGGAAAGCCCGGCACCTTCTCGCCGTGGTACATGCTCCAGCCGTCCTTGCGGCTGAAGTCCTGGCCGATGGCGCGGCCGGCCAGCGACGCCGCCGGCCCCATATCGGCATTGCCCTTCGGGTAAGCGTCGTCGTGGTAGGCGCAGAACAAAAACGGGTCCATGGTCTCCCATGGAAAACCGAGCGGTTTGACCTGAACGACGGGGGTGCTTGCGAGGCTGGCGGACATGACAGGGCCTTTCGGGCGTGAATGATTCAATCATCACAGATGAGCCTGCCCGCCCCGGTTTTCAAGAGCAGGCCCGGCCGCGCTGCTGCCGATTCGGGACAGACAGCGGTGCGCCCGTCCTACAGCCTGCAGGTGGCGCGGGACTTATGTTCAATGTTCGTCCGGTGTCTACCCAGAAATCCTTTTAGGCAGTTCATGGCCGAGGCAGAAAAAAAACCTGCCTGCGCACATTTTCGCGCGCATTGTTTGCTCACATCCCCAAAGGATTTCCCCATGAAATATTCCATCCTCGTTGCTGCCATGCTTGCCACCTTGGGCCTGACCGCCTGCGAACGCACTGTTGTCACGCCGACCCCCGCCGTGGTGACCACGGTTCCCGGTCCTGCGGGCCCTGCTGGTGCGACCGGCGCGACCGGCTCCACAGGTTCAACGGGTTACACCGGCGCGACTGGCGCGACAGGTTCCAGCGGTGGTGCCACAGGCGCGACGGGTGCAACTGGTGCTACCGGCGCAACAGGCTCCACCGGTGCCACAGGCGCGACCGGTGACACCGTGATTGTTGTGCCGGCCAAGTAAATCCCCGCACCGGCGCCATCTCAGATGGCGCCAGATGCAAAAAAGGCGTCCATCACTCGCGTGATGGGCGCCTTTTTTCGTGCACGCTGTGCGTGTTCAGCTTTTGAGTTTCCAGCCTGTCCGGAAGATCCACCAGACCGCACCCAGGCACAGCGCCAGGAAGCCGAGGATGGCGGCCACGCTGATACCGACATTGACATCGGCCACGCCGTAAAAGCTCCAGCGAAAGCCGCTGATCAGGTACACCACCGGGTTAAACAGCGCGATCTTTTGCCACAGCGGCGGCAGCATGTTGATCGAGTAAAACGCGCCGCCCAAAAAGGTCAGCGGCGTCACCACCATCAGCGGCACGATCTGCAGCTTCTGGAAGTTGTCTGCCCACAGACCAATGATGAAGCCGAACAGGCTGAAGGTCACCGCAGTCAACAGCAAAAAGCAGAGCATCCAGAACGGGTGCGCAATGCTGTAGGGCACGAAGAGCCGCGCCGTGGCCAGGATCAACAGGCCCAGCAGCACCGACTTGCTCGCGGCCGCGCCCACATAACCCATCACCACCTCTATCGACGACACCGGCGCCGACAGCAACTCATAAATCGTGCCCGACCATTTCGGCATGTAGATGCCGAAGGCCGAGTTGGAAATGCTCTCGTTGAGCAGCGACAGCATGATCAGGCCCGGAATGATGAAGG